>CAZZZU010000082.1:778-17432 GCA_964658805.1 uncultured Steroidobacteraceae bacterium
GCTACAGTCGGGCAACTCCTATCCAGTCTCAAACCCTGCCAGTTGCCTTGGCGGGGCGGGACGTCGCGGGCCAGGCGCAAACCGGCACCGGCAAGACGGCCGCCTTCCTCATCGCCCTGTTCAACCGCCTGTTGACGGTCGCGCCGGCCCCGAACCGCCCGCGCAATGCGCCGCTCGCCATCGTGATTGCCCCGACCCGCGAACTCGCCGTGCAGATCCATTCCGATGCGCTCGGGATCGGCAAATACACCGGGCTCAAAATGGCGATCGTCTTCGGCGGGGTCGATTACGACAAGCAGCGCCGCGCGCTGGAAGAAGGCTGTGACCTTCTCATCGGGACGCCGGGCCGGATCATCGACTACTTCAAGCAACATGTATTCGATCTGCGCCATATCCAGGTGGCGGTGATGGATGAAGCCGACCGGATGTTCGACCTGGGCTTCATCAAGGACATCCGATTCATCCTGCGACGGCTGCCGCATCCTACCTATCGCCTCAGCATGATGTTCTCCGCCACCTTGTCGCACCGGGTGCTCGAATTGGCCTATGAACACATGAACACGCCGGAACTCATCCGGATAGAACCGGACAAGATGACGGCTGACCTGGTGCGGCAGGTGCTGTACTTTCCCTCCACGGAAGAAAAGATACCGCTGCTGATGGGCCTGCTCCGGCGTATTGATGCGCGCCGCACCATGGTCTTCGTCAATACCCGGCGGATTGCCGAGGTCCTCGAACGCACTCTGACCGCCAATGGCTTCGTCGCGCAGGCGCTGTCCGGCGATGTGCCGCAGAACAAGCGGCTGCGCATGATGCGTGATTTTCATAACGGCGACGTGGCGGTGCTCATCGCCACCGACGTCGCCTCGCGTGGGTTGCACATTCCCGATGTCAGCCATGTTTTCAACTTTGATCTGCCGAACGATGCCGAGGATTACGTGCACCGGATCGGTCGCACCGCCCGCGCCGGCGCCGAGGGCGACGCCATCAGTTTCGGCTGTGAGGAATATGCCATTTCCCTGCCGGACATCGAGACTTACATCGGTCACCAGATCCCGCGCGCCAGCATCGAGGCTGCGGACCTGGCCGACGTTACGGCACCGCCGCCCGCTGAGTGGCGCGAACGCGCGCCGCGCTTCGACCAGTCGCGCGGTGGCAGTCGGCCCGGGGGCGGGCGCTCGAGTCCTGGACGGCATGGTGGCGCACCGCGACGACGCGGCGGCGGTTCCCCCACTTCCTGACCTCAGTCCAGCAAGTCGGCGACTGCGTCGATGGCGACATAGGCCGCGCAGTCTTGTGGCGGCATGCCCGAGTCCGGGCAACGCACCATGCGCAAATGCGCAATCCCATAATCTCGTGCAGCGTTCAGCACCGGCAGGCTGTCGTCGACGAACAGCGTGCGCGCAGCATCGAACTCTTCACGCACCGCGAGTCGCGGCCAAAATGCCGCATCCTCCTTGGGAGCATGAAATTCGTGGGTTGAGTACACCGCGTCGAAATAACCGGTCAGCGGCACCTGCTCGTTCTTGATCGCGAGCGTGCGTGGATGCGAATTGGTCACCAGCGCTACCCGCTTACCGTGGCGCCGTAATCGCTGCAGAAACTCCCGCGCACCCGGCAGGAAATCTACCCGCGTCAGCGACGCGCGCTTCAACGCACCGATATCGAGTCCGAGTTCGCGCGTCCAGTGATCGATGCAGTACCACTGGAGCGTACCGCGCACGCCGGCAAAGCGCGGGCGCAGTAGTTCCAACGCAGCGTCGGCATGCATGCCGTTGGCTGCGGCATAACGCGCAGGAATCAGCGTCTGCCAGAACCAGTTGTCGTAGCGCAGATCGAGCAGCGTGCCGTCCATATCGAGCAACACGGTGTCGATCAGGGACCAGTCGAGTTTCTGCGTTGCGCGCATGCGCTATGATAGCAACGATGCGAGACTTAACTGCTTTGGCGGAAGCCCTGATGCCGGTGGTCGCCGAAGCAGGCGCTGCCATCATGCGCATTTACGATGCGGGTTTTACTGTTCAGCACAAGGCAGACGACTCGCCGCTGACGCAGGCGGATCTAGAATCGCAACGTGTCATCCTCCAGGCCTTGAGTCGCATCACACCCGACGTGCCAATACTGTCCGAGGAGTCAGCGGCGGCGCCATGGGTGGAACGCCAGCAGTGGCGCGAACTCTGGGTGGTCGACCCGCTCGACGGCACGCGCGAGTTCGTCAAACGGAACGGTGAGTTCACCGTCAACATCGCCCTGGTGGTCGACCACGAGCCGGTACTCGGCGTAGTGTCCGCGCCCGCTCAAGGCCTTGTGTACTGGGGCGCGGTCGGGATCGGGGCATTCAGCCAGCACGTCGGCAAAGGACTCGTGCCCATCCACACTGTGCTGCCGCAGCAGCCATTGCGGGTGGTCGGCAGCCGGTCGCACGCGACGCCCGAAACTGCAGCCTATCTCGCAACGCTACCGCCCCATGTCACTACCGGCGTCGGCAGCTCGCTCAAGTTCTGTCTGATCGCGGAGGGGTGGGCGGAGCTCTACCCGCGCTTCGGACCCACCTCGGAGTGGGATACCGCGGCCGGACAGGCGCTGTTGGAAGCTGCTGGTGGACAGGTCACCCGGATGGATGGCCACCGCCTGCGCTACAACTGCCGCGACAGTCTGATCAACGGCGATTTCGTCGCTTTCAGCGACCCCAGTGTCCTGCCGCGCCGCTGAATGAACCGTCTCTAGGCATTACCGACCGGCTCGCACAACTGCAAGGTCGCGTCGAGCAAGGTGGGAATGTCGAAAACCACCTCATCCTCGTTCATGGTCAGGCGGGCAACGCCGGCCGCCGCGATCAAGGCAGCAGGCACATGGACCTGGTCGCGCCGTTGGGGCGAGGTCCAAGTGCTGACGCGCTGGTCGCCAAAAGCCCGATTGAGCGCGCTCCAGCGCAGATGGGCCGCACGGGCCACCGGCGTATCGCCGCCCCATTGTCGGCGCGCGATGCTCACAGGCGTCTCCGCGGACGCAGCACTGCGCGGCGCTGTCATGAGGTCCTGAACGTAACGCACCATCTCGCCTGGATCGACGCGCACCGATAGATCATTGGTCATATTTACCTGGCCCTTAATCACATGCTCAGCTTCTGCAACCGATCTGGGGCTACAGGGCGGAAAACCAAGGCCTGACGATTGGGGTAAGCTGAGCGGCATGGACGACGGACTTCTATGGCTGATCCTGGCAGCGGGCAGCCTGGGCGCGGCTTACAAGATTTGGCAGGTCTCGCTCGAGGCGCGCGAAGCCGCCAACCGCATCGCCAAGGACACCTGCTCGCGCGCCGTGGTGCAGTTTTTGGACGAGACGGTCGCCTTCGCCGGTTTTCGCTGGGCTCGCGATGCGCGCGGGCGTCGCAGTCTGCTACGCACTTATACCTTCGACTACACCCACGACGGTTTCGAGCGTTCGCAGGGCTTCATTGTGCTCTCTGGAAGCGTACTGCAGTCGGTCGGCATGGGCGCATCAGGCGCACCCTCTTGACCTCGCTGAATATCGACCTGCATACCCATTCGACCTGTTCAGACGGCGCCTTGACGCCCGCCGAGTTGATCACGCGTGCGCAGGCCTGTGGCGTTGAGGTACTGGCGCTGACCGACCATGACACCGTGGCGGGCATCGCCGAAGCGGCCGCTACGGCTAGCGTGGTGGGCTTGCGGCTGATCGCCGGCGTCGAAATTTCAGCCGCCTGGCGCTCGCAGGTGATACATATTCTGGGGCTCTGGATCGATCCGGAAAATCTCGCATTCTTAAAGCAGCTTGCACAGCAGGATGCACGTCGCCGGGATCGTATGCAGCGGATCTGCGCGCGTCTCGAACGGCAACGATTGCCCGGCGCGGAGTTGCTGCGCGATGTCGAAAGCCAACCCGGCGTGCCTACCCGTATGCACCTCGCTGCTGCGATGGTTGCGCGCGGCGTGGTACGCACGCCGCAAGACGCGTTTCGCAAGTATTTGACCAAAGGCAAGGCAGCACACGTCGCTGCAGACTGGCCGGTGCTCGCCGAAATCATCGCCTGGATTCGCGCGGCCGGTGGGGTGGCGGCACTGGCACACCCGGTCCGTTATGCGATCTCGTCCGGTGCGCGTCGGCAGCTTTTGCAAGACTTCGCCACAGCCGGCGGTACCGCCCTCGAAGTGGTCAGCGGCGGCAACGGGCTGCAGCATGTGGATGCTTGCAGCATGCTGGCCAATAAGTACGGACTCACGGGCTCGGTCGGATCGGACTTTCACGATCCCAAGCTGGCGTGGAATCCCCTCGGCCGCTCCCTTAAGCTACCGGACTGCGTCACACCGGTGTGGCGCAGCTTCGGCCTGTAATAACTCTGCAAGAAGAAAAGCGATGCCGCCGTGAGTGACGAGGACGAAAACAAGGTCGACAGAGACCTTTTCAAGAACATCGAACGCCTGCGCCAGCTGCGTATCGAGCATCGCGACCTCGATGACGTGATCTCGCGTCTGAGTCTCGACTTCAACATGGACGAGCTGCAACTGAAGCGCTTGAAGCGGCGCAAGCTCATGCTCAAGGATCAGATCGCGCGGCTTCTGAGCCAGAACATTCCAGACCTCAACGCGTGACCGACTTGCTGTACAGAATCGAAGCCTTCTTCGACATCCTGACCACACGCAACGTACTGATCGAACTTGGCCTCTTGGCGCTCTGCCTGTCGGCGGGCGCACTCGCGGGCTTCTTCCTGCGGCGCCGTTACCAAGGCGCACACATCGTCACGCAAGGTTTCATCGTCACCGTGCCGGCGGTGATCGCCACGGCACTGCTGCTGTTCGCGCGCGGTTGGCTTGAAACGGCGCGACTCGACGTCTCCCTGCTCGATGCAGCCGCACACCTCATCGGCATTTACATCGCCGTACGACTCGCCGTGTTTCTGTTCGCGGCAAGCTTTGGCGCGAGCTTCTGGATCCAGGGTTGGGAATCGCGCTTCAGTCTCATCATATGGTTTCTGCTGGGGGCCGACTATCTGGGCTGGCTCGATCCGGTCATTGCATCGCTCGACAGCGTTGGCGTGGCGGCCGGCAAGAGTCGTATCACGGTCTGGTCGGTACTCAAACTGCTCTTCACCCTGACCGTGTTCATGGTGGTCGCCACCTGGATCAGCCGGTGGCTCGAACGGCGCATCAAGCGCGTCAAAAATCTTGCCCCGTCGACGCGCATCGGCATCGCCAAATTCGCCAATGCGTTTCTGATTGCACTCAGCATACTCATGGGTTTGAACGCGGCCGGCGTCGACCTCACGGCATTGACGGTTCTCACCGGTGCCATCGGCCTGGGGCTGGGCTTCGGCCTGCAATCCATCGCCGCCAACTTCGTGTCCGGCTTCGTGCTGCTCATGGACCGCTCCATCAAACCGGGTGACGTCATCAGCCTCTCCGGACAGGCCGGGACCAGTACAGAGAACTTTGGCTGGGTGCAGGAGTTGCGCGGCCGTTATGTGGTGGTACGGGACCGCGATGGCGTCGAAATGCTGGTCCCAAACCAGCAGCTCATTTCCAATGCCGTGATCAACTGGAGCTACACCGATCCGCGCATCCGGTTGAAGCTGCCTATCCGTGTCAGCTACCACGATGACCCCGAGGTCGCGCTACGCGTGCTGCTGACCGCGTGTGAAGGCCAGAAGCGCGTGCTGAAAGACCCTGCGCCGGTCTCACGCCTCATGCATTTCGGCGACAGTGGCATCGAACTGGAACTGCGCTTCTGGATCTACGATCCGCAGGAAGGCGTCAACAATGTGCGCTCTGACGTCAACCGAGCCATTTGGCGCTTGTTCAAGGAACATGGCCTCACCATTCCGGTGGCACAGCACGAGGTCATCGTGCACTCCTCGCACTGATGGCCGTGCAGGTCAGCGCCGGCGTCGCTATCGAAGACGACGAGCTCGAATGGAAGTTCATTCGCGCATCGGGCCCCGGCGGCCAGAACGTTAACAAGGTATCGAGCGCAGTCCAGCTGCGTTTCCTGCTGCCGCAAAATACCTCCATTCCGCCTGCCGCGCGGGCCCGGCTGCGGCGTCTCGCCGGGCAGAAATTGGCTCTTGATGGCAGCATACTGTTCAACGCCCGCAGCGAGCGCAGCCAGGAACAGAATCGGCGAGCCGCCCTGGAACGCCTGACGGAACTCGTACGAACGGCGCTGGTGGAACCCAAGATCCGCAAGAAAACCCGACCCACCCGAAGTTCGAAAGAGAGACGCATCGAGGGTAAGAAACTGCGCGGCAACACCAAACAGGGACGCGGACGTCAGCAGTGGGACTAGTTACTGACCGAGCGTCACTTGCAGGATGCTGTGACGAATCTGTTCCGAAAGCACGAGCTGCGCATCCGAAACCACACCAAGCAGGCCTTCGCCATAGGTGAGTGTGTCGTCTGCGCCGATCTGCACCACGTTGCGCTTGCGCAGCAGCTCGAGAAAATTCCGGAACAGGCTTTTGTCGAAGAACTCCGGAGAGTTCAGACCGTAGAGCACCGCCATGCGCTGAGCGACCAGCACGCAACGTTCCTCGAGCGTGCCCAGTGTAATCACGCCACTGCCCACCCGCAGCAGCAAGGCCACCGCAATGTAGTAACGCTCCAGTGTCTGGATGCTCGCCTGCGCCAGCAACGACAGGCGCACGGCTTCCAGCGAGGTCGGCACCGGCCGAGTCCAGACCGTGCGGTCTTCGTTCCCGACCAACAGGCCTTGACGCTCGAAGACCACCAGCATCCACTCGACCACACTGTGCACGGTGGTTTCGTCCCAGCGCAGGAACAGCTCGGCGCATACGTACGGATAGACCCGCCAGACCAGGCGCTGGATGTCCGAGGCACGCATGCTCGAATTGCCGACGAATGCACACGCCAGCAAGGACGGTAGGGCGAACAGATGCAGAACGTTGTTGCGATAGTAGGTCGCCAGCACCGCGTTCTCGGCATTCATGCGCACGATGTCGCCCAACTTGTGCTTGTGCCGCTCCAGCATCCCCATTTTTTCGGCGTAGCGAATCATGGCGTCGCCGCTTTCGGTGGTGACCGTGACCAGCGGCGAGTACGGCGCTTCGCGCAGCAGCCGCTGGTATAGCTCGAGTTGTGCGATCAGTTCCGACTCGCCCAATGCCTGGCGCGGCGTCGCCAACAGTGCCATGGCCACAAGATTGATCGGCGTGACAGCGGCTGCCGCGTTGATTTCGGTGTTGATGCTGACCGCCAGCTCCTCGACGACATTACGAATCCAGCCCGCCCGCGGATCGTCGCTGTCCTGCGGACTCGAGCGCCAGTCAGGTTGATGCCGCTGCAACAGTGCCTCGAGCGCAATCGGCGCCCCCAGGTTCACGTGCACCTTGCCGAAGTGGCTGCGCAGCACCTGGAACAAGGAGCGGATCAGCACGAAGACGCTCTCCTTCTCCTTGGGAAGCCCGGATAATTCACCGATGTAGGTGCGTCCCTCGACGATCCGTTCGTAGCCAAAATAAACCGGCATGAACAAGATCGGGCGACGCGGCTCGCGCAGGTACGCACGCACGGTCATCGACAACATGCCGGTGCGTGGCGACAAAAGGCGGCCGGTGCGACTGCGCCCGCCTTCGATGAAGTATTCGAGCGGGTGACCGCGCGCCATCATGAAGCCCAGATACTGCGCGAACACTGCCGGGTACAGCGCATTGCCCTTGAAGCTGCGGCGCAAAAAGAATGCGCCACCTTTGCGCAGAAAGCGGCCGATCAGCGGCATGTTCAGATTCACGCCGGCGGCAATGTGCGGGAGCGCGAACCCCTTGCTGTAAATGATGTAAGACAGCAGCATGTAGTCCATGTGACTGCGATGGCAGGGTACATAGATGAGCTCGGCGCCATCGGCGGCAGCGGCGAGATTCTCGGCGTGCTCGAATTCGACGCCGTCATACAGCCAGTTCCAAAGCCGCCCGAGCACGATGCTCATGAACGTGATGAAGCTTTGCGAGTAGTTTGCCGCGATCTCGAGCGCGTACTTGCGCGCCAGCAGCAGCGCGGCGCGGCGGCCGATCTTGCGCGCCTTCATTTCCGTACGAACCGCACGCCGCACCGCCTGGGTCTTGAGGATCTGCGCCACCAGCGTGCGACGGTGGGACAAATCCGGACCGATGGTGACTGCGCGTTGCTGGCGCAGCGCGGTGCGCAACTCGCGCATCGTGCGGCGCACGACGCGCTGCGCGCTCACGCCGTCTTCGAGCATGTCGCGCAAACGGATCGGCGGTCCGAAATAGACGAGCGTACTGCGACGGCTCAACAACATGCTTAAGGCCTTGCGAAACCGGCCCACCAGCAGCCAATCCTCGGCCAGGAACAGGCGCCACCAGCTGGTTTCCTTTTGCGGCGCCCTGCCCCAATAGATAGCCACCGGAACGAAGTCAACATCGACGGCAGGGTCCGCGGCAGCAGCGTCCACCAGTCGCACCAGATAGCGTGGCGCGCTGCGCACAGGTCGGAATGACCACGGACGTGGACGCGCCAGCAGCGCGAAATAGGCGTGCGCCGGCCGCGGCAGTTGCAGTTTTTGACAAACGTTGCTGAGGACCGCCAGATCCGCCGCGCTCTCGCGTTCAAGCACGTAACAAATGGGCCGGCGCCGCGCCGTGATCTCGGCGAATGCGTCATCCGGCTTTACACCGGGGCGTAACCACAGGCCGAAAACCCGGCGGACGCTCCATTGCCAAGCCTGGCTCATGCCCGCCACGGGATTCATGAATGTAAGGGCTACGGCTTAGGGGTGCGGGTCGCCGCGCTCTTCGCTGTCGATCTTATCGCGCGTCTGGGCGGCCTGTTGATCGACGGTATTCTGCACGTCCTTGGCGCGATCGACCTGCCGCGTGAGCGGATCGAAGACCGTCTTCTGCGGCGGGGGCGTGGGCTCAGCCGAGGAGCATGCCGCGATGAACGAAATCAGCACCGCGATGGTCAAAAGCTTGGACATGCCCACAGTGTACAATACCTTGATCTGCTTGGGAGTTTTCGCATGCTTCGATGGTTGACCTTGATACTGTTGACGAGCGCGGCGCAGGCTGCCATTGCGCCCGTCGACATCGAAACGGCCGCCGCCGTGTACCAGGCCGCCGCCATCCGCACCCAGGTGCGTGCTGCACTGCCGACCATGCCCGAGCAGATTCGCAAATTATTCGCCTCGGACTCCAAGGCGCAGCTCGACGAAGAGCAGCTGGCGGCCGTGCGCGCCGCCGCCAAACGCGGCTTTCGAATCGATGTGTTCGAAGCGCCGGCGCTGCGCGCATTTGCCGCGAACCTCGATTCGCCCACCGTCAGGAAAACCGCGGAATTTTTCGACAGCGAGGTGGGCAGGCATATGGTGGCCGCCGACGTTGCGCTGGCGTCGACGGATCAGGCTGAGATCGACAGGATCATGAACGGCGAGGTCAGTGCGCCCAGCACTCCACAGCGCGATGCGCTGTTCGACAAACTGGAGCACGCTTCACGCTCGACCGAATCGACTGTGCAGATTTTTTTGAGCATGGGCGCAGCGGTGGCGAGTGGTACGGCCATCGGCTCGGGTGTCAATCGGACGGAAGTCGAAACCAACGCGAAGAAGAGCGGCGACGACGGTCGCGCCGCACTCGAGGACGACATGCGCGTGCCGTTGCGCCGCTATCTGGCCTATGGCTATCGCGACCTGAGCGATGCGGAGCTCAAGCGTATCCTCACGTTCCTCGAATCGAGCGCGGGTAAGCGCTACGTCACGGCGTACATCGCATCGCTGCAAGCCGGCTACGACGCCATGGGCCGGCGTTGTGGCGAACAGTTGGGTGAAGCACTGCGCGAAATGGCGCAGGCCAAATATTCAGACAGCGAGTTTCCGCAGAAACGCGCGAAGTAGTTCGCAGATCACCTCGATCTGATCCTCGAGACGGTGGTCGGAGTCGAGCACGTGCAAGGCGGCCCGATGTTCGCGTGCCCAGCGCACGCCGCTCTCCACGGGAACGATATCGTCTCGCCAGCCATGCACGACCACACACGGCGCCTGCACGTTGTGTGGCGTGTACGCCTCCAGGCCAGGCATGTAGACCGCCGGCGCCAGCAGAAACAGTCCGGCAGGCCGCAGCGTCGCGGCCGCGGCTGCCGCGACGTAGCCGCCCATGCTGGACCCCACGAGCACGGGTGGCAGGCGAAGTGTGCCGGCGAACTGGACGAGTTTGGCGACGCGCTCGCCGGGCGCGTCGATACCCCGATAGTCGACGGATTCAACCCCGAGGCCAAGACTCTTTACCGCTTCAGCCATGGCCGTGATCTTCGTGCCCCACGGTCCGCTTTCCTTGCCGTGGGAAAAAACCACCGTATCGAATCCAGTTGTCATTCGATTTGCGCCGCGAGCCCTTCTACCCACTCGAGCTCCGCCGGGCTATGGGGAGAGTACTGCAGCCGATTGAGCGTCACTTTACGCACGTGTGTACCGTCACGCGCATGCGTGATGCGAAAACAATGGAAGCCGGCACCGCGCAGCGCCGCGAAACCTACCAGGAACTCCAGGGCATTCTCACAGGCGTCGCGGTGCCGGGCCGCCTCACTCGACAGCACGAAGAACGCCTCGTCCAGTTGCCGACTGCCGAAAGCGCCGTCCTGATGCAGACTGGCGAAAAAAAAGCGGACCTGGCTTGCCACCGACGTGGCCGCGGCCAAGGGCGCGTTCTGATGCAACACCCAGCGCGTGCCCCGTTCCACCGAGTCGACGACGAACAACGCGAAGCGACGCGCTGCCAGCAATTGCCAGTCCGCATTGGCGGCCAGACCGCGGGCCAGTGTGCGGTGCTCCAGACGGGTGGGCACCGCGGCCCGCACGGCGGAACGCACCGACTGCGCGACGTTCACGCCCCAGGCGGCAAGGCGCTGCCGACCGTCCTCGGACACCAGGCACGCGGGCCGAAAACCCGGCCGCAGCAACTGATCCGCCGGCTGTTCGTGCCGCCACACGGGCGAAGAC
Source organism: uncultured Steroidobacteraceae bacterium (assembly GCA_964658805.1). GTDB lineage: Bacteria > Pseudomonadota > Gammaproteobacteria > Steroidobacterales > Steroidobacteraceae > Bog-1198. Next base: position 11,762 of record CAZZZU010000082.1, read on the forward strand.
TCGTCGCCGCGTGCCAGCATGCCGGCGACCGCGCCACACGGCGCAAAGGTCTCGAAGCGGCCCCGCAATTTGTCGTGCGCCAGCAGCCGCGGAAAAAACATGACGGCATTCTCGGCTGCGAAGTTCCAGGTACGCAGCGCGCGCAATGCGTCGTCCACCGTGTGCCATTGGGCCGGCGGATCGACCAGCAACAGCGCACCCTGCTCCTGGCAGAAGCGCGACGCGATCAGCAACAGACTTGCACCGACATCGCGGTCACGCGTCAGCGGCGGGACGCACAAAAAATTGAACGCGGCCGCGTGCCGCAGGGCAAAAATGCCCGACGCAGCCAGCGGCGAACCGATCACGTCATAGTCGGTCAGCGGTGCCCCGTCATCGCCGTCGCCGCGCGAGCTGACCCAGGCGCCCGCCATGTCGGTGGCCGGACCCAAGGTGCAGTCCGGGCGTACCGCCGGCAAAGGCTCCGCCAGCCGCACGAGCTCTGAGCGCGAAAGCGCGCGCGACGCGTACAGATGGGCCTCGGGCAAGAGGGAGATACGACGGAAAATTTCCTGGTCCTCGACCTGGCTGGTGCCAAGCGTGCGCACCCGTTGCACCGTCAGATTGAAGCTGCTGATTTCCGTCGCAGGGATGTTGTCGTAGTCGACGCTGGCGCGCAGATACTCACGCGTACCGGGGCGCACCGCGAGCAGATTCAAACTCTCTGCGCCCGCCTTCAGGCGCAACGTCACGCCGCGCGCACCATTCACCACGCGAACGACCACGGCTTCGCGACCGCCGTTATCAAAGAAATGCTCGACCGCGTAGCCCAAGGGGCTCGGCTGCCACAAGCCGCCGAATACCAGCTGGAATTCCGCAAAGCTCTTCAAGAGACAGGGTTTGTTGACCGGGCCGCGAAGAGTGCGGCCGACGAAGGCGCAACGCGCCGTGCTGCGGCGCGGAATGGTGTGCTCAGGCCCGCGTTCTTCGTCCACCTGGTTCGCCAGGCTCAAGGGTGTCACGTTCCGACTCTAGCACAGCATTGGTGCGTTGCAAGGCGCGCCGTTCTTCCTCAATAAGCGCTTCCGCCGCCTCACGCTTCTTGCGCGCAATCTCGTCCAGCATCACTTTCAGCCACTCGCTGCTCACGGCTGTGCGTCAACGTCCGGCTTGATGATGGGATCGAGTTGCGCCACGGTTTCAGCGTGGTAAATCGGCCGGGCTTTTGCGTAAACGCGCTTCGCGAAGGTGGCGCCCGACTCGGTATTCATGAGTTGCTCATACAACGGCGTTACCAGCTTGCTGCGGCCGATGCTGCGCAAATAATCTTCCAGGCGCGGGAAGCTCGGCTGATAGTCGTTCGCAATGACGAGCAGGAACCAGGCATGCGCGATCTCTGCATTCGGCATCTTGCTGAAGCCGTCTGCCTGGTCGAGTTGCGCAAGCTGCGCGGCGCTCAACGGCGCAGGCATGCCGTTGAGAAAATGCAGCCACTGCGCGGTCACCCAATCGCCGCCCAGCCCTTTCGCCGGCCGCTTGCCAGCCAGCCACTCATTGCGGGCCATATCGACCGGTTGGAACAGGGCCGTCACCGGCAGTACTGCGTCACTCGGCAGGCCCGGTGCCTTCACCCATGCGTCGATTTCGGCGGCGGAAACCACGCCCGGATTGGGATCGAGCAGATTTTTCTTCAGATAAGCCAACGCCTGGTCGGTGGTGATGCTTGTAAAAGCGAAATGATCGAAGTAGCTGCGCAGGTAGGCGTCGAACTTATCGCGCCCGAATCGGGTTTCGAGGAACTTCAGAAACAGCCGACCCTTCTCATAGGGCACGTCACTGAAAGCCACCGCGGGATCGCGCCCGCGCAGGTCAGCTTTCAAAACCTGCTCGGCCGGCGGCAACTTCTTGAAGTCGGCGCGCAGCGCCTCGAGACCCAGCACGGCCTCCATGGACGCACGCGGTTCACCGTACACTGCTTCCATGATGCGACTCTCCATATAGTCTGTGAACCCCTCGTTCAGCCACAGGTCTCGCCAGGTGGCATTGGTGACGAGATTGCCAGCCCATGAATGCGCCAGTTCGTGGGCGATGACCGACACCAGACTTTTCTTCCCGTCGATCACGGTCGGGGTGATGAAGCTCAGGCGCGGGTTCTCCATGCCGCCTTCCGGAAAACTCGGCGGCATGACCAGGATGTCGTAGCGCTTCCAGCGGTAGGGGCCGAACATCTTTTCGTTCGCCTGGATCATGGACTCGGTGTCCTCGAATTCCCTGGCCGCGGCCTTGAGCACAGCCTTCTCCGCATACACCCCGGTGCGCGGGCCCGTTCCGCGAAATTCGATGTCGCCCACCGCCAGCGCGATCAAATAGGGAGGGATGGCCTGCGACATGACGAAGTTGAAGGTGCCGCCGCGTTTCGCAGTCGGATCATTCTCCGCGCTCATCACCGCGCGGTACTTGCCGATGACACGCACGTGCGCCTTGTAGGTGATGCGCACGCCCGGCGTATCTTGCAACGGGATCCAGGAGCGTGCCCCGATGGGCTCTGACTCGGTATACATGAAGGCCTTGTGGCCGGCCGTCTGCTGCGGCGTCAGCCACTGCACCGCGGTCGCTTTCTCGGTCGCCTCATAGGTGATCCGTATAGACTCGGTGGCCGCTTTCGAGGGGCGCAAATCGATCACGAGCGCACTGCCCAGGATCGCATTGGCCTTGTCCTGATGAAACGGACGGCTTACCCAAATCGTCTGGCTCTTTGCGGTCGCACCGAGCACGTCAGTCGCTTTCTGCTCGACGTCCAGCACCATCAGGTCTTTGGTGTCGAGCACCAGCTCGGTGGCGCGCGGGTCGAGTCGCCTGAACTCGAGCGAAGCCGTGCCGCCCAACTCCTTGTGCTCGAGGTCGACGGTCAGGTCGAGATCCAGGTGCGTGGCACGGAACGCCTCGACGTTGGCATACGAGTCATAGTCCGTGTCCGGATCGGGCGCACCCTTATCCAGCGCGCGTTCGTCGGCCAGTGCCCTAGTGGCGAGTAACACGGCGCACAGCGCGACACGCGACAGCGCCATGCTAATTGACGGCGGCCTGGCTGGTGGGCGTGGCAGATGCAGGCGGTACGATCGCCACTTTGTCGCGGGCGCCCACCAGATCGTTGAAGGTCTTTTCGTCTACCAGCAGCCCGCTCTTGCCGTCCCAATTCGACCCCTGCGGCAGCGAATTCTGCACCAGACGCGAAGTCGACAGGATCACATCGAGCCCATCGTGCTGACCCGTGATGGGAACAGGCACCGCACGCGGCTGGTGCGCCAGATCCGCCACGCGCTCCCAATCTATTTCGGCATCGTGGCCGGCGATCTTGCCGCGCTCAAGCGGATGCACCAGCTTCGCCAACAGCTTCTTGTGATCACGGGTCCAGTTGCGTGCATCGTCTTCCATCGGCGCATACACCTGCAGATACAAGGCGCCATCGCGCCAACCGAAGACATAGGGCTGATTGACCACCGTGACCTTGGTGCCAATCGGCACCAGATCGAAAAACATAGCGATATCTTCCGGGTAGAGACGCAGGCAGCCGTGGCTCGAGCGCATGCCGACACCGTACGGCTTGTTGGTGCCGTGGATCAAATAGCTAGGCCAGCCGAGCCGGAACAAGTATTGGCCCAGCGGGTTATCCGGCCCGGCCGGTACGATCCCGGGCAGCTTCTCGCCGTTTTCGAGATGTTCGGCGCGCACCGACTTCGGCACCATCCAAACCGGGTCTTTCTGCCGACTGACGATCTTGGTGGAACCTTCCGGCGTCTTCCAACCCACCCGCCCGATTCCGATCGGATAGGTGTAGACCGTCTCGGGTGCGTCTTTCTTGTGCTTGGGATAGTAGAAGATGCGCATTTCGGCCACGTTCACCACCACACCTTCGTGCGGCGCGACCGGCAGCACGAACTGCGTCGGTATGACGACCTCGCGCCCCGCGCCCGGCAACCACGGGTCCACGCCCGGATTGGCCGTGACCATCTCCTCGTAGCCAACGTCGAAGCGCCGCGCGATATCTGGCAAGGTATCGTCCTTGCCCACGGTCACTCGCTGCACGTAACCGACGAGATCGCTATTGGGATCAACCGTGAAATAGTGCGTCGCTTCTGGTTGCGGCAGCTGCACCGTCGCGGGCGGCGCGGTGTTGGCAAGCGGCGCCTCTTTCGCCGCGGGGCGAAACAGCGAACAGCCGCCACACAGCAACGTTATGGCAAGTGCAACTGCAATCGGCGGACGCAGAGTGGCTGGCATGCCCGATTCTATCGTCTGGGGCGTCTACAGCAAAGCGGGACGATCCGGCAACTCGTTGCCCGCGTTCGTATCCAGCTCGCCGGGCGGGAAATGTTGCGCGAGCAGCGTGCCCACGGCATCCACGCCGGCGACTGCACCGGCTTCGAAACGTCCCGCACGGAAGTGCCCTTCCATCAGACGGCACACCCCTTCCCAATCCGCCGCTGTAACGCGGCCGTCGAAACCGCGATCCGCGACGATTTCCACGTCACGGTCGGCCACCTGCACATAGATGAGAACGCCATTGTTGTCACGCGTGTCCCAGACCCGCAGGTGCGCAAAGACTTCGAGGGCGCGCGCCCGCGGCGCCAACTCGCTGACGACGTGCAGCGGCGCGAGAGCGGTTTCGATGGCGAAGCGGATTTCGCCGCCATGCGTTCGCTCCGCGCGCGTGACTGCCTGTTCGATGGCATCGAGCGTCTTCTCCGGAAAGAGCCGACGCGTCCGCCATTGGGTCGTGGCGACGTGACGCAGCAAACGACCGAACTGCATTACCAACTGCCGGAGGCGCCGCCGCCCCCGCCCCCACCAAAGCCGCCGCCGCCGAAGCCGCCGCCCAGCCCACCACCGAAGCCCCCCCAGCCACCGCGACCGCCGCGACCGCCGGTCCAACCGCCGCCGGCACCCCCTGCCAACAGAGCAAACAGAAACGCGAAAAATCCGGCACCCACGCCCACCAGCAACCAATGGCTCATGGCCCAGGCAACGAATCCTGCAATCCCACCCGCTGCCACCGAACCGAACAGCCGCCCGAAGATGGCACGCAGCACGCCGCCCGCGATCAGCACGATGACGAACAGCACCGGCAACATTTGGCCCAGCCCCGCACCGTTGCGCTCCCACTTGCGATCGGGTTCGGGCAGCGGCTCGCCGTTCACCACGGCGATGATCTGATCGACGCCCGCTTCGATGCCGCCGTCGTAGTCGTTGGCCTTGAAGCGCGGCGTGACGATTTCCTGAATGATACGGTTGGCAGTGGCGTCATTTAACGCCCCCTCCAGTCCGTAGCCCACCTCGATACGGACGCGCCGATCGTCCTTGGCAACGACGAAGTACACGCCATCGTCGACACCCTTGCGGCCGAGCTTCCACGCGTCTTCGACCCGGATGCTGAATTGCTCGATCTCTTCGGGCTGGGTGGTCGGCACCATGATGACCGCAAGCTGGCTGCCCTTGCTGGCGGCGAAGGCACGCAGCTTCGATTCCAGTCGCGCGGTGGCGGCCCCGGACAGGGTACCGGTCAGATCAACGACCGGCCCGGACGCAACGGGCGGCACGGCCACGTCGGCGCGCGCTCCGGCGGCCATCATCAACAACAAGCATAGGGCTGCCGCGTAGCGGCCCAATGTCATGTCAATGCGCGGGCGCCGGC
>CAZZZU010000082.1:17442-18973 GCA_964658805.1 uncultured Steroidobacteraceae bacterium
GCTGGTTGAATTCCACCGTCGGCGGCTTGGCGATCGCCGCCTCGTTCTCCACCGCGAAGTTCGGCTTTTCCTTATAGCCCATCGCCTTGGCGGTCAACACGCCCGGGAACTGGCGGATGGTCACGTTATAGTCCTGCACAGCCTTGATGTAGCGATTGCGTGCCACCGTGATGCGATTTTCCGTGCCTTCCAGTTGCGCCTGCAGATCGCGGAAGTTCTGATTCGACTTGAGGTCCGGATAATTTTCCTGCACCACCATCAAACGCGACAGCGCGCTCGAGAGCTGGCCTTGCGCCTGGGTGAATTTTTGAAACGCGGCCGGATCGTTGATGAGTTCCGGCGTGGCTTGAATGCTGCCGACTTTGGCACGCGCTTCAGTCACCCCGATCAGCACACTTGATTCCTGCGCGGCATAACCTTTGACGGTGTTCACGAGATTCGGCACGAGGTCGGCACGACGCTGATATTGATTCAACACTTCCGACCAGGCGGATTTCACCTGTTCGTCCTGCGACTGCATGGCGTTGTAACCACAACCCGAAAGCAGCAACCCGAGCCCGGTGAGCAAGGCGATTGCCGCGCGGTTGACGTATGTCCTCATCGTGAACTCCTGCCTCAAGTGAAGCGTTGGGGCGGAGCATAGCATCGCAACATCAAAAAAAAGCCCCGAGTTTCAGCTCGGGGCATGAGTTGCGGACTTCATTGAAGGGAAGTAAAGCCCGCTAGGGGATAAGCATTGGGTCAGTGCAGTTGATGCCACTGCAGAACTTGAATGTCGGTTTCCTCGAGATCGAAGCTGCGTGCCAGCATGCGCGCTATGTCCCGGTCGCCATCGACGGTGTTGGCGCGGCCGAGCAATTCGACCACGCCGCGATACTCGCTATACTCGACCGCATCTTCCGATTGCGCGATGAAGTGTGTGTAGTATTTGACGCTCATGGATCAAGCTTAGGTTTGATGACGGCGACTTTCTGTGAACGAGCGCTCAAACGAAAATTGTCCGCGTGGACCCATGTCACGACTGCTGTGTTCAGCCTAGGCTTGCTGCACCGTGTCAAGGTATCGTCCGCCTACCCCGCCGGCCTCCCAATACATCACGCCGCAAGGCGCGGCGCGGCTGCGGGCAGAACTCGACCGGCTGTGGCTCGAGGAGCGACCCCGCGTCACGCAATCCGTCTCGGAGGCCGCTGCGCAGGGCGACCGCTCGGAAAACGCCGAATACACCTATGGCAAGAAACGTCTGGGGGAGATCGATCGGCGCGTGCGCTTTTTACGCAAGCGGCTCGACGGCATGGCCATCGTCGACCCACAGGCCGGCATCCACGGCCGCGACCCGCGCCGGGTGTACTTTGGTGCCTGGGTGCAGGTGGAAAATGAACGCGGGCTCGCCGCCTGGTACCGCGTCGTCGGTCCGGACGAATTCGACATGGGCGAGAATTTCATCAGCATGGACTCGCCCCTCGGTCGCAGCCTCCTGGGTAAGCGTCTGGACGACGACGTCCGGGTGGAGCTGCCGGGCGGGGGGGGGGGG
>CAZZZU010000083.1:0-18931 GCA_964658805.1 uncultured Steroidobacteraceae bacterium
CATCGGCCTCGTCAGAAGCCACGTTGGGCGCGGCACATTTGTCAGCACGAGAGAAGCATCGGGGGTGCCGATTGCCGAGGTCGGTGTCGACCTTGCCACCTACAAGGTCCCCGTTCCCCCGATCCGCGAGGCTCTGGCGCGCGCCATCGTGGCATGCCCGATACCGGTGGTATCCGGCGTCGGCCACGAAGTCGATTTCACGATTGCCGACTTTGCGGCCGACGTTCGCGCGCCGACCCCGTCCGCAGCCGCAGAGATCGTGGTGCCCGACGCCGCAGAATGGCTTGAGACCCTGCGGCGCTGCCGGCAGCGGCTGCAGCGCGCCATGCGGGCCCGCCTCGATTCTCACGGTCAGAGGCTGCGCTGGCTCGGCGGCCGCGCCGCGCAGGTCAGCCCCACGGCGCGCCTGGCGCAGCAGACCCAGCATCTGGACGAACTCGAACAGCGCCTGCAACGCGCCCTGCGCCAATCGCTGGCGGTGCGTCGCGCCACACTGCACGCCGCGGTCGGTCGTCTGTGGCAGCACAGCCCTGTGGCGCACCTGCGCAGCACGGCGGCACGGCACGCGGGCTTGAGCCTGCGGTTGGAAAAAGCCGTGCAGGAGCGCCTACGGCGCGCCCAGGCGCGCCTCCTGCCACTGGCGCGCACTCTCCATGCCGTGAGTCCCCTGGCAACTCTGGAGCGCGGCTATGCCATTGTGGCTACCGCAGACGGTCGCATCCTGTACGACGCGGCCGATGCGCCGCCCGGTACCCTGATCGAGGCGCGCCTTGCCCATGGCCGGATCCGCGCCAGGGTGGAAACCTCATCTTGACGCTGCTGCGCCCGCGGACGCTACTCCTCGGCGTCGTCGCCACCGTGGCCATGGCATCGCTGCAAGCGGCCGCGCTGCCAGCGGGTTTGCCGCGCGAGAGTGCAGTACCCGGCGGCATCAAGATCTTGCCGCTCGGGCTCCACGGTGACGCCATGCCCGATGTCGAGGCCGACGGTCGGCGCGCGCTGGTCGTGCGGCAGGGCGATGAATGGGTCGCCATCATCGGCATTGCGCTCGCCACACCGCCCGGCGATGCCAGCGTCGTCGTGCGGGACGCAGGAACCCGGCGTGAGATGCACTTCAGCGTAGGCGAGAAACAATACGTCACGCAGTCGCTCAAAGTGGCACCCAATCAGGTCAATCCCGCCCCGGCTGAACTGGCACGCATCGCGCGCGAGCGCGTCCTCATCGACCGCGCCATGGGGCATTGGAGCGACGCGCCGCCGCAGACCCTGCTGCTGCCGCAGCCGGTGCCGGGGGTGCGCTCGAGTTCATTCGGCCTGCGACGGGTTTTCAACGGCGAAGCGCGCAATCCACACAGCGGTATGGATATCGCCGCGCCCGCCGGCACGCCGGTGCTCGTCCCGATCGCTGGCACGGTGCTCGAAACAGGCAATTTTTTCTTCAACGGCAACACGGTGTTCGTGGACCATGGCCGCGGCCTGATCACGATGTACGTGCATTTGAGCGTGATCAGCGTACGTCCCGGCGATCACGTGACCGCCGGGAGCAAACTGGGATTGGTGGGCATGACCGGTCGCGCCACCGGGCCCCATTTACACTGGGGCGTCATCGTCAACCGGACGTCGGTTGATCCCGAACTTTTCGTGCCTTAGAAGCCGGTGCCGTTGCTCAACATCGAGTCCATCGCTGCGCCTTCGAGGGTCGCGGTGCCTGCGGGGCTGCCGGTCGCCTGCAGCGCGGGGCTTGCCGCGGTCGACGCGCTGGTCCCGGGCGCAGCCAATGCGGCCTGACGCAGCCGCGCACTCTGCTCTTGCACTGCGGCGCCCGAGGGCTGCATATCGATCTGACCCTGAAAGAACGCACCGTCGCTGATCGCGACCCGCGGTGCGAAAACATTGCCTTTCACCCGGGCGGTGGTCCGAATGGTCACGGACTCCGTGGCGTACAGATCCCCGTCCACCTTGCCGTCGATGACGATGACCCGGGCGCGGATGTCGCCGCGCATCGAGCCATCGGTGCCGATGGTGAGATTTTGGGTATGCGTGATGGAGCCCTCGATGCTGCCCTGCACGATGAGGTCTTCCTGAGCCGATAATTCGCCGCGAAATTTGAGGGTAGGTCCGAGCACGGAGGCGCGGGTGACCTCAGTCCTCGGTTCCAGTCGGTGCGACTCTCGTGTCGCTTGCGGTACGGCCGCCGGCGCAGCGGCTACCGGGGCGTTGACGGCCGCCGGCCCGGCCGGCTTCTGGGCTTCAACGGGCTTGGCCGGAGCGGACTCTTTGGCAGGTTCCACGGCTTTCTGGGCAGGCGTACGGGGCTCCGGTCGGCCGGGCTCGCGCGGCTCGGGTCGCGACGAATTGAACATGCTGTCTTCTCCTTCGGGGGGTTTCTTGAACCACGACATGCGGGCGCTTACGCTGCGTTGCCGGTCTTGCCCGGACGAACCATATCGAGCTTGGCTGCCGTCGCGGCTTTTTTGCCATCCATGTCGATATTACCGCTGAAACGCGCGCCTTCCAGAATGCTGATGCTGGGCGCGAGGATGTTGCCGATGATCTTGGCCGATTCCTTGACGATGACCGATTTCTCGGCGCTCAAATCGCCTTCCACCGAGCCTTCGACCACGATCTGCTGTGCCTTGATATTGGCTTTGACCGTGCCCTGGGGGCCGACGGTGAGCCGTTGGGTATGCGTGATCGAGCCTTCGACTCGACCCTGAATCAACAAATCTTCTTCGGCTGACAGATCGCCCTTGAAGAACAAGGTCGGTCCCAGAATGGATGACCGGTCACTCGGTGTATTGCTCATTTGATCTCCGCTCGCGGTGTTTGGGTAGGCAGAAAGCCTACTGGCATAATGCGAAGATCGGTGAGAGCTGAGTCACGATTCAGGGCAGCGTCATACTTCGAGCCGCGCTATTCGAGACGCTCGCCGTGCTGCGAGATGTCCAGCCCCTCCCGCTCTTCCTCCTCCGTGACCCGCAACCCAATGGTCATGTCGATCAGCTTGAGAATGATATAGCTGACGATAAAGCCATAGAGCACCGTCACCGCGACGCCTTTGAGCTGGATCAGCACGGAACCGTCGACCCCGGCAATTTCCTTGTTCACGAAAGCGCCGGTGAGCAGTGCACCGACGATGCCACCGATGCCGTGCACGCCGAACGCATCGAGCGAGTCGTCGTAGCCCAACAAATGCTTGAGCGAGGACGCGGAGAAATAACACACCACGCCGGCGATCACACCGATGATCACGGCGGGCGTCGGACCGACGAAGCCTGAAGCCGGCGTGATGGCAACGAGTCCGGCCACCGCGCCCGAGGCGATGCCGAGCACGCTCGGTTTGCCCTTGCCGATCCATTCGGCAAACATCCAACCCAGCGCCGCCGCCGCCGCCGCGAGTTGCGTAACCAGCATTGCAAGACCCGCACGGCCGTCAGCAGCGCCCGCGGAGCCTGCATTGAAGCCGAACCAACCCACCCACAACAGCGACGCGCCGATGACGGTGTAGGTGAGGTTGAATGGCGCCATCGCCTCGCGCCCGTAACCGAGACGTTTGCCAAGCACGAGGCAGCTTGCCAGACCCGCCACGCCGGCGTTGATGTGCACGACCGTGCCGCCGGCGTAATCGAGTACACCCGCCGAATTGAGCCAGCCCGTCGGTTCCCACACCATATGCGCAATCGGGCTGTAGACGACAAGCGACCACACCGTCATGAAAATCAGCATGGCCGAGAATTTCATGCGTTCCGCGAAGGCACCCGCGATCAGGGCCGGCGTGATCATGGCGAAGGTCAGCTGGAACATCGCATACACGGATTCAGGAATGGTCAGCGCCAGGTGCGACACGCTGAGCTTGTTGTCCGGGTCATGCATGAAACTCATGCCGTTGAACAGCGCGCGACTCGCACCGCCCAGGAATTTACTGCCGGGTGTGAAGGCCCATGAATAACCGATCAGCCACCACAGCATGGTCACGACGCAGCAGATGGCGAAAGTCTGCATGAGTGTGGCGAGCAAATTTTTCTTGCGCACCATGCCGCCGTAGAAAAGCGCGAGACCCGGCAGCGACATCATCAGCACGAGTGCGGTGGACGTCAGCATCCAGGCCGTGTCGCCCGCGCTGATCTTGTCCGTTGCGATAAGGGTCGGTTCCGTGGGCACGGTCGCCGGCGCTGCCGTCTGCGCAACCTCGGTCGCCGCGGCGTTGGCAGTGGGCTCGTCAGCTGAGACGTTGGCGGCGGTACAGAAAGCCAGACTCAGTACGGCCAGGCAGGCCCATTGCGGCAGCTTGAATTTCACTCACTCATCCCCTTCTTGTTAGATCGCACCGGCGTCTCGCTCATCGGTGCGGATGCGCACGACCTTTGTCTTCGGCACAAATTCTACTGCGTACTCGGCGCCTCTGTAGATCTCCGTGTGGCCGCGTTGCCGCCCGAAGCCGCGCACCGCGCGGAGCGAAGCACCCGCTGTGCCAGTGCGCGTTAAACAAAGCGGATCAGGGAGTTAGGAAATCGGCAGGCGCTACGATGCACCGCCGCAGGGCAGGCCGTCGCAGCACGTGCATCCTTTCATTGCAAAGAGAGTTCCAAACGTACCTTGCCGTTATCGTTGATGGCCTTGTCGCTCGCCACGAGAAACACCCGCTCGGGCGCGATATTGCCTTCCGCCAACACGGCAGCCTGCAGGTTTTGCGCACGCTGCTGACCCAAGGCGTTGAGCTCGTCATCATCGACCGCGATGTGCGACTGAATCTCCTTGGTCAGAAAAGCGACCTTGGCGTTGACTTGATCGGCCTTGAGCTTGATGCCGGCAATCTCGTCGGGAAACCGCGTCTCCTGTTTGGCAATCTTCGTCAGGACATCGAGCTGCGCAGTCGGCTCGAGCTGCTCGAAAGGAAGCGTGGCCTGAGTCTTTTTAGCAGCGTTCTTGCCGCCGGCATCGCTCTCGCGAGCCTCGCGTATTTTCTGTTGGAAACGCTGCTCGATGAGGTTCGGCCGGTCCAGGTCGGCGACCACCGCAATGGGCACCTCGATCTTAAGCTGCGGCCGCGCATCGAGCGCCTTGGCAATGATATGGGCCTTATCGGTGCCAGCAGGATCAAGCGTGGGACGACCCGGCTCGAAGTCGACAAATTGCAAATCGGGTCCACCGCCGAACAACGAGCCTATCAACGCAAACGGCGCCGTCACCGCCTTTTCCAGAATGTTGACGAACACCTTCCAGATGATGGGACCAAGCCGGAATTTCGGATCATCGAGCGAGCCCGTCACCGGCAGGTCCAGATCGATGACGCCGTTGCGGTCCTTGAGGAGTGCGACCGCCAGCTTGATCGGCAGCGACACCGCATCTTTGCTGCCGGTCTTGTCGCCGAACTCGAGCTGATCCACCTTGATGTGATGTTGCGCATCAAGCTTGCGTCCATCAACCTTGTAATGCAGGTCGGTCGTGAGTTTGCCTTTGGCAATGTTGTATCCGGCAAACTTGCCGGAGTAAGGATTGAACGTGCTGAGCTCGATGTTTTGAAAACTCATGCCCATGTCGGTGTAGAGCACGGTGCTGAGCGCGTTGATCTCGCCCTTGATGGTCACCGGCGAGAATTTATCGACCGCCCCTTTCAGATCGACCTTGGCACGGGTTCCCGGCATGGATGAGAGTCCCAGTACGGTGCCGCCCAGGCCTTGTATGCCGGTTGCGAAATTCGGCTTGATCGACAGATCAGCGAAATTCGTCTGACTGTCGATGAGCTGCACTTTTTTCACCGTGATCGGCATGGCCGGCGTACCGGCCGGCGCTTTGCCAGCCGGGGGCGATGCCGTTGCCGTTGCCGGCGACGTGGCAGCGTGCGGCGCTGTCAGCACGCGCTTCACATTGACACTGGTGTCAGGCTCGATGATGACGCGTGCGTAAGCTTTGCGGGCGATGATCTCATTGATGTCGAGTCGATCGGGACCTTGTTCGTACGTCAGGCCCTTGATATCGAGACGCTCCCAGTTGATGAAATCCTCATGCAATGCATCGTCTACGGTATGCAGGTGGCTGATGTTGAGATCGCCCGTGAAACGGATCGCCGGCTTGCCAGTGCCGTAGTGGACCTCGGCAGTGGTGCCAAGCTCGCCGCTGCGCAACGTCATGGATGTCCGCTGTGCGATGTAGGGCTGCGCAACGGCGAGATCGAAATTATCCAGTTTTACCTTGAGGTTGGCAGCCAACGGCTGCGGCGTAATCTCGCCATCGACATCGAGTGCACCCTTCGCATTGATCTTTGCGGCCACAACCAGCGGCACGGGTTTGCTCATATCGCCGCTGATCTCATTGAGCTTGACGTTCAGCGGTGCGATTTCGACCTTCGCGGCAGGACTGACAGAGCGATCTTCAACCTTGATGTCGGCGTTTTCGAGTGCAACTTCGCGCACGCTATAAGTCCACGCCGCATTCTCAGGCGTCGGCGCAGGGGCAGCCGCCGCACCTTGCTTGGCAACGAGTTGCGCAAGGCTGATCGACCCATCCGGTTCACGCCACGCATCAATGCCTAAGCCGCTCACCTTGACCGAATCGACCTGCGCCTGGCGTTTGCCCAGATCGATCCTGGCATCGCTCACCTGCAACTCGGGTAGCGTGATCCAATCGCCCGCCGTACCCCGCGGCGCCACTTTCAGATCGGTCAGCGACACCTTGGCGACGTCGACATTCAATTGAGTCGTATCCTGCAGGGAGAACCGATACGTTGCGTTGAGGTCGAGCTTGCCCGAGTTGACCAGGAAGTTGAGCTGGTCTGCGAGATACGACCAGATGGTGTGCACTTGCAGACCATCGATCTGGAATTCGCCGTCGGACTCGAGCGGCTGTACCGAAACATGCCCATGCCACTCGAATTTCTCGCCGAGCTTGGAGGCGCCCGTCAGGTTGAATCGCCCACCATCGACGCCGGTGGTGAAATCCTGCAACTCGAAATCGATCGGCTCGAGCCGTGCCGCAAAATCGGAAGCGCGGCTTGCGTCGTCGTAGCTGACCAACCCTTGCGTCACCCTGAAGTCCTTGATGCGCACCGCTGGAATGGCGCCCTCTTTTTTTGACTTGTCATCAGGCTGGGGCGACGCTTTGGGTTTGAGCCGCAGCAAATTCATCTGCCCGTCCTTGGCAACGATGGCGTTCACGAAAGGCGCGGTCAGATCGATGGCTACAAAGGTGTAGGCGCGATTCCATAACGACGACAATTGAAAATCGATAAAAAACCGTCTGAAACCCAGTAGTTTCGCGCCGCTGGGGTCAGCCAGCGAGAAGTCGTCGATCGCCACCTGCATGAGAAAGGGATTGACGTGAATCGGACCAACCGCAGGTGTTGCGTCGATGCTCTTCGGAATGTCTTCGAGTAGTGCATTGCGAATGAGCTTCGGCGCGACGAGAAAGCCTGCGATTGCATAGAGGCCGACCAGGGCGACCGCGATGACCCCGCCGATGAACGTCTTGGTCTTCATGAATGGGGGCACAGGCACCTCGGATGCAGAGTCAGCGTTTGTTGCGCTGGATCAGTCGTTTGCGTTTACGAACCTGCCGGGGAGTCAGCGGATTGCGGTTCCCGGCGTACGGATTTTCATCGCCGCGAAAGGCGACCCGGACCGGCGTGCCTGCCAGGTTAAAGGCTTTGCGATAGACATTGACGAGATATCGTCGGTACGCATCCGGCACATGGTCGGTCTGGTTGCCATGAATGACGATGACGGGGGGATTGCGGCCGCCTTGGTGCGCATAGCGTAGCTTGATACGCCGGCCACTGACTACGGGAGGCTGATGGCTCTGGATCGCCGCTTCGAGCACGCGCGTGAGCTCGGGAGTCGCCAATTCGCGCATCGCGGCCGCATACACCTCACGCACCGAAGCCAACATCTCGCCGACCCCCGTGCCATGCCGCGCCGAAATGAAATGCAGCGGCGCGAAGTCAGCGAACGACAGGCGCTGCATCAGCTGCGCGCGGATGAGTTCGCGTTGCTCCATGGGAATGTTGTCCCACTTGTTGACGGCCAGCACCACGGCCCGGCCTTCCTCGATCACCGTGCCCAAGAGGCTCGCATCCTGATCCGCGACGGTGTCCTGCGCATCCATGACAACGACGACCACATGGGCCGATTCGATGGCCTGCAGCGTCTTGATGACGCTGAATTTCTCGACCGCCTCCTCGACGCGCGCGCGGCGCCGGACGCCGGCCGTATCGATCAGAGTGTAACGCTCGCCATCGCGCTCGAACGGCACCAGCACCGCGTCGCGCGTGGTACCCGGCTTGTCGTAAGCCACCATGCGGTTCTCGCCGAGCAACCGATTGATGAGCGTGCTTTTGCCTACGTTAGGTCGGCCGATCACCGCAACCTTGATGCTATCGATCTCAGGTCCATCGGCGGGATCAGGCAACAGACCCGCAAGGACGGTTTCCAGCAGCGAGACGACGCCCTGATCATGCGCTGCCGCGATGGCCTGAGGCTCACCGAGGCCAAGCTGATGGAAGTCTGCGACGGCCACGTCCGCATCGAAACCTTCCGTCTTGTTGACCGCCAGATACACCGGCTTGCCGCTGCGGCGCGCGAGTTGCGCGACGAACTGATCCTGCGGCGTCACGCCCGCGCGGCCGTCGACGAGCACGATCAGCCGGTCCGATTCGCTGATGGCGCGTTCGGTCTGCTCGACCATCAGGCCAGCCACATCATCGGCGTTTTCGACCAGGCCACCTGTGTCTACCACGATGCACGGCACGTCGGTACGACGCGCGAACCCGTATTGACGATCGCGCGTCAGTCCGGGCAAGTCCGCGACCAATGCATCGCGCGTTCCGGTCATCGCATTGAATAGAGTCGACTTACCCACGTTCGGCCGACCGATCAACGCGACGACAGGCAACATGCGCTAACCCGGCGGCGCGGCCGCAGCGGGTGCCGCCGCAGCCTTCGGCGTGGCCCGGAAGGCGGTCAAGTTGCCGTCATCGGTCAGCACGACGATGGTGTCGTCGACGCCCGCCGGTGCACTCGAGATGCGGCGCTTGCCGGCTCGGGTACGCGCCACGAGCTCACCGGTGGTGCGGTCGAGCCAGTGGATATAACCCTGGAAGTCCGCCACCGCGATCGCCGAAGTCGTCACGATGGGCGCGGTCAGCGCGCGGCGGCGGATTTTGTCGTTGCGCCAAAGCTCCGATCCGTCGCGCTGGCGCATTGCCACCACCACGCCATCATCCTGCGTCACGTACAAATTTTCTTCATCGACGGCGAGTCCGCGATAACTCGACATGTCATGCGACCACCAGATCTGGCCGGAGTCGAGCGCCAGCATGGCGGTGCGCCCCTGATAGCCCGTGACAAAAATATTGTCCCCTACCACGCGCACCGCCGAGTCGATGTCGTTGAGTCGGTCGAGTTCCGTTTTACCGTGCGGCGAGGAGAGCGTCGTGTCCCACACCGTGTCGCCGCTGGCGAGCGACACCGCCATCACCTTGCCGTCGTCGAAACCGCTGACCGCGAAGTCTTTCGCGATGATGGGTGTTGCCGTGCCACGCAAGGTGAGATGCGGCATCTGTTGCTCGACCTGCCACTGTTCCTTGCCGCTGTGCGCATTGAGCGCATGCAGGCGTCCGTCAACCGAGCGTACGATCACGAATTCCGCACCGATGGCCGGCGCCGACAACAGCTCGGAGTTGACGCGCGAGCGCCAGAGTTCGTGCCCCGTCGCAGCTTCCAACGCAATCAGGTCACCCTTGCTGCTACCGACGACCACCATGCCGAACCCAGCGGCCGGACCCGCGGACAACAGCATCTTCTTGATCTTCACGACCCACAGGCGCTTGCCCGTTTCGAGGTTTGCCGCAATGACTTCGCCTTTACGGGACGCTGCGTAGACGACGCCGTCGTCGAGTGCCGGACCCAGGCCAAGGCGCAGCTTGATCTGCTTCTTGCCGCCCCCCACGCCATCGCTCCAGAGCTTCTTGACGGGCAATTTGGTCGGGATGTCCACAAGCTTGGCCGGCGGCTCGACATCCTTGTCCTTGCTGCAACCGGCGACCGTCAGCAGGGCGAGAAGAGCGACAGTGAACAAAACACGCATCAAGGTGTGGCCTTTACAACGGGAAAAGTAGGCTGAACGGTGGCGCCCAGATCAGCCAGTTTCAATTCGAGCAGCGCGGAGTCGACGCCCGCCTCCTCGCCACCGCTCGCCAAGGCGGCTTTATATTCGCTGACTGCGCCCGAGACATCTTTTTTGGCCACCAGTGCATCCCCGTGTATTTCGTGATAACGCCCGGCAAAGCTGCCGGGCGTGCCTTCCGCCAGGAGCTTGATGGCCTCGTCGGGCTTGTTCTGATCGATCAGTACCCGTGCCAGTCGCAGCCGTGCGATATGTTGGAGTTCGGAATCCCTGGAATGGTTCATCACTTCTGTCAGCGGCGCGACGGCATCACTGACGTGCCCATCCTCCACCGCCATTCGTGCGAGCGTGAGCTGGGCCTGGTCGGCGTAGGGTGACGACGGATAGTCCTTGATGAGACCGGCCGCCAGCTGGCGCGACTTCGCCTTGTCGTTCGCCTGCAGCGCGGCGGTCATCGCGCTGAATTGCGCGCCCGCTTGTAACGCCACGTCGGTGCGGTGACTCTGATACCAGCGATAGCCGAACAACAGTCCGGCGCCGATGAGGATGCCGCCAATGATCCAGGGCGCGTATTCCTTGAACGCCTGCTTGACGGCTTCGAGTTGTTCATCATCGGTCAAATCTTCAGCCATGCCTTACTCCGCTTTCCCAGCTTTGAGACCCAACGTGCGCCCGAGACGTTCACCGATCTCGTTCAACGGGCATTCCTCCTGCGCCGCCTCACGTCGCAGCGCCTTGATCGAGACCACGCCGCGTGTAACCTCATCGTCGCCCAGTACCAGTGCAATGCCAGCGCCGCTCCTGTCAGCGCGCTTGAATTGCGCCTTGAAGCTGCCACCGCCCACGTTCACCTGCAGCTTCAGCTGCGGCAGCGCATCGCGCAGGCGTTCAGCCAGTTTCATGCCCTCGAGATCGGTTTTTTCGCCCAGCAGGACGAGGTACACGTGCGGGCTGCGCCCCGCCTCGAGCAGCCCCAGCTTCTCCAGCATGAGTATGATGCGTTCCTGACCCATGGCCCAGCCGATACCCGGTGTCGGCGCCCCGCCGAGTTGTGCCACCAGACCGTCGTAACGTCCGCCGGCACACACCGTGCTCTGCGAACCCAGCAGATCGGTGGTCCATTCGAACACGGTGCGCGTGTAGTAATCGAGCCCGCGCACGAGATGCGGTTCGACGTGGTACTCGACACCGGCGGCCTTCAGGCGGCCCAAGAGCGACTCGAAGTGCGCGCGTGATTCGTCATCGAGCGAGTCGAGCAGCACCGGTGCGCCCGCGACCACACGCTGCACCTCCGGATTCTTGCTGTCGAGGATGCGCAGCGGATTGCCCGCCAAGCGCCGTTTGGCATCCTCATCGAGGGAAGCCGCATGTGCGGAAAAATAGGCGCCGAGCTTGTCACGGTAAGCGGCCCGAGATTCCGCGGTGCCGAGCGAATTGACCAGCAACTTGACGCGGCTCAAGCCAAGACGCTTCAAGAGCCGCGCCGACAGCAGGATCAGCTCCGCGTCGATGTCAGGCCCTTCGAATCCGAATGCTTCGGCATCGATCTGATGGAACTGCCGATAACGACCGGCCTGCGGACGTTCACGTCGAAACATCGGACCCATGCACCACACGCGCAGGCGATTCTCGCGCAGCATCCCGTTGGAGATGACCGCCCGCACGATACCCGCGGTGGCCTCAGGGCGCAGCGTGATGTGATCCTCGCCCTGATCGACGAAGCTGAACATCTCTTTCTCGACGATATCGGTGAAGTCACCGATAGAACGCTTGAAGAGCTGCGTCTGCTCGATGATGGGTACGCGAAATTCTTCATAGCCGTAGGTTTCGAAAACCTCGCGCGTCAGGCGTTCCAGTTGTTGCCACGCACCGCTTTGTGCGGGCAACACGTCGTGAACGCCGCGCAACGGCTCGATGATCTTGCTCAAAACTGTCTCCGAATCAGCCGGGTGGCCGGGCAGCGTGCGGCGTGCCGCGAACTTTGGCAGGGGCGGGCGGCGGACCCGCGTCGGGTCGTAGCGTCGCGTCGGCGCCGGCCTCGAAGCGGGCCGTCTTGCCGCTGTAGAACTGCGGACCGATGGCGACCGCCCGATCGTTGATCTCAATCTGCACATCACCCGCGGAACCGAGGAACACGTGCAACGGTCCGACGGCGGCTACGTTCTTCACACTGTTCGCCTCTCCCGGACCCGAAAAGACGCGTCTGCCTTCGGCATCGCGCACGTCCACCCACGATGCCCCGGCAAAACTCAGCTTCAATCGCACGTGACCGCTCGGCACCCCCGCAGGCGTCTCACTGAGCGCCGTGCCTGCCGGCACGGCGCCCGCCGCGGGCCCATGCTCAGCCGCCATATCCGGCACTGCCACGTTGACCGTCGCGCGCCCATCAACTGCGCCGCTCGACGCCGCTGCGGCGCTGCCAGTCACCGCCACGGCAGTGGTCGCGCGCGCGTGGCTCTTCCAGGGCTTCCACCAGAACACGCCCGCTGCCAGCAACAGCAGCAGCATGCCGACGCCCGCGAGCGGCGCCCATCTTTTCAGCAACGTGTTTTCATCACGCACCGGCAGTAACGTGCCGAATGCGGGCGTGCTACGCGGCGCTACCAACACCGCCGGCACACCGCCGCCCGCCTGGAAGCCGGCGACGATTTCGGCGGGCGGCACACCGAGCAATTCCGCGTAGCGTTTCAGATGGCCCTTGACGAACACCGCAGGCCCGATGCGGGCGTAGTCTGCCGCCTCCAACGCATCGACCACCCACGGATCCAGATGCAGGTCGTTCGCCACTTTTTCGGCGCTGAAGCCGAGCTTCTCGCGCTCCGCCTTCAGTCGCGGGCCTGGCAACTCCAAGGCTTCGCTCATCGTCCGACGCCGGCACGCATCATCAGTGCCTGTTCCGAATCGGGAAACTCGGTCTGCACGCGCCGCGCATAGGTCGCCGCAGCCACGCTATCGCCCAGCTTGCGTTCCGCCCGGAAGCCGAGCCACAACACCTCAGGGGTAGGCTTGTTCAGGCTGAGGTAGCGTTGCACCAGCTCGCGCGCCTGGTCTGAGTCGCCGCGGTCGAAAGCGATGTTGCCGAGTTGCAGCATCGCCTCAGGAAGATTTGGCTTGATGGCGAGCGCATGATTGAAATAGCGCTCCGCGTCGACCAGATCGCCCGTCCCCCGCGCGCAGACGCCCGCATTGGTATAGGCCACCTCGGGAGTCAGATAGACCGGGCTTTCGGCAACTTCCACGAATAGCTTCTCACCCTCTACTGCCTTGCCTGAGCGACACAGATAACCGGCATAGGAGCCAATCACGTTGGGATCTTTCTTGCCGAGCCGGTAGGCGGCCGCATAGGCCTTTTCGGCCTTCGCAGGCTCGCGTAGCCGCTCATAAACGATGCCCGCCGTCATCTGGACATTGGGATTGTTGTCGTCCTGTTGCAGGGCGTGTTCAATGCGATCGCGTGACTCTGCCAGCTTTCCCATCTTCATATACTCGATGGCAAGCTGCATATTGGTCTCCGCCATCCGCTGTGGCGACGCTTTCTTGAAGCCATTATCGTGTGCGCAAGCGGCGAGACTCAGCGCCACGATGAACACGCCCAGCTTCGTCATCGCGCGCGTGCCTCAGACCGCGCCGCAGTCGCGGGCTTGCTGCCCAGCCGCACGAGAGTACGGTCACTGACGCGCCCGGCAAGCTGGCCGCAGGCGGCATCGATGTCATCGCCGCGGGTCCGGCGGATGGTGGCGATGACGCCATGCTCATTTAAAATATCGCGGAACTGCACGATGCGCGCGCCAGGCGAGCGGCGATAACGGGTGCCCGGAAACGGGTTGAATGGAATCAGATTCAGCTTTGCCGGCCGCCCGCGCAGTAAACGCGCGAGCTGCCGGGCGTGCTCGGGTGCATCGTTGACGGCATCGAGCATGACGTACTCAAAAGTAATGCTGCGGCCGTTTTGCTCGTCGAGATAATGCCAACACGCCGCCAGCAGTTCGGCGATCGGGTGTTTGCGGTTGATCGGCACCAGTTGATCCCGCAGGGCATCGTTGGGCGCGTGCAGCGAGACCGCGAGTGCAACGTTGCACTCCTCGGCAAGCTTGTAGATCTGCGGCACGAGACCCGACGTACTCAGGGTCACGCGACGTCGTGACAAATCGTAACCCAGGTCGTCCATGAAGGTGCGCATGGCCGGTACGACGTTGCGATAATTCGCAAGTGGCTCCCCCATGCCCATGAACACGATGTTCGTGATGGCGCGCTCGCCGCGTGTGGCGATGAGTTCGCGTCGTGCCAACCACACCTGGCCGACAATCTCAGCGACGCTCAAGTTACGGTTGAAGCCCTGCTGCGCAGTCGAGCAGAAGCTGCAATCCATGGCGCACCCGACCTGGCTGGAAATGCACAAGGTGCCGCGATCAGGCTCAGGAATGTAGACGGTTTCGATGCCCTGCGTCTGGTCCATGCGCAGCATCCACTTGCGCGTGCCGTCGCTCGACACCTGCTCGGTCACGATTTCGGGTACGTCAACTTCCGCAATGGCCGCAAGCTGCTCGCGAAATTCGCGCGCCAAGTCGGTCATCGCGGCGAAATCGGCGACCCCCCGCCGATAGATCCATTTCAGCAACTGGCGGGCACGAAACGGCTTCGCGCCGAGGCGCTCGGCCACGAACTGCTCCAGTTCCGCCCGCGGCAAGCCGAGCAGGTTGGTCCGCGCGTCGGTTGCTAACGCGTGCGGGGGCAAATCTCGGTCTCGCGAAAAAAGTAGGCAATCTCACGTGCGGCCGTCTCGGTCGCGTCCGATCCGTGCACCACATTCTCATCGATGCTGGACGCGAGATCGGCACGAACGGTGCCCTTCGCCGCTTTCTTAGGGTCGGTTGCTCCCATCACGTCGCGATGCCGGGCAATCGCGTCCTCGCCCTCGAGCACCTGGACCATCACCGGACCGGAAATCATGAACTTGACCAGATCTTTGAAAAAGGGACGCTCGCGATGCACGGCGTAGAAGCCTTCCGCTTCCGCCAACGAGAGGTGCAGCATGCGGGCCGCGACAATCCTCAAGCCGGCCTGCTCGAAGCGATGATACACATCGCCAATCAGATTCCGGCCAACGCCGTCGGGCTTGACGATAGACAGGGTACGCTCAATGGCCATGATCACCTCGGGTCGCGAATAGGGAAGCCAGCCGCAGGGGCTGACGAGGACCGCGAAGTGTACTTTAGCGGAGGCCCGCTAGCAATTTACGTGCGCTATCCGAAGTGTCTGTATTGCTTGAGGAAAAGGCTCGTCAAACGTTGAAGCTCTCGCCGCAGCCGCATTCGCCCTTAGCCTTGGGGTTCTGAAACTTGAACGCCTCGTTGAGCCCCTGCTTCACGAAATCGACCACAGTTCCGTCGATCATGGGCAAGCTGCCCGTGTCGACCACCACCTTGACGCCCCGTGCTTCGAACACGGCGTCATCCGCCTTGATTTCGTCGGCATAGTTGACGACGTAGGCAAATCCCGAGCAACCGGTTTTCTTGATCCCGACCCTAAGTCCGAGCCCGGTACCGCGTTGCGCAAGGTGCGTTCTGACGCGGTCGGCTGCAGATTCCGTCAACATAATCGCCATTGTGCCGGCCTCCTTGGAAGATCAGCGTTTCTTGCAATACTCATAGCACGCTTGTCGGGGCGGTGCACCCTTTCAATGCGCAGATCCACGCATCCTCAATCATGAGGAGCTTTCCGAGTTTTTCCACCGGGACATCGAACTGTTCGCGCAGTAGGTGTACGTCGATCACCGCGGCTGGCGGTTTGCCCACGGCATTTTCCGCCAGCCAAGCCGCGCAGGCGATGGTATGTGGGCAGCCATACGCCAGATAGCGACAGTCCGCCACGACGCCGGCCTTCACCAGCAGGTCGAACTGCACCCAGGCGCCGCGCCTGCGCTCCCCGGCAACACCACGCCAAACCCCGACGCCCGATAACGTCCCAACCTGCGTCATGGCATCGAAGTAATGCCGCGTGCGCTCGCTGTATTTCAACTTGCACCTGCAATGCGACGCAGCCGCTGCACCGCGTTGCCGACTGCCTCAATGGCAGCATCGATCTCCGCTTCGCGCGTGAACCGTCCCAAGCCGAAACGCAGACTGCTCTCGCTGGCGCGCTCATCGCGCCCGAGCGCGCGCAGCACGTAGGACGGCTCAGCCGATGCCGAGGTGCAGGCCGATCCGGTAGACACCGCCAATCTGTCCTGCACCGCGGCCAACAGCGCTTCGCCCTCCACGCCGTCGAACGATACATTGAGAATGTGCGGCACGCTGCCTTCGCTCCGACCATTGCGCAACACGCCGCCGAGTGACGCCAACCCATGCCAAAGGCGTCGCTGCAGTCGGCCGATCCGCAGCGCGTCGCTTTTCCACTCGGCTGCGGCCAGCGCGTAGGCCTCTGCCATGCCGACGATCTGATGGGTAGGCAGCGTGCCGGCCCGCAGACCGCGTTCCTGGCCGCCGCCGAACTGCAGAGGGGTCATCAGCGTCGGTGCGGGTGTCCGCGCCACCAACAGCGCCCCAATCCCCTTCGGGCCATAAGCCTTATGCGCCGACAGCGACATGAGCTGCGCGCCCGAGGCACGAAAATCGACCGCGATCTTGCCGACCGCCTGCGCGGCGTCGACGTGCAGGCGGGCCGCACCGTGTTCTGCGCAGAGCGCCGCGATGGCGCGTACGTCCTGCGTCACGCCGATCTCGTTGTTGACCAGCATGAGGGAGACGAGCACCGTCGTCGGTCGCAAGGCCTGCGCCACTTGTTGCACATTGATCGCGCCCCCTTCATCCGGCGACAGGTAGGTGACTTGCCAGCCACGCCGTTCGAGCTCATGACAGGCGTCGAGAACCGCCTTATGCTCGGTCCGGGCGGTGATCACATGATTGCCCGTGTCGCGGTAGTAATGCGCGACGCCCAGGATGGCCAGGTTGTCGGCTTCGGTCGCACCTGAAGTCCACACCACTTCGTCCGCCGTTGCTCCCACGGTGGCAGCTACCGTGGCGCGGGCCTGCTCCACCAACGCGCGGGCTGCGTCGCCGAAGGCGTGGGTATCCGAGGACGGATTGCCGTACTCCTGTTCCGAGAGCAACGATGCCGCCATGCGCTGCGCAACGCGCGGATCGATGCGGGTCGTCGCAGCGTTGTCGAGGTAAACCAGGTCCTCCGACCGGGATTCATCCACGTGAACGCTGTACCGCGCTCAGGATGCCACGCATGATGTTGAGTTCATTCTTGTCGAGCTGCGTACGGTTGAAGAGGCGCCGCAACCGCTCCATCAGATGGCCGGTCCGATCATCGAAGCGCACTTCGTGCAAGACTTCGCCGAGATGCGCGTAAAAATGTTCCATATCCCCGGCCGGCGCGAGCGGCATCTCGAGCTGTACGCGCGACTGCGGATTCTCCCGCGCCAGGAAGAGCTCATAGGAGAGCAATTGCACTGACATCGCCAGATTGAGCGAGCAATACTCCGGATTGGCCGGAATGCGCACCAGCACGTTGCAGTGATTCAGATCTTCGGTTCCAAGACCGTAGCGCTCCGAACCGAATAGAAGTGCGACACGATTTTCTGCCGGGAGCAGCATGATCCGCGCGGCCACGTCTCGCGGCGTGACGAATTCCCAGTTATACGAGCGTGGTCGTGACGTGGTGCCGGCGATGAACGCACAATCGGCAATGGCTTCGGCAACGCTCGGGACGATGCGCGCCTGCGTCAGAATGTCATCGGCACCCGCGGCCAGTGCCACCGACTCGGCGTGCGGGAAGGAGCGGGGCCGCACCAGCACCAGATCCGAGAGCGCCATGTTCTTCATGGCACGCGCCACCGAGCCGATGTTGCCGGGGTGACTCGGGTCGATGAGGACGATACGGACCTGCGTTGTCATGCTCTGTTATTCTACCGCCCCGTATGCAACCACTGCTCAACATCGCCATGCGCGCTGCCCGCCGCGCCGGCGACTTCATCGCTAAAAGCATTTCCCGCCTCGACAGCCTGAATATCGACACCAAGGGTCGGAACGATTTCGTCACCGATGTCGATCGAAAGGCCGAGGCGGACATCATTGCGACCATCCATCGCAGCTATCCGCAGCACGCGGTGCTCGGCGAGGAAAGCGGCCGCAGCAGTGGCGGCAGCGACGAATATCTATGGATCATCGACCCCCTCGACGGGACGACAAATTTTCTGCATGGCTTTCCGACCTTTGCCGTCTCGATCGGCATCGAGCATAAGGGCCGGATTCAACACGGCGTCGTCTACGACCCGATGCGCCAGGAGTTTTTTACCGCTTCACGCGGTGAAGGTGCGCAACTCGACGGCAAGCGCATCCGCATCAGCTCGCAACGCACACTCGAGGGTGCCTTGATCGGCACGGGCCTGCCGTTTCGCGACGGCCTGACGTATGTGGACGCGTATCTCGCCATGCTGAAAGTCGTCATGGCCACCGCGGCCGGCGTGCGCCGCCCCGGCGCTGCCTCGCTCGACCTTGCCTATGTGGCCGCCGGGCGTCTGGATGGCTTCTGGGAATTCGGTCTGAAACCTTGGGATACGGCGGCCGGAACGCTGCTGATTACGGAGGCCGGCGGCCGGGTGGGTACGCTCGCGGGTAACGAGTACGCGCTCGGCCCAAACATCGTCGCTGGCAATCCCAAGGTGTACCAAGGCTTGCTCGATGCGATCGGCCCGCTCACCCCGGCGTCGCTACGCGACTAGTCTGAGGCCAGGCCCACCACCCAACCCCGCTCGCGAACATGCCAACGGAACTGGTCGTCGTCTATGTTTGCCTGGCTGCGGTTG
>CAZZZU010000084.1:0-18767 GCA_964658805.1 uncultured Steroidobacteraceae bacterium
CTGCAGGTGAGGTCGCCGACGGATCCGATGACGGTCTGCTCAAGAACGTCAAGCGCTGCATGAGCGTCGGGCCGTTTCGCGACATGGCGGACGCGGCGCGCGCTGCCGGCACGTTGCGTAACAGCGGTTACGACCCGCGCCAACGTGTAGCCGACGGCGAGATTAATGTCGGTGTCTGGGTATACCTGCCACTGCCGCCGTCACGGGCCGCCGCCGATCAGTCGCTCGCCAAACTCAAGGCGGGAGGAATAGAAGAAGCCATTGAGATGCCGGGACCGAACGATGCACTGGTGATCTCGCTCGGCCTGTTTGCCGATGCGAAGCGTGCTCAGCAGCGCGTCGCGCAGGCGCGGGCCATGGGGTACACGCCCACCTTGGTGGATCGCAAGCGAAAGGGTAACTCGTATTGGATCGATGTCGATCTGAAAGCCACCGACGGCCTGCTCAATCCCGCCGATCTCAAAATCGCCAACGGTCGCCGTGACAACGGCCGCAGCATGCGGCTCGAAGTCAAGGGCTGCGCCGTCGGAGCCGCCGCATGACCGCGCGACTAGCCACTCTGCGCACCGTGGGTTATCTCGGTGCTGTCGTCGGCTACGGCTGCCTTGCCGCGTTCCTGTACCTCTTGAGTGTGCAGGTGTATCGCTGGTTCCGCGACGGCGAGTGGACTCACATCGGGGTCATCGAGGGAATGCGCAGCGGCATACAGCACTGCTGCCTGCGCGCAGGCAACACCGGACACATTGCGACGTTCATGCAGTGGCTGGACTCGCCTATGGATTGGCTTGGTCTGCACAGGGTGTTCGAACTCGTGCCGGCGTCACTGGCATTGTTCGCGCTCAGCATCGGCGGCAACGCCATTTTCATTTACTGCAAAGACCGTTGGGAGGGCCGCTGACAGCCTTCGCTCAATCGTGCCCGTGCCTACCGGCCGAAAAATAGTAACATCGCCGCAAATTATTAGAATTCTTGGGGTGGACTCTTGCTCGACGTCGTTACACCGTCCGATGCCCGGCAGACGCGGCGCATTCTCTTAGCCAGCCTGGTCGGCACCACGATCGAGTTCTACGATTTTTATATTTACGCCACGGCGGCGGTGCTGGTATTTCCGCGCCTGTTTTTCCCGGTCAGCACCCCCGAGGTGGCCAAACTGCAATCACTGGTCACTTTCGCGCTGGCGTTCGTCGCGCGGCCCATCGGCTCGGCCTTGTTCGGGCACTTCGGTGACCGCGTCGGCCGCAAAGTCACCCTGGTGTCCGCATTGCTCACCATGGGTATCTCGACCGTCTGCATCGGGCTACTGCCGACTTACGCCATGGCGGGAATCGCCGCGCCAGCGCTGCTCGCCCTATGTCGCGTCGGTCAGGGCGTGGGACTCGGCGGCGAGTGGGGTGGCGCCGTCCTGCTCGCCACGGAAAATGCGCCACCCGGCAAACATGCCTGGTATGGCATGTTCCCTCAATTGGGCGCGCCCGTCGGCCTGTTTCTGTCCATCGCTGCATTCCTCGTCATCAGTCAGAATTTGACGGAGGCGCAACTCTTCAGTTGGGGCTGGCGCGTCCCGTTTCTCGCGAGCGCCGTGCTGGTCATCGTCGGCCTCTACATTCGCCTGCAGCTGGTCGAGACGCCGGCATTCCGGCGTAGCATGGAAAAGAACGAGCGGGTGCGGGTACCGTTCCTGGCGGTAATCACCAAACAGCCGGTGTTGTTGTTCCTGGGTACGCTCGGCAGCACCACGACTTTTCTGGTGTTCTATCTGGCCAACGTATTTACGCTGAGCTGGGCCACCAGCACGCTGCACTTCGAGCGGCGTCCGTTCCTCTATATGCAACTGGCCGCGGTGCCGTTCTTTGGCCTGTTGATTCCCGTGGCCGGCAGGATCGCGGATCTGATCACCGGGCGGCGGATGCTGATCGTCGCGACGATTCTCACCATCGCGTTCGGACTTTGCTTCGAGTATCTGTTCGGTACGCACGATGCGGTGCGCGTGTTCACCTTCATGGCACTCGGATTCGCGCTGGCGGGGCTGAACTATGGTCCTTTGGGCAGCGCGCTCGCCACGCTGTTCCCGACAGCGATCCGCTACACCGGAACCTCGCTGACCTTCAATCTCGCCGGCATCCTCGGCGCCTCTGCGGCTGCGCCGATCGCGACGTCGCTGGCCGCCCGGTACGGAATCGCGTACGCGGGTTATTATCTGTCGGGCGCCGCTTGTATCACCTTGCTCGCGTTGCTATTCATCAAACCTTCCATTGCTGAGCATCGCTGACGCTAGCACCACACAACTGGAAATGGAGAGAATGGCCGCTGCTATTGGCCATTGTCACCAGCATGGCGGCGTTCGCCTATGGTCCCACGCTCGAGCATCTCCTGACGGGGTCGCCCTGGATGCCGATCACCGCGGTTTGGCTTTTTCTCACGATTCTGGCGGCGTCGAAAGCCGTCGTTCGACATGCTGAAGGGCTGGCACATCATCTGGGCGAACCCTACGGCACGTTGATTCTGACGCTGTCGATCACCACCATCGAGGTGGCCAGCATCTCCTCCGTCATGCTGCACGGTGCCAATAATCCGACGCTCGTGCGCGACACGCTCTTTGCCATCGTGATGATCATCCTGAACGGCATGGTAGGTCTGTCACTCCTGTGCGGAGGCTGGATTCACAAGGAGCAGCACTACAATCTACAGGGCGCGAATACCTATCTGAGCGTCATCGTCCCGTTGGCAGTATTGAGCCTGATTCTGCCTGACTTCACGCGCAGCACGCCGGGCCCGACCCTGTCCGGAACACAACAGGCATTTCTCGTGATCGTGGCCATCGGCTTGTACGCTGCTTTCCTTGCCATCCAGATGGGTCGGCACCGTTTTTATTTCAGTATTGAGCCGCCCTCGCGGCTTGAAGCCCCTGCGCCGGATGCAAATAGTCGGCCGCGCTCCATCCTGAAGAACGCGGTGCTGCTCGTTGTTTACCTCATTCCGATCATTTATCTCGCCAACCTGCTGGCGCGACCGATCGATTATCTCTCGGAAACGTTGCACCTGCCCGACGCACTGGGCGCCGTCATCATCGCGGCATTGGTCGCGACCCCGGAAGCGATGACTGCGATCCGGGCGGCGACGTCGAATCAGCTGCAGCGGTCCATGAACATCATGCTGGGCTCGGTCCTCGCGACAATCGGCTTGACCATTCCCGCCATGCTGGTCATGGCCCAATTGACGGATCGACATTTCGTCTTGGGTCTGCAACATACCGATATCGTCATGCTGCTCCTGACGCTGTTTTCCAGCGTGATCACCTTTGGCAGTGGACGCACCAACGTGCTACAGGGAGCCGTCCATCTTTTACTGTTTGCGGCGTATGTTCTTTTAATCTTTCAGGACTGACAGCCAACGCGTCAGCGCGCCTGCGTCCATGGCGCCCGACTGGCGCGCCGACTCTTTGCCACGGCGAAAGACGATGATCGTGGGGATGCTGCGGATATTGAAACGCGCAGCCGGTGCAGGCTGCGCTTCGGTATCGAGCTTGGCGAAACGAAACTGCAGGGAGAGAGCGCCGGCCACTTTTTCGAAAAACGGCGCCATCGCGAGACATGGCCCGCACCACGGCGCCCAGAAATCCACCACGACCGGCAGATCGTTGCGCGTCACGTGCCTGTCAAAATTGGCCGTCGTCAGCGTGAGCGGTTTGCCGCCGAGCAACGGATTGTGGCACTTCGGGCAACGCGGCGCGTCGCTCAGCCGTCCGGCATTTACGCGCACCACGGAGTCGCAATGACCGCACACGATCTGCAATGACTCGGACGCCGACATTATCGCGGCTGCGCCACGATGATCGTGAAACTCCCCGGAATCAGTGCGGCTCGTGGCGGTGACTGCTCCGGCGTGGACGGCGGCGGCGGTGGACCGAACTGTGCGGCGGCCAGGTAAATTCTATGAGTACCCAAATCGAGCGCCATGCTGCGCGCGCTGACCTGTGTGGTGACTGCAGCATGCACGCGATAATCGTCTGGACTTTCCTGCTGGATCACCGTCAACGTGCCATCGATGCCATTCGAGCTGAAAACCAGACCCAGGTCCGCATCGAAACCAACGGCATCCGCGCCGCGCCCGATCACCACGCGGGCCACCGATTTACCCTTGATGGAATCGGTCACGGCCATCAACTGATTGGCACACACCGAGAATAGACGGTGGTTGCCGGCATCGATGGCGATGCCGGTGGGATTCGCACAACCGGGCAGCATCCATGCCGGACGCGGCTTGAGCGTTTTGGCATTGAGCGCCAGCAATTTTCCAGGCGCCAGATTCAGGTTCACGAAGATCGTGCCGACGCCGTCCGTAGCGAGCCCCTCGGGCGTGGCATTGAGCGGTACGTTGGCCACGGCCTGCATGCTGCCGGCATCGATCACCGTCAAGCTGGTGCTTTCGCGGTTGGCCACCACGATGTGATTGTTCTCCGGATCGAAGAGAATGGCATCCGGTTGCACGCCATCGATGGGCACTTCGGTCAGGACGCGGAGGCTGTCGAGTTCGAACACCGAGACCGTGTTGCTGCGTCCGTTGCTGGTGAAGCCGCGCCGGAGCGCCGGCGCAAAGGCAATGTCGTGGACGCCCAGCGTATGCGCAACGCTGCCAACCAGACGGCCACTGGCGGTGTCGATCACGTCAACGTGATCGCCGCGCGCCACAAACAGGCGGTTGCCGTTTGGCTCTACCGCCAGATGGTCCCAAGGGCTGTTACCACCCACGGGCCAACTGCGAGCCACCATATAGTCGGCAGCGGGGTAGGACGAATTCTGCGCAGGCGCGCGCGCAGCGAACGCCAGTCCGAGCGCGCCGGCCAGCAACGGCAAAAACTTGCGCGACATCCCCATCGTTGATCCTGCCAAAACGAGGCGCGTAGTCTACGCGCAAGCACACGCGCCCTGATAACCCGGAGCGCCAGCATGTAATTTCTACATGTAAAACGCTGCGTCGGGTGCTTGAACTCGAGCTAAAGGGCGCGGTCATATACGCACCATGAAAAAGCCCATTTCCCGGATGGCGCGCTCGCTCGCCGTATTCCTGTTGCTCAGCGCGTGCGGTAAGAACAACACCGACTCAACAGCGCCCGCTCCTGCGCCGACGCCGCAGCGGGGTGCACTATTGCAATCTCCAGTGCAAGTCGCGGCCACCTATACGCCTGCCGACTTGTCGACCTTGTTGGCCGGCAACGAGCTCGGCAAGATCTTGCTGAATCTCGCGTATACCCCGAAATGCACCATCACGGTGTATCACATCGAATACCAGACTGTTGATGCGAGCAATGCGCTGACGCCGGCTTCGGGCGCTCTCATGCTGCCGAGTGGCTCAGCGGATTGTCAGGGCGGACGACCTGTTCTTTTGTATGCGCACGGGACCAACAGCGACAAGAGTTTCAACATTGCGTCACTCTCGACCAGCAACAACGGCGAGGGCTTGGTGATGGCCGCGATCTTTGCGGCGCAAGGCTACATCGTGGTGGCGCCCAACTATGTGGGCTATGACATCTCGACCGCGGGCTACCATCCCTATCTGCTGGCGACTTCACAGTCGGACGACATGATCGACGCCCTCACCGCAGCACGCAGCGCCTTGCCGACGAGCCAGGTGCCGGTCACCACGGACGGCGGCAAGCTGTTCATCAGCGGCTATTCCGAAGGCGGGTACGTCGCCATGGCAACGCATCGCGCGATGCAGGCGGCGGGTATGACTGTTACCGCCGCTGCGCCCATGTCGGGCCCTTACACCCTATCCGAACTCGGCGATGCGATCTTCGAAGGCCAGGTGAATGCCAGTGGCGTCCTGAATGTCACGCTGCTCGCTGCAGGATATCAACGCGCCTACGGCAACATTTATACGAGCACCAGCGATGTCTTCAATCCTGCCTATGCGACGGGAATAGACAATTTGCTACCGAGCACCACCTCGGTCGCCGATCTGACCACGCAGGGCAAGTTACCGCCGGCCTTGTTCGACTCCACGCCGCCGACGCCGGAACTGGCGCCGTATACACCTGCCACGCAGCCTGCGCATTTCGCGCCCGTGTTCGCGGCGGGATTCGGCACGGCCTATCTCGTCAACAACGCGTATCGGCAGGGTTATCTGCAGGATGCATTCGCAAACCCTGACGGTGCGTTCCCAACGGTCAGCAACGGCATGCCGCCCGCCACTCCCGCCAATACGCTGCGTGTTGCACTCAAGGCCAACGATCTGCGCACGTGGGGCCCGACAGCGCCGGTGCTACTCTGCGGCGGCGAGAATGATCCCACCGTATTCTTCTTTGCTACGCAGACCATGCAGAATTACTGGAGCGCCAATTTCCCAACCGCGCCTTACGCGGTGCTCGATGTCGATTCGGCGCCGGTGGGCGGCGATCCGTATGCGGATCTCAAGTCCGGGTTCGCTGCTGCCGAGACCGCTCTGCGCGTGGTCGCCGTGGCGGGCGGGGCCACCGACAATGGCGATGCGGCAGTGCTGGCCGATTACCATGCCGGCCTGGTGCCGCCGTTCTGTCTGAGTGCCGCCAAGTCTTTTTTCGACGCGCACTGAGCCGCATCTGCCTGTCATCTTGCCACCGGCCTTTTACAGAACATAAAACAATCGCGCCACGGGTCGCCGTCACGTCAGCACACTGATACGTAGCGCAGCCTGGCGCTGCCGCCGCGCACCACGGGCCTGCTGCAATCTGCTGCGGCCGGCGTGCTGAGTACGGCGGGCCTCGGCGTCGGCATGGTGCAGCAGCAAGCGAGTGCGACGGTGGCGGCAGGCATTGTGATCAGCAGCAGTCCGTTTGCTGGCACGGGGGAGTCCGCCTGCTCGACCGTCAACCTCGTCATCTCGAGCGGATCGCCGCAGGGCAGCGTCGTGCCGAACGTCGTTGGCCGGTACGACTGTGAGTCCGGGAGCCGCCGTCAATCTGGTCGTGTCGCTGGGCGAGACTTAACCCAAGGACGGAATATTTTTTCTGGTGCGCGAGTGAGAGCCGCATGCCGGGAACAGTTTGCGCGTACGCTGGCGTTCCAGGCCTATCTCTCTGAGGCCGGTACATGAGCCATGATCCTATGCGACGCGAGCATCACGCATGACTGCGACGGCCGCGGCGTTGAACGCACTACTGCATCAACTTCAGGGGACGGAACGCCAGACCCCTGAGGCGTTGGCCGCACTGCAGATACACCGGCTCGATCTGCTGAGCGCGCATCTGGAAGCGCATTCGCCGCAATTTCGTGAGCGTCTGCGCGCAGCAGGGTTGAATCGCGCCGCTTTGCTCGCGCCCGGCGGCTTGCAGCGCCTGCCGACCTTGTCCCGGCGCACATTGCTGAGTGCCGCAAACCTGTTTTGCGAGACCTTGCCGTCGGGCCACGGTCCGGTTTACGTGACGCATACGTCCGGCTCGACCGGCGAACCGGTGGTGGTGCGCCGCACGGCAGTCAACGGCATGGACTGGATGGCCAACTGCATGCGCGAGCATCTGTGGCACAAACGCGATTTCCGACTGTCGCTTTGTTCGATCCGCGCCAATATCAAACAGCTTTCTCTGATGAACGATTGGGGTCCGCCGGTGAATTTGCTGTTCAAGAGCGGACCCTTGCTCGGCATACCGGTGCCCACCCCCATCGACCGGCAGATCGAACTCATCCGTGAGTTCAAACCGCGCATCCTGTTGGTGTATGCCAGCAATCTGAGGGCGCTCATCGACCGGGGAATCGACCTTCCGAGCGTGGGCGAAATCCTCTCGTTCGGCGAGACGCTGTCGCCGCAGACACGCGACCAGGCCTGCCGGAAGTTCGGCGCCATCGCGGATACCTATTCGTCGGAGGAGTTGGGAACGATTGCGATCCAATGTCCCGATGCACCCCTCTATCACGTAATGGCGGAGAATCTGCTCGTCGAAGTCTTGAAGAGCGATGGCACCGCGTGCCGGGAAGGCGAGACGGGACGCGTGGTCGCCACGGATCTGCGTAACTTCGCCACGCCTTTGGTTCGCTACGACATGGGCGATTTCGCAGAAGTGGGCCCGCGCTGTTCCTGCGGACGTGGACTGCCGACGTTGAGCCGGATCTTCGGCCGCGAACGAAATCTCGTCTTGCTGCCTGATGGCACGCGGCATTGGCCGCTGGTCGGCTTCTGTTATTTCCGCGAGGTCGCGCCGGTGCTGCAGTACCAACTCATCCAGGACAGCCGCAACAGCATCGAGCTTCGAATGGTCACGGAGCGCGTGTTGAGCCAGCCGGAAGAGGCCGCCTTGGCGGAGCGGGTGCAAAAGACACTTGGCTTTGCGTTCCGCGTGCACTGCACCTATTTTGCCGGACGACTTCCGGCCGGCGCGAACGGCAAGTTCGAGGAATTTGTCTGCAAGGTCGCCGCTTAGGGCAGAAGCCCGTAGACGTCGAGTTCACCCGCGGCCGATGTCGAGCCGAAGACGCCGCCGACGTTGTTGCCGCGCGTGCCCACGTAGACCTTGCCGTTGACGATTGTCGGCACCGTGAACTTCACGGCATACCCTGCGGCATCGGCGGCGTTGGCCGCACTGTTCCAGAGTTCCGTACCGAGACGGGTGGCGTCGTAGGCATGCAGCACCACGGGTCCGCATGACGGCGCATGGCGGGTGCAGAACTTGGTGCTGTCCAAGGCCCAGAGAATCCCGTTAGCCGTACCCGCCGCCGTGATGGAAGGGGTGCCGCCGCGGCTGCCGAAAACAGTTCCCGCCGGCGTTGATGAGGACGGGCTGGAGCCGAACAACGACGTCGCCGCATTCAGCGTGAAGGCCGATATGCCGCCGTTGGTGCGACCGATGTAATAGTGGTTGTTCCAAAAAGATCCGGTTGCATACAGTGCGCCACCGGCAAACACCACTTGTACCGCGCGCGTGGCGCCGACGTCGTATCCGCCCAGCGAATCCCGATTGACCACATAGAAATTACCGCTCTTACCGCCGCAAATCAGCAGGTGTGCAGGTCCGCTGGTGGCGGTCAGTTCCGCGAGCACGGCCGCGCCGCCTGCGCCAAAATCAGCGTCGTTGATGTTGTCGTTGTTTTGATCCGCGGGCGTGTAGGAGTCCGCCACCGTCAAGCCGCCGGTCAATTTCAGGAGCGAGTCGCCGTAGTCCAGGTTCGGTATGTCAAATTTGCCGTTGCCGGTCACAAGATAAAGATTGCCGCCCGTATCCGCCGCCGGCGCGCCACCGCTCATCCAAATGCCGGCCTTGCCGGTATTCGCGGCGCTGTTGAACACCGCCGTCTGCACCCACGCGCCCGCCGCGACGTGATAACCCATCACCCAGCCGAAGTACGGTGTCTGGTCCTCGTGCGCGGCCCAGGCAACGTAAACGACACCGTTGACCCATGCCAACCCCGCCCGTTGCGCTTCCTGGCGGGGGCTGAACAACACCGTGGTGCCGCCGCTCGCCGCGCCGGCAACCGACGCCGAGATGGTTGCGGGTGGCACTTTCTCCGCGCCAGTGGTGAAGTCGATGGCATGCAATCGTTGATAAAATTCCGATTGCGCCGCGTTGACCGACTTTGACAGCACATATAAGGTCCCCGTGCCCGGATCGATCACGGGTGTACCGATCACGCCCACCTCGGGCAGCAGATCCCCGAAGCCCGCCCCGACCAGAGCGCCCGGCACGCTGGTCTCGCCCGCGGCTCCTCCGTGATCGGTATCGAGCAGACTGACCTGCCACAGCGCCGCACAGGAACTCGTGTCGGCATCGAAGGCGTAAACGCTGTTGTGCTGGGTCGCGACGATCACCACGTTGTGCTTCGCGCTGCCGACGGTCACGTTTGGCAGCCAGAGTGGCTGGCCATAGATCGCGCCGTCGACGACGCAACCCTTGAGCTTGCCGAAGCTGCCGGCCTTTACGGTCGCGGGCGTCAGCGCATATTCCTGAAGGTTCGCGCCGTCGCGGGCGTTGTCGTTGTGATACGTGAGCACGCCGGCGGAGTCGGTTACCGCGACTGTGGCGATGCCACTGCCGCCGCCGCTGTTCGCGACCACGGTGTGCAGTCCTGCGGCGGTCCCTGCGACATAGAGGCCGGTTGAACCGATCGTGCCCACCGTGGCATTGCCACTCGCAATGTCATCCACTGACCACGCGGGGGTGGCACCGCCGGTGACCGTTGCGGTGAATTGCTGCGTTTGAGTCAATGCGATGCCCGCGGCGCGTGGAGTCACCGCGATGGTGGGCGCGGTAACCGTGACGGTGACGCTCGCGACGGCATTCGTGCCGCCGACGTCGGTGCAGGAAATGGAATAGATCGTAGTGGCGGCCAGCGCGCCGGTGCTCTGGCTGCCGGCTGTCGACCGAGTGCCGGCAAAACTGCCCCCCGACGCGGTACACGCAGTAGCGTTGCTGGATTGCCAGGTAAGGGTCGAGGAGGCTCCGCTTTGAATGGACGCCGGTGCAGCCGTCAACGACACTATCGGCGTCGGCATCACGTCCACGGTTTGCGTTGCCGCCGCGCTGGTTCCGCCGGTCCCGGTACAGGTGAGCGAATACGTCGTTCCTGTCGTCAAGGCAGCCGTGACTTGCGTGCCGCTTGCCGCCAACGTGCCGCTCCACCCGCCGGACGCTGTACATGCCGTGGCGTTCGCGGAACTCCACGTCAAGGTCGAGGTTGCCCCGTTCGCGACGGACAGGGGATTGGCACTCAATTGGACGCTGGGCATTGCAGTGACGATGACAGCGACGGTCGTGGACACGACTGCGCTCGTGCCGCCGGGTCCGCTGCACGTGACCATGAACTCAGTGGTGCCGGTGACCGGTCCGCTACTTTTCGTGCCATTGACCGCCAGTGTTCCGCTCCAGCCGCCGCTGGCCGTGCAGGAGGTCGCGTTGGTCGAGCTCCAGGTCAGGGTCGCGATGTCTCCACCGGTGATGCTGTTGGTTGAGGCGGAGAGTGATGCGGAGGGCACGGTTGGCGGTGGCGTGGTCACTGCAGTCTCACTCGAGCCGCCACCGCAAGCACTGAGCAGAAGTGCGTAGCACATCAACGCGCGAGTCCATGCATTCATATGTGTGATACCAGGAGATTTGGTATTGAAAAAAGCGATAATGGCGATTATGGGATATGCTCAAAAATGGCGATGCGAGCTGGTAGCCGAATATTCGCTTCAGTTCTCACGCGGCGACGAAGACACACTTCGGTGAGGACAGGACGGGAGTGAATCGCACACGCGTCTCTCCAATAGTCGTCGGGCATCTCGCGCCCTCTGTTATGTTGTTTGCCACGCCCGACCTATCCGCCGACATCGTCACCCTTGGTTGATCCCACCATGACTGCAGGACTCTCGGCGCTGACGCGACAGGTTGCGGCGCTGTCCACCAAACACCAATTCGCCGAGGCGGAAGCACTACTGCGTCCACTCGTGGCATCGGGAACGGCGCCGCTCGTCGTCTGGCGGTTGCTCGTTCCCCTGCTGCGCCGCCAGGGGCGGATCGCTGAAACGCGGCAGATACAGGAAATGTTGGTGCGGAGCGAGCCTGGAAATCTGTCCACGCGCTTCGAGTTGGCGGAGACCTTGCTGCTGCAGGGCGAGTTCACGCGCGGCTGGCGCGAGTACCGTTACCGATACAGCATGCCGCATACCGCGCGCATCGAGCGCAAGGTGCAGCGGCCGCGCTGGGACGGTCAGCCTATTGCCGGCAAGACCCTGCTGATTCATGACGAGCAAGGTTTCGGCGACACGTTTCAGTTCCTGAGGATGGTGCCTTGGGCACTCGCACGCAGCGGTGCGCGAATCGTGTTGCAGATCAATGCCGAGCAGCAGCCATTTGCGCAACGCGCCGGCGGCTTCGACGAGATCCTGCCGCGCGGCGCGCTCCCGCCGCACTTTGATCTGCACTGCGAGATGATGAGCCTGCCGATGGCCATGAATTTGCAGCTTGAAGATCTGCCCGGCAAGATCCCGTATCTGACCGCAGATCCCGAGCGCGTCGAGCACTGGCGCCAGCGCCTGGCGGGCTTGCCGGGCAAGCGCGTGGCGCTGTTCTGGTCGGGCCGACCGACGCATTTCAACGACGCCGCGCGCTCGATGTCGCTCGAGGATCTCGCGCCGCTCGCCATGCCGGGTGTGACTTTCTTGTCGCTGCAAAAGGGTGACAAGGCGGTACAGGCGCATCGACCCCCGCCGGGCATGCACGTTGTGCCCATTGCGGATGAAACCAAGGACTTCGCCGACACGGCCGCCGTGCTCAGCCTGGCTGATCTATTGATATCGGTGGATTCTTCGCCCGTGCACCTCGCTGGCGCCCTCGGGCGGCCGGTGTGGGTGATGCTGTCTTTCGTGCACGATTGGCGTTGGCTGCTGAACCGCAGTGACAGCCCTTGGTATCCGACCGCGCAGTTGTTCCGGCAACAGTCGGCGGCTGATTGGCGCGGCGTCATGCGCGACATGGCGGAAAAGCTCGTCGCACTTAAGTCACTGTGATCGGACCACGGCGTCTGAACCGGGCGTTGGCTGTGCTGCTGGTTTGCGCGCAAGCCGCATGCGTGGTCGCCGATCCCGACGCAGCTGCGCAGCGCATTGCGCGGCCGGCGCGGCTGCAACGTGAAACGCTGCGTATGGACGCGTTCGTGCTGACGAGCTTCGTCCGCATGGAGGCACCGCGTGACCCGATCGATATTTATATCGAAGGTGACGGACACGCATGGCAATCGAGGACCGAGCCGGCGGAGGACCCGACGCCTCGGCGGGCGATGGCTCTGCGGCTGGCGACGCAGGACGCGGCCACGAATGTGGTTTATCTGGCGCGGCCCGGGCAGTTTACCGCGCGCGCTGAGCGCTGCGACGTGGCGTACTGGACGGATAAGCGCTATTCACGCGAGGTCGTCACGGCCATGAACGAGGCGGTGAGCCACTATGCTGCGCAGGCGCCGGGCCGCGCGTTGAACCTGATCGGCTATTCGGGTGGCGGAACGCTCGTCATGTTGATCGCGGCGCGGCGCAGCGATGTGGCCTCCATCCGCACGGTGGCGGGAAACTTGGATGTGAATGAGGTCCTGCGGCTGCACGCCGTCTCACCCATGCCGTTGGCGCTCAACCCCATTGCCGAGGCGCAACGCGTTGCCATGATTCCGCAGATTCACTTCAGCGGTGGCGCTGACCGGATCGTGCCGCCGTCGATCGGCGCGCGGTATGCGCTGGCGGCAGGCGGGCATTGCCTGCAAACACGTGTCATCGCCGGCTTGACCCACGAGGGGCGCTGGGACCGACGCTGGCGGGTGCTACTGGCGGATCCGCCACGGTGCACGGAGTGAATGACGTGCGCGCAAGATTGGCGCTGTTGCTGCGGCGTCTCGAGCAAAGCCAGTGGCACACGCCCGAAGTGCTTGCAACCGGTCAGTTGCGGCAACTCGGCGCGCTGGCTGCGCATCTGGAGGCGCATTCCCCGGCGTTTCGGGCATCGCTGCGCGGCGCTGCACTTGGGCCATCCGACCTGCTCTCGGCGGGAGGCTTGCAGAGACTGCCGGTGCTGACACGTCGTGCGTTGCGGAGTGCGGCCGATTTCTATTGCGACGCCTTGCCGGAAGGTCATGGTCCCAGCTACGAGAATCAAACCTCAGGCTCGACCGGCGAACCGGTGATGGTACGGCGTACTGCTGTCAATGGCCTCGATTGGCTGGCGACCACGATGCGCGATCATCTGTGGCATCAGCGCGATTTCCGCCTGCGCTTTTGCACCATTCGCACCCATATCGAGGAACTCGCGGTCACGCAGGACTGGGGTCCGCCCGTGAATTGGCTGTTCGCCAGCGGCCCGCTGCTCGGCATTCCGATCGCTGCCGATATCGGCCGGCAGGTCGAACTCATCCGCGAGTTCAAACCTGACTTTTTGTTGCTCTACCCCAGCAGTCTCGCCGGAATCGTAAGTCACGGAATGCGTCTGCCCAGCGTGCGCGAGATCCTGACGGTCGGCGAGACGTTGTCGCCCGAAACCCGTGAGGCGGCGCAGAAGCTGTTTGGCGTGGCCGTCAAAGACTCGTATTCGTCGCAGGAGCTCGGAACGATCGCCATCCAATGCCCGACGTCGGGGCTCTATCACGTGATGGCGGAGACTTTGATTGTCGAGGTGCTGAAAGGCGACGGGACGACGTGTCGAGAAGGCGAGCTGGGGCGCGTCGTCGCGACCGACCTACGCAATTTTGCGACACCGCTCGTCCGCTATGACATCGGCGACGTAGCGCAGGTGGGTCCGTCATGCCCGTGTGGACGCGGATTGCCCACGTTGAGTCGCATCTTCGGCCGCGAGCGCAATCTCCTGCTGATGCCGGACGGCACGCGGCATTGGCCATTTCTGGGCGCCGCCAAACTGCGCGAGATCGAGCCGCTGATGCAATTCCAATTCATCCAGGATAGCCGTGACACGATCGAGTTGCGGCTCGTCACGCGCCGCCCCCTCCGCCCAGAAGAAGAGTGTGACCTGACCGTACGGGTGCAAAAGGCGTTGGGCTTCGCCTTCCAAGTACGTTTCACCTACTTCCCCACAAGAATCCCGACCGGGCCGAACGGAAAATTCGAGGAATTCGTCTGCAAGGTCGGCGTTGCGGCGTCCATAGGTACTGTTACACAGCACTGACCGATGGCGCGTCTATCGCCGCGCTCTGTTGACCTACGGTGCGCCCGCTGCCCGTTTGGCTTAGGCGTCACGCAGCGCTTTCGATTCGCTCTACATAAGCGGCAGCTTGCAAGGAGCACTCCCGCATCGGACGTCTCAATCCCAATGTTGTCGCTGTCGCCGTATAGCGAAACCCGCGAGCACGTCGCATTTTGCGACAGGTAGGCAATCGCTTATATCGCTAGTATCGATACACCTACAAGTCGGCTTGGATGTGTTAAACGCGAGGCCGCTGGCTCAACCCAGCTGAGGCTGTATCGCTGCGACCCGCTCAACCGACGGGACGACCGATACAAAATTCAGTGGAGAGAAAGCAATGCACTTAGTAGTCCTGACCTACCGATTGACAAAAATCAAAGGCGTCCTCGTATCGGTGGGTATATGCGCCCTGTCGAACGCCACGATGTTCATCGGCTCGGTCGCAATCTCCGCAGCAATGGCCTTGTCTTTCACGATTTCCGCAAACGCGCAGTCATCGACGCCACCGCCGCCGGCTGGCTGCAATGTAGTTTCTGCAGACGGGACCCTGACTTCGTCCTCCGGATCGTCGCTGCTTTGGACTGCGACCCCGAACTGCTCGGTTGCCGTCGGCGCAACGGTTGAGAATACGAACGCGACCGCGTTGGCTACCGGCGGCAACAAGCCCCACACCAGCCTGACCAACAATGGATACGTTCATTCGAGCCTGACTGGCACTCTGCTGAACAACGCGACCATCGCGGGCTTCAGCAAT
Organism: uncultured Steroidobacteraceae bacterium; assembly: GCA_964658805.1. Taxonomy (GTDB): domain Bacteria; phylum Pseudomonadota; class Gammaproteobacteria; order Steroidobacterales; family Steroidobacteraceae; genus Bog-1198. The sequence continues at coordinate 15,375 of CAZZZU010000084.1, forward strand.
GTCGTAAACGTCGGTACCATTTCCAACACGGCGGGCGCCACCATTACGGGTGATTGGATCACGATCGGTGGCACCATTGTCCCGCCGCCGCCGCCGGGGTCGTCCTTGTTGTCCAGTTCTTCTCGATCCAGCAACCTCGTGAACAACGGCACTTTGTTGCCCTTGGGCAATACCTTTAAGATCTACGGCGTTAACAATCAATCGAACGGAACCGTCGGATCGTTCGTCAATGCGGGTACGATCCAAGGCACTCTGGGGTCCGGCGTCCTCGGCAGCATAGGGGTATCCCAGGGTACTCTTGTCGGCTTCAACAACGACGGCAGGGTCGGAACCTTAAGCAACAGCGGCTCGATCCTGGGCTTTGCGGGCCCGATATCCGGCCCGTCTAATACCCTGCACGTCGTCGGTCTGGCGAATTCCGGGCAGGTAGACACGCTGTCCAACACGGGCCACATCGAAGGCGCCGCCGGCATCGTGAACGGCAACGTCGCGTCGATCAACTTACCATTCGACCTTCCGCGGAGTTCCGCGACAATTGGACAGCTCAGCAACTCTGGCCATGTCAGCGGTAGTACGGTGGGTATCGCCAGCGCCGGTAGCATCGGCACGATCACCAACGACGGAGTGATTGAAGGTGGCTACGCGGGCGTCTTCGCAGGGGCAAGCTCTACCATCGGGACGATCAACAACTCCGGATCGATCGTCAGCTACTTTGGCGGCCCCAACGCCGCAAGCATGGTCCTCTTAGGCTCGATTACTACCCTGCAGAACAGCGGTGTCATCGGTACTGGCGGCGAAGGCTCACCAGAGGTGGCAATCTTCAACGCGGGCACGATCGACACGCTCAATAACGACACGAATAATGGAAAGATTGCAGGCACCAGAACCGGCATCATCAACTATGGCGGCACGATCTCCTCCTTGACCAACACGGGGACGATTGCCGGCCTGGCCGGCGGTAACGGCACCGGCGTGGTTAATCTCTACGGGAACATCGGTACCTTGTCCGGCGGAAGTTCCTCGCTCGTCAGCGAAGGCTACATCGCTACATTGAGCAATTCGGGTTTGATCACCGGCGACTCGACCGGGGTGTATAACGGCGCCGTCATCGGCTCGCTCATAAACACTGGCAAAGGTTCGACCATCACGGGCGGCACATTGGGATTGTCGAATGACGGCAGCATCGGCACGTTCACCAATTCGGTGGGTGGAGAATTGTCGGCGAACGGTGGCACGGCGCTGCGCAATTCCAACACGATAGACACGATCTCGAATGACGGTCTCATCATCAGCGGTGGCGCATACGCGGTCCGGAATGCCCGGTTTGGTTATATTGGAACGCTTAACAACGGCCTCACCGGCACCATCAACAGCAACCAGAGCGGCAACAACACCGCCGTCTACAACGCGGGCGGCATCGGCGCGCTGACCAACAACGGTCTCATCGAAGCCGTCGACGGCGGCGGCGCCGGCATCAGAAACGACGCTGGCTCCATCGGCGCGCTGACCAACGGCGGGACGATCAGTGGCAGCTCCTATGGCATTGTCAACACGGGTGGCGAAGGCGGTCCGGGATACATCGGCGAGCTCGCCAACTCCGGCAGCATCACGGGCGGCACCACGGGCATCTACAACGATGGCACCATTGGGTCGCTTAGCAATTCCGGGTTGATCGCGGGTGATACACGCGGCATCTTGAATTTGGGGACGATCGACACGCTGACCAACATTGGTTTGATCACAGGTTCGTTCGGGGACAGGCCGGCGGGTATCGAGAACGGCGGTTCGATTGGGATGCTATGGAACCAGAGCGTGGATTCCATCGTCGGAACCATCCACGGCGACTACGTCGGCATTCTCAATAACAACACCATCGCTGCGCTGATCAACGATGGTTTGGTCGAAGGCGGCAACATCGGCATCCAGAATCAGGGCACGATTGATTCCCTGACCAACAGCGGCGTCGTCAGCGGCGGCGACAGCGGCATCTACAACGGCGTCGAGGCCACGATCGCCTCGCTCTCCAACAGCGGATCGGTCATGGGCGGGACGTATGGCGTCAGAAATGACGGTTTGGTCGGCTCGCTGACGAACTCGGGCACGATCAGCGGCCACTATGAGGGCATTTATAATAACGGCGTCGTTTCCACTCTGACCAACGACGGGTTGATCACCGCCTCCACGAGCGGCATCTACAACGCCGGCGAAGCCACCATCGGCGTGCTGAGCAATACGGGAACAATTTCGGCCTACTACGCGGTGGACAACTACGGCTCCATAGCCACGTTGACCAATTCAGGCGCACTCCAGGGCTCTTATGAGGGTGTACTAAACTACTACGGCACCATCGACTCACTGGTAAACACCTCCACCGGCGTCATATCCGGCACCTATGCCGTTGCGAACTACGGCGTCATTTCCGCATTGAGCAATGACGGCAGCATCACCGGCTCCTACAGTGGCATCTGGAATGGCGGGGATGCCACGATCGGGTCGCTCACTAACAACGGAGCGATCGACGGCGGTACCTACGGCATCCGTAATAACGGTCTGATCAATACAATCGCGAACGCGGGGACGATCAACGGCGGACACAGCGGCATTTTTAACGACGGCGGAGCGACCATCGGGTTGCTGAGCAATACCGGCACGATCTCCGGTAACTACGCGGTCGAGAATTACGGCGTCATCTCGACGCTGAACAATGCAGGTGCGCTCAAGGGCGTCTTCAGTGCTATTTACAACGATTACTCCGCCACGATCGGATCCCTGATCAACAGCGGCTCGATCAGCGGCAACACGGGTATCTGGAATGACGGCGTCGTCGGCTCGCTGACCAACAGCGGCGCGATCAACGGAAATTCCGTTGGCGTCTACAACCAAGGGTCGATCGCATCCCTGGCCAATGGAGCCCTGGGCATCATCAGTGGCGGCAACGCCGGAATCGTCAACGTGGCGGGTGAGGGCGGCCCGGGCGTCATTACGGCGCTACTGAACGACGGTTTGATCTCGGGCGGATCCACCGGCATCCGCAACGACGGCTCGATCGGTGCGCTCAACAACGTCGGCGTCATATCTGCCGGATCTGCCGGCATCAACAACCGGTCGGACGGTGTCATCGATACACTCGTCAACAGCGGGTCGATCAGCGGCGGATCCACCGGCGTGAACAACCTGGGCACCATCGGCACGCTGACCAACAACGGCACGATCACGGCCGGCGCCAGCGCCGTGTACAACGACGGCTCGATTGGGACCTTGTCGAATTCAGGGGTGATCGCAGGCGGCCTGACGGGCGTGTACAACGAGGGCGGATCGATCACCTCCTTGTCGAACACGGGCTTGATTGCGGGCGGCTACGGAACTATCAACGGAACGATCACTTACGGCGTC
>CAZZZU010000085.1:0-18752 GCA_964658805.1 uncultured Steroidobacteraceae bacterium
TTTCGGTCAAGAACTGAACACCAAACGAGAATTCCTTGAACAAGTCATCTGCACTTCCATCGGGTCTTGTCTTCGCCATCGTCATGAGCGCGATGTTGCTTATGTCGATGCCTGCCCTCGCCCAGGCGGGCGCGTCGCCCGCCGCGCCGGCACGGTTTGGCCAGAGCTGCGCGGTTTGTCACGGCGGCGATGCAGAAGGGACCGACCGCGCCCCGCCGCTGCTCAACAGTCGGCAGTTGCGCGGCAAGTCTGAAAGCGAAATCGCCGCGACGATCAGGAACGGCCGGGGCAACATGCCGGCGTTTGCTTTCCTGCCCGCCGCAGAGATCGATACGCTGGCTCATTTTGTGCATTCGCTCAACGCCGATGCATTCGATGCGAAACCTGCGGGCGACGTTCAGGCCGGCTCGAATTACTACTTCGGCGAAGGCCGGTGTGCCGAGTGTCACACGGCGCAAGGCCGCGGGCGGGCACACGGACCCGATCTGTCGAACGTCGCACGTGCACTGACGGTGGCGGAATTGAACCAGGCGCTCGACCAGCCGGGCAGTCGCATCGTGAATGGTTACCAGGTCGTGACCGTAACGCTGCAAGACGGCTCGATGCTGAGCGGGTTTGCGCGCAGCCAGGGCGCGCATAGCGTCGTGCTGCAGCTCGACAGCGGCGAGTTACGGCTGCTCGACGATCGTGAATACACGCGCATCGACGCCACGCATCGTTCCGCGATGCCGCCGTTCGCGGGCACCTCTGTGCAGAAGCAGAATCTGGTGGCCTTCCTCAGCACACTGAACGGTGTCCGGGTCGGTCCCGCGACGTCGGCAGCGCCCATGTCGCGCGATGCCATCGGCGCAATCTTGAACCCGAAGCGTGGCGAGTGGCCCACCTATGCGGGCAACGTCAACGGCAATCGGCACAGTGCGCTGAGCGCCATCGACACTGCCTCGGTCGAACACTTGCAGGCCGCCTGGTCACAAGCACTGCCCTATTCGCCCTTGGAGACCACGCCGTTAGTCTCAGACGGCATCATGTATGTCACGAGTCCCAATCAGGTCTATGCCCTTGATGCGACGACCGGGGCCGAAATCTGGAACTTCACGCGCGCCAGGAGCAGTGCCGGCGGCATCTCGGGCGACGCCGCCAAGGGCGCAACCCGCGGCGCGGCGCTGCTCGGCGACCGATTGTTCTTCATCACCGACGACGCGCACTTGCTGTGCCTGCAGCGTCTGACCGGGGCGGTGCTGTGGGACGTGGCGATGCCGGATCAGGCCGGCCGCTATGGTGGAACGTCCGCCCCTTTGGTGGTCGAGGACCTCGTCATCGGCGGTGTGTCGGGCGGCGATGAAGACATCCGCGGCTTCGTCGCGGCCTACCGCGCAACGACGGGCGAGCGCGTGTGGCGCACCTGGACCGTTCCCAAGGCCGGCGAAGCACACGCCGACACCTGGAAGGGCAATGCAAACCCGCAAGGTGGCGCCAGCTGGTCGACCCCTTCCTATGACGTGGCCAGCGGCGTGTTGTATGTCAGCACGGGCAACCCGTATCCCGACACCGATGGAGATGCGCGCGGCGGCGATAACCTGTACACGGACAGCGACCTGGCCCTCGACGTCAGGACCGGCAAACTTCTCTGGTACTTCCAGTACACCCCACATGATCTGCACGACTGGGACGCCAACCAACCCATCGTACTCGCGGACGCGCCGTTCCGCGGCAAACCACGCAAGTTGTTGTTGCACGCGAACCGCAATGGTTTTTTCTATGTACTCGATCGCACCACGGGCAAGTTCTTACAAGGCACGCCGCTTGTGAAAAAGTTGACCTGGGCCAGCGGCATCGGGCCAGACGGGCGGCCGCAACTATTGCCGGGCAACGAGCCCACGCCGGCCGGCGTCGAGACCTGCCCGGCGGTGCGTGGCGCGACCAATTGGTATTCCACGGCGTACAACCCCACTACGCATTTGTACTACGTCATGGCCGTGGAGGATTGCACCCTCTATCGCAAGGCACACGATGGCGGTTACGGACGCGTCAATCATCCGGACGAGCCGCCGCAAAAAGTGTTGCGCGCCATTGAGGTCGACTCCGGAAAATTTGCCTGGGAACTGCCCATGGTCGGCAACCCGGAGCGCAACTACGCCGGGGTTCTGAGCACGGCAGGCGGTCTCATTTTCTTCGGCGAAACCGGCGGTGGGTTTGCTGCTGCGGATGCCGGCACCGGCAAGGTGCTGTGGCACTACGACTCGAATCAGATACTCAAGGGTTCGCCGATGACCTACGAAGTGAAGGGACGGCAGTACGTGGCGATCGCCGCCGGCAGCAGCATTCTCGCCTTTGCGCTACCGCAAGAGCGGTAATTCAGACCGAAAACGGAATGACGGTCTGACGCTGCGTGCCGAGCCGGGAGATGCCGAGCTCCATGACATCGCCGGCTTTCAGATAGATCGGATTCGGTTTCTTGCCCATGCCGACGCCGGGAGGCGTGCCCGTCGTGATCAGATCGCCCGGCATGAGCGTCACGAAGCGGCTGATGTACGACACCATCGTCGCCACAGTGAAGATCATGGTTTTGGTGCTGCCGGTCTGCATGCGCTGCCCGTTGACGTCCAGGTACATCTCGAGGTTTTGCGGGTCACCGACTTCATCCGCCGTGACCAGCCAGGGTCCCACCGGCCCGAACGTGTCGCAGCCTTTACCCTTGTCCCAAGTCCCGCCGCGCTCTATCTGATATTCGCGTTCCGAGACGTCGTTGACGAGGCAGTATCCGGCAACATGATGCAATGCCTGATCCTCGGCGACGTAGCGCGCCCGGGTGCCTATCACGATGCCCAGTTCCACTTCCCAGTCCGTCTTGACGGAATCTTTCGGCAGCATGACATCATCATGCGGACCCACCAGGCAGCTGATGGCCTTGGTGAAAAGTACGGGCTCCTTTGGGATCGGCAGGTTGGACTCGATGGCGTGGTCGGTGTAGTTGAGACCGACCGCGATAAATTTACCGATGCCGAGATAAGGCACGCCCAGTCGCACCTTACCGTCGACCACGGGAAGCGAATCGAGCGTTAACGACTGCAACTTCTTAAGCTCAGCAGGCGCCAGGTGCCGTGCGTCGATGTCGCCGACCGCCGCGCTCAGGTCACGGATCCGGCCCTCATCATCGAGCAGCCCGCTCTTCTCGTTACCTAATGCACCATAGCGAAGTAGTTTCATAACATGCCGTTAGTAGGTGGAACGTCCGCCCGATATATCAAATACCGCGCCGGAAGAAAAGGAGCACTCACGACTCGCGAGCCATGCCACCAGCGCAGCATTCTCTTCCACCGTACCAAAACGGCCCATCGGAATCTTCGACAGCATGTAGTCGATATGCGCCTGAGTCATCTGGTCGAACATCGGGGTGCGCACGGCCGCCGGCGTCACCACGTTGACGGAAATCCCTGCTGTTGCGGTTTCTTTGGCGAGCGATTTAGTGAGCGCAATCACGGCCGCCTTGGAGGCTGAATAGGCTGACGCATTAGGGTTGCCCTCTTTGCCGGCCACGGAGGCGATGTTGACGATGCGGCCATACCTGGCTTTGAGCATGTGCGGCACGATGGCGCGATTGACGTAGAACACACCATTGACGTTGATGTCCATGACCTTGCGCCAATCCTCGACCGGATAGTCGATCAAGGGCATGTTGGGCCCCGTGATGCCCGCACTGACCACCAAAATATCGATCGTGCCGAAACGCTCGATTGCCGCTTGGGCGGCGCGCGTGACCGCTGCATGGTCGGATTGGTCGACGCACAGGGGTTGCGCGAAAAACTGGGCGCCGCCGTCGAGCGCCTCTTGCGAAATATCCCACGCGCTGACGCGTGCGCCTTCGGCGTGCAACCGTTCAGCGACTGCCCGCCCGATCCCTGAGCCCGCGCCGGTGATTACGGCAGTCTGCCCGGAAAAACGACCCGCGAACGGCGTCACCGCAGGCAGCCGCGGCATGCTAACGCCGTCTCACAGAAGATCATGTTTAAGCCCATCGCGTTTCAATGCCGTGCAACGTCGTCTCACTATTTGATACTACTGAGCGGGCGCGGCTTCGTCAATCGCCCGCGCGCGGTGACACGCGTTATGCAATGCACAAGCGTGCGCGGGCGTGAGCGCGAAGGCGATGATGTTGCCACCCGCCGCCACCGCAATCATTTCTTCGTGATCGAATTCGAAGGCCATGGGTGATGCGCGCCAGTTTGCACCGAGATGCGATAGCCACAGCTGTTTGCCGGTGCGCGCATCGGCGGCGCCGAGCGCACCGCTGTCATCGCCGTAGAACACGAGTCCTCCTGCGCTCGTCAGCGTGCCGCCCGACGTGCTGGAGAGCCCGACTTGCCTGATCTGCCAACGCACCACGCCGCTGGTAACTTCCAGCGCGCGCAGGATCTTGACCGGCTTCGGCGTGGCGTCCGTGCGCACCGTTCCGCCGAGCAACGAACGCCCAGCCTGGAACTGGTCTTCGCGCCGGCGGTAGATCGAACAGCGCTCCGCGGTCTGCAGATAAAAGAGGCCCGTGGCCGGGTTGAAGGACGGCGAATACCAGTTGGTCGCGCCCGCTTGCGAAGGACAGACGCGGCTGCCCTCAACGCTCGGCTCCTGGCCCGCCAGCAGCTCGGGTCGTCCATCGGAGGCGATGCCGCGAGCCCAGGTCAGTTCGTCAACGAATTGACGCGCCAGCAGCATCTCTCCCGTGATGCGATCAAGCATGTAAAAAAAGCCGTTGCGATTGCCCTGCACGAGGAGTTTGCGCGGCGTACCGGCAAACACCGCATCGATAACCAGCGGCGTTTCGCTGGCGTCCCAGTCCCAGACGTCGTGCGGGGTGGTTTGGAAGTACCACTTGAGTCGGCCGGTCGCGGGGTCGAGTGCCAGGATGCAGTCAGTGTAAAGATTGTCACCGCCACGCTCTTGACCGTTGTAGTCATTGCCGGGATTGCCCGTCTCCCAGAACAACGTATCGGTGCTGGCATCGTAGACGCCGGTGAACCAGGCCGGGGCACCGCCATGTTCGATGCCTTTGCCCTGCCAGGTCTCGGCACCTGCCTCGCCCGGTTTGGGTACCGTCCAAAAGCGCCAGAGCTCGGCGCCATTCTGCGCGTCATAGGCGGCGAGAAATCCGCGCACGCCCTCCTCACCGCCGGCGGAGCCTGCAAACACACGATTGCCTACCACCAGCGGTGCCGAGGTGGCATTGTAATTTTCGCGCCAGTCCGCCATGGGCGTATCCCACAACAAGTGACCGTCGAAGCGGTCCAGCGCCAGCAGGTGCGCATCATCGGTCAACATGAACACGCGTCCGCCGCTCACCGCCACGCCGCGATTGATACCACCCGCAGCATTGCCGATCAGGCCTCGCGTGCGGGCACGCTGGTAGTGCCAGATCTGACGGCCTGTGCCGGCGTCGAGGGCGAAACACTCGTTGGCACGCGTCACATACATCACGCCACCGAACACCGCCGGCGTGACCTCGAGGCCGGCGGCATTCGGCATCGGAAAGATCCAGCGCGGTGCAAGCTTTTGTACATTGACCCGTGAAATCTGTTTGAGCGACGTGAAGCGGTTGCCGCCCGGGTCACCGTTGTAACCGGACCAATCGGTCTGCGACGTCACCTCGCGGAATCGCTTACCCGCGCGTCGCAACAGGTGCAGCCGATGCTCATCGCCGAGTAGCTGGACATCGTCGGCGCCCTCCGCCATCACCGTGCCGGCAATGCTGTCTCCATCGGTCAGAACGGCACTCATCCGGTAAGACTCGAAGCTCGCGGGACGCGGCCGGATGCTGCGCAGGAAGGCGATCAATTGGGAGAGTTCGGGCTCCTGCACGTCGTGTGGCGGCATGCCGCGTGTTGGCAACCCCTGCACGATTGTCGTCTGCAGTTGCACATCGCTGAGCCGCTCCAACCGCGGCGCCAGGGCGGGGCCCATCTCACCGCCGCTGCCGTCCGCGCCATGACACCGGGCGCAGCGACTCTCGAAAGCATTGCGCCCAAGCTCGACCGCGTTCTGGGCCGTGGCCAGCAGTGGCAGGCATAGCGTGACGATGGCGAAGAGACGACTCAGCGCCATACGATGTCCACCGGTGCCGGCAGCATCGTACGACCGCGTTTCTCCAACAACCCGGCAGAGGTGATGCGAAACACGGTGATCGCGTCAGAACCCTGGCTTGCGGCCAGCAGCCAGCGCGCGTCCGGCGCAATACCGATGAAGCGGGGTGTCATTCCGCCCGCAGGCTGATGCCCGATGAGCTGCGGAATTTCGTCACGGTTGAGCGCGAACACGGCGATGTCGTCAGCGGTTCCGCGACTCGAGGTATAGAGCCACCGACCATTGGGATGCAGCACGATTTCTGCGGCGCTTTTTTCGCCGCTATACCCCGGCGGCAAAATGGACACGGTAGCTAGCTGGCGCAGGCTGCCTTGGCTGGCATCCCATTGCAGTGTTATCAGCTCCGCCGACAATTCAGTCAGTAGATACACCCGGGTGCCGTTTTTCGAGAACACCAGATGCCGGGGGCCGGAACCGGACGGCGCATCGAAGACCGCGGGCTCGGTCGGCGTCAGGGTTCCGGTCGCGCCATCGAAGCGGTCGATGAATACCTTGTCCAGGCCCAAATCGACGGACAGGACGAAATGCTCGTCGGGAGACAGTACGGATTGATGGGCATGCGCCGGACGATGGGTGGCATCGAGATGCTGGATCGTGTGGCGCGCCTCGCCGAGACTGCCGTCTGCCGCGACCGGGATCACCACGACATTGCCACTGCCGTAGTTGCTTACGAAGAGCCACTTCCCGGCCCGATCGATCGCGAGGTGACACGGGCCCTTCCCTTGCGCAGACACCTCGTTGCGCAGCGTGAGTTCGCCACCGCGTCCAACCGCATACGCACTGACGCGCGCCTCGGGGCCTTCGCTCACGGCATACAGAACGTTGCCACGTAGCGCCAGGTAAGAAGGATTAACGCTCGCAACCGCTGCTTTGAGCTTGCGCAATGCGCCGCGTGGCGCATCCCATTCGAAGTGATAAATCCCGACGCTGCTGGTCGGTATGCCGGACCGTAGGGTATAGGTGCCGATATATCCATCGGCGTGCGCTTCGACCGTAACCAGCGTCATGCAAATGATCAGCAGCGTTGCGCGCAGCATGGCTACCAATTGGTGAGAGAGCCGTCCGGCCGTGTGTAGTACTGCGCGCGGTCGCTGTTGTAAGTGCTTACCTCGAGCAGCGGCTTGAGCAGACTGAAATCGACTTCTACGCCAAGGCCCGGCCGCTCGTTCGGCCAGAGCTTGCCGGATTTGAAGTCGAAAACCTGCGGCAGGTAATCAATCTTGTTGTCGTGATAGTTGTATTCCATCAGCACGGGACCCGAAAAAGTCGACAGGCAGCCTGCCAAAGCAGCGGTTGAAACAGGGCCCGTGAAGTGCGGAATGATGCCGACTGAATGCGTTTCACAGAGCGCGGCAACCTTCATCAGCTCGGTGATCCCGCCGACGTTCGGCAGCGTGGCGCGAACGTAGTCGATGTCGTGATTCTCAACCAGGCGATTGAAGTCCCAACGCGTGCCCCACTCCTCCCCGGCTGCTATGGGCACCTTCACCTTCTCACGCAGTTTGGGCAGGTCTTGCAGAAACATCTCAGCACGCACCGGATCCTCCACGAACAGAGGGTCTAACGCCTCGATCAGGCCCGCGGCGCGCACGGCATCGATGAAATCCAGACGTTGATGAAAGTCGATGCACCAGTCGCCGTTGCGACCGACGCCTTCTCTGGCCTGCAGGCAGTCTGCATGGATCTGCAGCACCCGCTCGCGCGTGTCATAGACTCCGCTGCGCCCCTGGCTGGCCGCATCCATCCGAAAAGCGCGGTAGCCCGCAGCGATGGTGCGCGCGGCCTTTTCCCGGATCGGCATTTGCGGCGTGGTGCCGGGAACATTGTCAGGGTAGAGTTCGACATGCTCACGGGCGCGGCCGCCCAGGAGCTGGTGCAGTGGCAAATTCAACACCTTGCCGCGAATGTCCCAAAGTGCCAGATCGAGTGCGCCGAGCGCATGGGTCGACTCGCGCCCGGGGGGATAAAAAAACGCGCGCGACATGTCCTGCCACAAGCGCTCGATGAACTGCGGGTCTTGGCCAATCAGCCGACCCGCAAGCGGTCGCAATGTATCGGGGAACCCGCCTTCACCGATGCCGGTGATACCGGCGTCCGTCTCGATAGTCACCACGGTGTTGGACTGGGCGAAGAGCGGTACGGGATGCGGCGGAGCATACGCCCGAACCCGCGTGACCTTCATTTTCGGCAAGGACGCGTACAGCCGCGGCGAATGCAGTAACGCTGCCGCGCCAAGCATCGCAAATTGCCGGCGATTCATATGTCTAAGCACCCCTGCATGCCCACGCCCTCTTATCGGGTCATCATTCTCATAATATGATACGCCATATCATAAATGGAATACTGTTGCGCGGGCGCAGAAATTTGAGGTGTGACCGCTTCGATTGTGTCTATCAATCAGCCAAAGGCAGAATTAGCCAATCATCCGGCGCGCAATCAAGCGCCACGCTGCCGACCGCTGTAAGGCCGCCTGCGCATCAGCCGGGCCTCCGTCCGTCGCCTGTTACCGGCTCAGCGAGGAGTCACGAGCCAAATTTGCGCGCAACTGAAAATCGATCTTCGATTTGCAGAATTGGGGAGACTCGGCCGTAATGCATACTGCCGCCCTTCCTCGAAATCAACTGGTCGAGCCTATTTAGCGTCGCAGCGTCCTACCGACCCGATCATCAAGGAAAAGTTTGAAATGCCCGTCTCTGCCGAAATTCTTCAAATCCGCCATTCCGACAGTGATTGGCACGATCCATTCTTTGTCGCGGTCGAGGCAATCTTCGGATGTGGCGAGACCTTCCGTCGATGGGCGCAGATGGGCGGCTGGAACGATAGCTACGAAGTTTTCGCGTTGCGCAATGACCGGCAACTGGTGTCGATCATTGGCGCAATGGAGATGCATTTTCTGTTTGGCGGAGTTGAACATGGGGGCGCCCAGCTGGGCGCTGTAGGTACACTCCCAGACTTTTGCGGAAAGGGGTTATCGCGGCACTTAATGAAGCGGGTTCTGGCGGAATATTCGGCTCCGGAAAAGCCAGTGATACTTTTCGCTAATGATACGGTTCTGGATTTCTACCCACGTTTCGGCTTTCGCCCCGTCGCGCAGAAGCGATTTATGTTAGCCCGCAGTTTGCAACCAGCCGTGCGTCCAATCCGTCGTCTTGACCTTGCAATACGAGCCGACCGGGCGTTACTGGCTGATTATTGCGCTCGCGCTGCATCGATCAAAGACGAATTCGCTGCTCGCGATTATTTTCCGATCATGCTGTGGAATCTGATCCAAAACCCCCGGCACGTAGTTCTGACCGACGATCTGGCTGCTGTCCTTGTCGTCAGTCGGGTCAACCAGTGGCTTATCGTCCATGACGTATACGCGCCATCGGTGTTCGATCTAATGCCCGTATTGGCGTCAACGATCGATGCGCCGGTCGAAGGCATCGAATTTTGCTTCAATCCTGGAGAAGGGCTGGCTGCGATGACGGTGAAGGTCGAAAAATATTCGGAAGACCCGTGCTTTCTCTTGTGGAACGGCAGGCTGGCGCCTGGGAACTACCGCTTCCCGGACCTCGCCCACACCTGACGCCGATGCGATGCGACGCCAGCTCGGTCGACATCTTGGGCACTTCCCTTCTCAAGGCTTAAAGCCCACGCTTCTCCATAGCGGAGCCGACTCATAGAGTGTGCCACCCGAGACCACTTTTTCGACCGTGCGTATATTCTGGATCGACTCCAACGGATTGGCCCCCAGCACGATGAGATCCGCTTTTTTGCCCGGTTCAACGGTGCCCAGTTCCCGATCGAGTCCCATCACCCGAGCGGGGACCACCGTCGCGGCCTGGATTGCCTCAATCGGCGTGAATCCCGCTTCCACGTACAACTCGATCTCTCGATAGAGGGAGTATCCGGGAACGGCCTGATCAGTGCCGGCAACGATCGTGACACCCGCAGCGTGCAGAGCGCCGATCACCTCGAGTGATTTTTTCATGGCCGACAAGCGCGACCGCGCGTGCGCGTCGGACTCGGTTGGGATCATGAACTGCGCCGCCAGCTCGGGCGCGACTTTAGTGACACCAGGCTCCAGAGTCTGGAAGGGCCTGCTCGGCGAGGCGGTCCATTGTTCCTGCAAGGCGATCGTGGGATCCACCACGATGGCATGTGTCTTGAGGAAATCCATGACCTTGAGCGCCTGCGGCGAGCGCAGATCGAGCGCTGCGATACTTTCTTCCGCCTGCGACCACGTCAGGCTATCAAGCGTCCCTTCCGGCAACATCGCGGCCGTCACGAAATGCACATGGTTGACTTGATCCAGCCCGGCATCGACCGCCTCGAAGAGCGTCATGCCGTTGGGAATATGGCCGGTTACGGTCATGCCCAGCTGATGCGCGGCGCTTGCCACGGCCGCGACATTGTCGCGCGTCATGGAGCTGTAAATTTTCATTTGCTGAAAACCTGCGTGGTGATACCGATCGACCCAGGGCTGGGCGTCGGCCGGGCGGTCAACGCGTTGCACGCCAAGGGCCATGGGACCAGAACCATCGACCAGACCAGCCAGCAGCAGACGTGGCCCGAGTCCATGGCCGGTCTGGATCGCATCACGCACCGCCACGATGAATTCCAGTTCGTTGCCGCAGTCACGCACCGTGGTGACACCTGCGGCCAGGTAGATCGGTCCCCACTCGACCTGTTCGACGTGCGCATGCATGTCCCAAAGGCCGGGCAGTATGGTTTTTCCGTGCGCGTCGATGACGGTAGCGTCGGCCGGGATGGCGATATCCGAGCCTCGACCCGCCGCGACGATACGATCACCATCGGTCACTATCGTGGCATCGGCGATGGGTTCGCGCCCGGTACCGTCCACCAACATCGCCCCGACGAACGCTAACTTGCCTGCATGCGTGCCCGGAAATCCTCGACCGATCTCCGCGAGTGCCGCCATTTCGTCCTTGCCGGCACTGCCGAGCAAGACGGGAAGTGCTGCTTCATAACCATCACGCACGGCCTCGAAATGATCGAACTCGGCGTCGATGCTGATCACGCCGACGAGTTGCCCCTTGGAATTCAGCCAGACCGCTTCACGTCCCCAGATAAGGCCGGACACGATGTATCGCTCGAGCAGTACCGATTTCGAGGCGACCTCAACCCGGTCGGTGCCGCGTCGCTCGATGCGTACCTCCCCCGCGGGGAAGACTTGCAGTCGATCCGGTGAGCCGTGCGCGCGCCAATAACGAAACAGCATCATCTGCGCTGCAGCGGGGGCATAGCCCGCAATGGTGAAGAAGCGCCGCGGCTTTGGTTCGTCGCGAAGGCTTTGACCGTCACGCACATAAACCGTGTGACCGCGCACGCTCACGAGATCATCAAGCTGGTTGAAACGTGCGTTAGTCCCCTTGATTTCGAAATGTTGTGGAGTGAAGCCGGCGCCATACTTCAACGCGAAGTTCAATTCGACGTCGCGGCCACGATCATTGAATTTGAAATCGGATGTGAGAGTGAACGCGCCCTTGAGGGTCCGGATCTGGTAGCTCTCCGTGCCGATTGCCTGCGCGAATTTATGCAGGCGAAAAGTACCCTCCTCGACCAACCTGCCGTTTTGCGTGGCAGCTGCTGCGCAAGGCGCCAGCCCGCAGCCGAGCAGGATCAATCCGCACCAGGCAGGTCCCCTCCCGAGAACTCGACGGGTCCATTTTTGATACATGTTAGATTCAATCAGGTAATGGACGCGTGCGGGAAATTTCTACCTGCTCAGCTGCCAGTGCAATATCGAAGCCGCCGCCCTTTGCGCGTACGCCCTCGATTTCCGACTGAGTCCACTCGCGAGCGAGACGCCCGTCGAGCAACAGCGCGGCATGGTTTGCGTAGTGTTCGACGATGTCGAGCGCGTGGGTTGCCAGCAACAGCGCCGCCGCGCGTTCCTTGAGCCGCCATTGCAGATGACGCTTCAGAACCAACGCGCTCGCGGGATCCAGACCGTTGAATGCTTCGTCGAGCACGATCAGCTTGGGGTCCCCAATGAAACAGAGCAACACGGAGAGTTTCTGCCGTGTTCCCAGCGATAGTGTGTCCACGAAGGAATCCATGAAGGGCAGAAACTTGAGTTCTTCGGCCAACGTCATGACGTCTGCATCCACCGCGTCCAGGCCCTTCGCACCGGCATGCACTTCGAAGCACTGCCGCGCGGTCAGCAGCGCAGGCAGATGCTCGGGTGCGCACGCATAGCCCAGTTGGCGTTTGGCCTTTGCGGGTTCGGCAAACAAAGAGTGACCGCTGATCCGTATGTCTCCCGCAGTCGGACTCAGCTTGCCGACGATACAGTCGAGCAAGGTACTCTTGCCGCACCCATTAGGCCCCATCAAAGCGAACCACTCACCGGCATGCAGACGCAGGGAAATGTCTTTGAGCACGACATGGCGACCGTAGGCTGCCGCGAGACCTTGCACTTCCAGATTAATATCGATCACTGAACTTTCCTGCGACGACGCAGACCGTAGCGACAACCAGCGTGGCGGCGCCGATCGCGATGCATCGCGTTAGCGGCGATCCGAGCATCCAAAGCAGCCCTGACTCGATGATCGCCATCCCGACCATGAGCAGGAGCGCCGGGACCGATGTCTTGCGTGTAACGAGAGCACGATCGAGCGGCAAGGGTCGGAGCCACCGCGAGGCCTTCGCACCGACCGATAGCACCGCAGCCACCAGGAGCACCACCGCACCGATGGCCGCCAGCAGACCGATGGCAAGCATGGCGTCGGCTGCCGACGATCCGAGGGGTGCCGCGAGGAAGAGCGGCAGCATTGCACGTGCCAGCGTCTTGGGTCGGGCGTTCGCGAACATCTGGCGTACTGGCCAGGATCCGAGTGCTGCCAGCGAACCGGTCGGAACTGACGGGCTTACGCGGCGGCGGTGCGGAACGTAGCGCGAGCCTTCGTAGATTTCTTCCGGTTTGAGCGATGGCAGCAGGAAGCCGAGTGCGGCGCCGATCCCGACCCCGCCCGTCGTTGCAGCCCATGTCATGAGAGGTGGCGCGAGGGAAGCGTCGACGAGCGCCGCCACGCTCAAGGTTCCGAACAGCAGCGCCAATGCTAAGCACAAACCGAAAGCCGGAACGGACCCGACGGCAATGGCCTGCCATCGGCCGGTCGACCGCTCGATCGGCAGAGCGGCCGTCCAGGAACGGGATGCTGATATCTGGATCAAGGCGCGGCGGCGAGCCACCAATGCCAGTGCCGCGATCGCGCAGACCGCCGCCCAGAACAGATTGTGCCGGTCAAACCAGGCGAGTATCGCCCTCGCGCCGGGCGGATCGGCGCGCACGGCCACTGCCATCGCCACCAGGCCAGCCAATAGCAGGCTCAACGCAGCGTACAGTCTGTGCCGCCCTCCCCGCCGACCTCGATTGGCCCAAGCGAAATACGCCGCGAGCAACGCGGGCGCGCTTGCCAGCCATCGTCTGATCAACGTGTTCAAGCGGCGCGTTCATTCATCGTGCCGGGGATTTTAGACGATGTGCATCGCCGGCCGGTGCGTTACCGCGTTCGTAGGGCTTGGCACTCACCATGTATAGGCCACCGAGCAGCACCACGCCGACGGTGGTCACCAGCATGCCGTAATTCACGTACCAGGGATCGTTGGGACTGCGCGGCCACAGGATATTGACGATGGCGCTGACCCCGTACGCGAGCGCGATGACGTTGACCGCCCAGCCCCAGCCGCGCAGCGTGTAGGGACCGCCGGGTATCCAGCCACGCGTGCGTGCGATCAGCGCAGCGAGCACCACCATCTGGAAAGAAACGTAGATGCCGAGCGCGGCAAAACTGATGATGGTTGCGATGGCATCCTGCATCCAGAGCGCGGACAACGCGATCTGTGCGGGGATGGCGCCCATCACGACCAGGGCAGTCGCCGGTACGTGATGCCCGGGCGACATGCGGCTCAGGTACTTGCTGCCGAAGATCATCTGATCGCGCGCGTAGGCGAAGACCAGCCGACTGGCAGCGGCCTGCAAGCTCAATAGGCAGGATACGAACGACACCAGCACCACCACGATGACGGCGCGAAAGCCGGTCTCGCCCATCGCGGCGCGCAACAGGGTGACGATGGGATCGGTGTCCTTGCCGCTGATGACCGCACCGATATCCGGGATGGACAGCACGAAGGCGAGACACACCCAGGAGGCTGCCAACCCGCCGATGTAGATGGTCATGCGCATGGCTTTGGGAATCATGCGGCTCGCGTCCGGCGTCTCCTCGGCGACATCGCCGCAGGCCTCGAAGCCGTAGTAGCAGAACATGGCAGCGAGCGATGAGGCGAGAAACGCGGGCCAGTAGTGTCCTTGCGCATGCACGAACGAGGTGTCGAGCAGCACGTGCAACGGCTGATGCCGCGCAAATAACAGCAGGTAGCCGCCCACCACGATGGCGCCGACCAGCTCGCAGACGAAGCCGAACATCGCAACGCGCGCCAGCAACCGCGTGCCGCTCAAGTTCAAAAGCGTCGTCACCACGATCAGGATCAATGCGATCAGGGTCGTCGCCAGCGGCGTACTCTCGACGCTGATGAGCTGCGCCAGAAATGGCGCGACGCCGGTGGCGACGCCTGCCATCGTGCAGCACAGCGCCCACGCGTAGATCCACCCCGCCATCCATGCCCAGCGCTTGCCCATCAGACGCCGCGCCCACGGGTACAGGCCGCCGGAGATCGGGAATTGCGACACGATCTCACCGAACACGAGGCATACCATCAACTGCCCCACTCCCACCAGCAGATAGGTCCACCACATCGGTGGACCACCTGCGATGAAGGCACTCGCGAAAATGGTGTAGACACCCACTACCGGCGAGAGGTAGGTAAAACCCAGCGAAAAGTTTTCCCACTTCGACATGGTGCGGTCGAAGTGGGACACATAGCCGAGGGCGCGGAGCTGCTCGGCGTCCGCGTCTACGGCGACCGCAGGTTTTTCAGAAATGGTACTGAAAGTCCACTCCGATGGTGCGTGGCTGATTGGTGGAGATGCGCGTGATGGCATACGTCTGCCACGCGAACACCGTGTTGTTGATGGTCTGTTCTGCCATCTTGTTGGTCAGGTTGGTGCCGAACACCGCTGCAGACCAGGACCCGCTCTGCACGCCGACGCGGCCGTCGACGAGATTATAGGATGGCAGGTTTTGCCGCACGGCCGCCTGATCCTGAGTGGGTCCGACCAGGGAACTCGCAAGATGGAACAGGCCGTTGAAGGTACTGCTGAGCGGCACCATGTAGTTCAACGATGCTACCGCGGTGTATTTCGGCACGTTCAGGACGCGCGTGCCCGGCGTGATGCCTGACGTAATCGCGTTCTCGCTCGGCGCACTGATGTACGCCTGCGTATAGGCGCCGGATAGATTCAGGCTCAAGCCGTCCGCCAGGAGCGCAGAAATCTCGAGCTCCGGTCCGTAGGATTTCGCATTGCCGGCGTTGGTGTTGTACGGGTAACCGCAGGTCAGTGACAGCACCTGCTGAATGTCGGTCCACTTGATGTAGTAGAAATCGGCGTTCACCGAAATACGCCGATCGGCAAAGCGTGCTTTCTCGCCGATTTCCATGCTCCAGACCGAGTCCGGGCTGTAGCTCGGCTGCGACGCCACCGCCACCGCGCCGACGCCGCAATTGTAGGCACTGGGATTGATGGCCAGCACTTCAGCCGACGGCAACGGAATCGGCAGATTAAAGCCGCCGGGCCGCGAACCTTTGGCGACGGTGGCATACAGGTCGAGGTCGGGCGTCGGGGTAAACGCCAGATTGATCTTGGGCAGAACCGCATTGCCGCTGGCACTTTGCGCCAGATACGTGTGGTCCTGGTTCGCGGACGCCGTACCGAGCCCGGATTGATCCGCGAAGTTATTGATCGCGAAATGAAAGTAGCGCAGGCCGACGGTGAGTTTCCAGGCATCGAAAAATTTATAGCTGGCCTCACCGAACACCGCACTCTGCTTCAGTGTATTCGGATTGTTGTCGTTGAACACGACGCCGTTCGGATTGGCCGCCTCGGAGCTGGCATACGGCGGCAGCGAAGGGTCGGGATATCGCAAGGTGCTGTTCACGGGAAAGGCAGTCCCGGGCGGGCACGATCCCGCCACCGGATTGGCAGCGGACGGCAGTCCACAAGTCAGCGCGGTGGCGAAACCCGGCGCCTGGTTATGCGTGATGTAGCCGGAGTCGAGTTTTGCAAAGTACAGACCACCCACCCACTCGAATGGCCCGGAGCCGGTCGACGTCAGGCGTAGTTCTTCGCTGAACTGCGAAGTCGGGTCGTTTTCCTGATACAGATTCTTGATGTAGTTGGCGACGTTCACGCCGCCCACGACCTGCGTGAGGTTGTTGATGTTCTGCAAGGCTTCGGTGGAATCGGTCGACTGCAGGACGTTGCGCGAGAAGTAGCTGGTCGCCGACGTCAAGGATGCGAACGGAAACAGGTACTCGACCTTGAGACTGGCCAGCCGGAAATAATCGCGGTACGGCTCCTGTTCATCATAGGGCTGGTAGATCGACAGGCCGCCCGGATTCTGTTGGAAGTTGTTGTAGCCGTCGGCGCGCACATCCTGGTACATCACCATGCCGGTGATCGACAGCTCGTCGGTGGGTTTCACCAGCAGCGCGGCACGGGCCGAGTAAAACCGCTCTACGTTCGAGCCCTTCACCACATTTTGCACGGGCGCTGCCGCCACGTTGCCGCGATCGCAATAATACGCGCCACAATTGGCCGGCGCGGCGGACGTGTAGCTCGGCGCCGTCGGCGCCGGAAATTCGCCCGGTGGCGCAACGATGCGATCGATGAAACCGCTGATGTACTTGGCGGTGGTCACGACGCGCAGCGCCGCGATCTCGCCGATGGGCACGTTCAACATCAGGCTGCCGCTGCCATTCACGCTGCCATGCTTGGTATCGGAAATGCTGGTGTCGGTTGCCGCTTCCCAAGCCTGCAGCTTCGGCTGGTTGGTCACCAGCTTGATCGTGCCGCCCATCGAACCTGAGCCGTACAACGTGCCCTGCGGCCCACGCAACACCTCGACGTGATTCAGATCGAACAGGTCGGCATCGATGACGGTGCGGCCGTTGAGCGCGACGGCCGACGCCGATAGCGGGGTTTCGTCCAGATAAAAGCCGACCGTCGCTGCGGTGCCGCCGCCGGCCGACAAGCCGCGCATTTCATATTCGGTCTGCCCGGGGCCGGCTGTGCGAACCGAAATGCCGGGCACTTTTGCCGCGATATCCTGCACGCTGGTGATGCCCTGCGAAATCAGCTGATCGCCGGCAAGCGCGGTCATGCTGATGGAAGTGTCTTGCACCGTCGAGTTGCGTTTTTCGGCGGTCACCACGATCTCGTCAAGATTGTCGGGCGGCGCGGCTGTTGCGGTGGCGGCCGATGCGGTGCCCGCGGCGCCGAGGCCGGCAACCGACCACAGGATAAAGAGCCCGGCGTCGGATCGCTTGTTCATGCATTCACCCCTTTTTCTTATCGACGGGTCAATTCGTAACATAGCGTTTACTGACACGCAAGGTTTTTACGCGTGAAGCACTGACACAAAAGTAGCGCGTCAGCCGACTGCAGTGCGCTTGGTTTTCTTTACGTCGTCGAAAGGCAGGCTGTGCGCAGTGGCGCTGACGTGCAACTGCTTGCCCGCGATTTGCAGCGGCGTGCCTTGCACGGCGAACGAGGGCGCCAGGCGCGCGATGGCCATGGACTTGCCGGTGAGCGTCGACACCATGGCACAGGTGATCACACCGACCTGCGTGTCGTTCGCCAACACGGCGTCGCCCATCTCCGCAGGCTGCGTGCCCTCGAGCAACACGCCGAAGATCTTGAAGCGTTCGCGACCTTTGAGGCGCGCATGCGCGTCGGCGCCCTGGAAATCGGTCTTGCCCGCCGTCACGGTGAAGTCCAAACCGAGTTCCCACAGGCTGTCGCCCTGCGGTTCGGTCGCGAAGGGGTACATCGCCGACATGTCATAGGGGTAGAACAGCAGCGAGCTCTCCACGCGCAAATAATCTAGCGTCGTGAAGCAAGTCGGCACGATACCCATCGAACGGCCTTCTTCGAGCACCGTGTCCCAGATGAGCGGCGCATCCTCGCCCTTGCAGAAAAGCTCGTAACCGCGCTCGCCGGTGTAACCGGTACGCGAGATCATGACCGGTTTGCCGAACAAGGTGGCCGGCATGTGGTGGAAGTATTTGAGATCGCGGATGCCGGGCACGTATTTCGCGAGAAACTCCACGGCCACCGGCCCTTGCAGCGACAGATCGTGCAGGTCGTCATCGACGATCAGCGCCGCGTTGCGCCCGGTGACGAAGCGCGACAGGGTCTCGTGTCCGGCGCCACTCCCGTGCACCACCATCCAGGCATTGGGCCCGGTGCGGTACGAGACGCAGTCCTCGATGAAATGCCCGGCCTCGTTGAGCATGCAGCCATACGAGGACCTGCCCGGCAGGATCTTGGTCACATCTCGGGTGATGGCGTAATTGAGCACGGCGGATGCATGCGGACCCACCAGGTGCACTTTCTTCAGGCCCGACACATCCATCAAACCTGCCCTGGTGCGGATCGCCACATGGTCCTCGGCGACGGGTTTGGCGTAGGTCCACGCCGTGCCCATCCCGTT
>CAZZZU010000086.1:0-18732 GCA_964658805.1 uncultured Steroidobacteraceae bacterium
AGGCGGCCGGCGTCGCGATGACGGCTTGAGGTCAATATGAGCACGCTACAGATACAACAAGTATTGGCGGAAATGCGCGCCCTGCAGGCGCGTGCGGCCGGTGCCCCGGAACCTGCTGCCACCGGCGCGCAGCCGTCTGACTTTGCCAGGCTTCTCAAGGGCACGGTGGATCAGGTGGCGCAAATGCAGAATCAGGCCACCACGCTTGCGAACGCGTATGAAGCCGGCGATCCGAGCGCCGACTTGAGCAAGGTGATGATTGAAGTACAGAAAGCGGGGCTCGCCTTTCGCGCCATGACGGAAGTGCGCAACAAGCTGGTCGATGCCTACACGCAAGTCATGAACATGTCGGTCTGACCGACGCCGAGGTTTGAACAATGGCAGACATCGTACCCACCGCGGCACGCGCCGCGATCACCCCACGCAGTCTCGTGGAGATTCCGGGCGTCAAGCAGGTCGGACTCCTGGTCGGCGTCGCTGCCGCTGTCGCTGCGGCGATCTGGCTGGTGCTTTGGTCGCAGGGCCAGAGCTACACCGTGCTGTACGGCCAAATGTCCGAGCGCGAAACCGGCCAGGTGATGGATGCGTTGAATGCGGCGGGAATCGAATTCAAACTGAATCCCTCTGGCGCGGTCGCCGTGCCGGAAGCCAAGGTGCAGGAGGCACGCATCAAACTCGCGAGCCAGGGACTGCCGCAGAGTGATTCCATGGGCGTGGAAATGATCCAGAAAGACTCGCCGCTCGGCGCGAGCTCGCTGATGGAAAGCGCGCGCTATCAGTCGGTACTGGAGACTGAACTCGGCCGCACCATTTCGAAGGTGCAGGGCGTGCAGGGTGCGCGCGTGCATCTGGCGTTGCCCAAGCCCACGGTGTTCCTGCGCGATGCGCGCAAGCCTACGGCGTCCATCATGCTGCAGCTGTACCCCGGGCGACGCCTGGATCCCGGTCAGGTGGCTGCCGTCGTCCATCTGGTGGCGTCGAGCGTGCCGGAGCTGTCGGCGAGTGATGTGACGTTGGTCGACCAGGCAGGTTCTTTGCTCAATTCGCCGGACGAGAACTCGGAGGCGGCCGTCACCACGCGCCAGTTCGACTACACCCACAAGCTCGAGGAAAGCTATCAACGTCGCATCATGGAGCTGCTCGAACCTTTGGTGGGCGCAGGTCGGGTGCGGGCCACGGTGACCGCTGATCTCGACTTCACCGTGACCGAGGAAACGCGCGAGAACTACGATCCGCAAAAGACCGCGGTGCGCAGCGAACAGACCAGCAGCGAATCGCGCAAAGGCGGAGATGCGGCTGAAGGCATTCCGGGCGCGCTCAGCAATCAACCGCCGGGAACGAGCGGCGCACCGGTCATACCGGGTGCCGCCACGCCGGGCAATCCTGATCCTACCGGTGCGCAGACGGCGGTGAACGCTGCACCGAGTTCGAGTTCGCAACGCAGTACCCGCAACTTCGAAGTTGATCGCAAACTTTCCTACGTCAAGCAGCCGGTGGGCGCGCTGCGCCATCTAAACGTCGGCGTGGTACTCGATGACTGGCAGAAATACGACGAGGCAGGCAAGGCGACCACGACGCCGATGAGTGAGGAAGACGTCAAACGCTTTACTGAGCTCGTGAAGGAATCCATCGGCATCAAGGCGGATCGCGGCGACCAGCTGAATCTGATCAATCAGACTTTCAAGTCGGCGGCACCGGTGGGTCCGATGGAAGGGCCACCCATCTGGCAGCAGCCATGGGTGATACCGCTCGCGAGGCAACTGGTCGGTGCGGGACTGGTGCTGGTCCTCGCGGTACTGGTGCTGCGGCCGCTGATGAAGTCGCTGACCAAGTCTTCGGTCGGCACGCGCAGCGCCGCGCAAGGCACCGAATTGGAGGGGGATCGGGTCAGCCTGTCGGGCCAGGCGGAGAATCCCATCAAGCTCGCGCCGAGTTTCGAGCAACAGATCGCGGCTGCGCGAACCCTGGTCGGGCAGGACCCGCGCCGGGCAGCGCAAGTGGTGAAGGACTGGGTCTCAGCCGATGGCTAAAGCGGAAGAACTCGCCGGGACGCAGCGTGCCGCGATCCTGCTGATGAGCCTGGGCGAGCAGGACGCGGCCAATGTGCTCAAGCAGCTCGATGCGCGCGAAGTGCAAAAGCTCGGGCTGGCGATGGCGGAATTGAAGGAAGTCTCCCGCGAACAGATGTCGAAGGTGCTTGAGACCTTCATTGGTAGTGCGGACAGCAGGGCCCACATCGCCGGTAACTCCCAGGAATACGTTCGCCGCGTCCTGACGCAGGCGGTCGGCAAGCAGAAGACCGATACCTTGCTCGATCGCGTGACCACAGGACAGACGGGGCAGGGAATCGAGGCGCTCAAGTGGATGGAGGCCAAGGCGGTCGCGCAGATCATCAGCGGCGAACATCCGCAGATTGCGGCCATCGTGCTCGCTCACCTCGAGCCCGAGCAGGCGGCGGCGATCATGCCGTTGCTCAGCGAAGATCTGCGTACCGAAGTCATCATGCGGATTGCCGCGCTGAATGAGGTGCCGCAGTCAGCGTTGACCGAGCTCGACCAGCTGGTCGAGAAACAGGCGAGCGCCAAGGCGCCGGTGCCACTGCGCCGCGTCGGCGGTGCGCGCACTGTGGCAAACATATTGAATGCCATGGAACGCGATCAAAGCGGCATGGAGATGGAGCGGATCGAGAAATCGGACACGGCCATGCATCAAGAGATCAAGGATCTGCTGTTTATTTTCGACAACCTGCTCGATGTCGATGACCGGGGAATCCAGGCCCTGCTGCGCGAAGTGGGATCGGACACGCTGGCGGTGGCACTGCGCGGCGCCGAGCCGTCGGTGCAGGAGAAGATCTACAAGAACATGTCGAAGCGCGCCGCGGAAATACTCAAGGACGACATGGAAGCGCGCGGTCCGGTGAAGCTCACCGACGTCGAGGCGGCGCAGAAGGAAATCATCGTCATCACGCAACGGCTCGCTGAAGAAGGCACCATCAGTCTCGGCGGCAAAGGCGGCGGCGACTTTGTCTAGCGTCAAGCCCAGCGCCAGCGCGGTGTCATTATGGCAGGTGCCACCCATGGATGGTGACGCACCCGACCATGGTCTGGCAACGGTGGGCGGTCTCGTCGACCTGCAGGCCGAGGCGCACAAGGAGGCCTTCGAGCAAGGCCTGGCCGAGGGCCGTGAGGCCGGCCGTGCCGAATTGTCGGCGCAGGTCAAACGGTTATCGGGCATGTTCTACGACCTATCCCGTCCCTTTGAACAGTTGGATGCCGAGGTGGAGCGCCAACTGCTGACGCTGGCCATGGCATTGGCGCGTCAGATCGTACGCCGTGAACTCAAGAGCGATCCGACCCAGATCATCGGTATCATTCGAGACGCCATCATGGCCTTGCCGATCGCTGCCCGCGACATGCGCGTGCATTTGCACCCAGAGGATGCGGCTATCGTGCGGGCGCATCTGTCGCCTACCGAAAGCGAGCGTGCCTGGGTGATCGTCGAAGATCCCGTCATGGCGCGCGGCGGATGCCAGGTCATCTCGGCCGTGTCCCGCGTCGATGCCCGCCTGGAGACGCGCCTTGCCGCCATCTTGAGTGAACTGCTCGGCACCGAGCGTCATCCGGATGCGGGGCGCGGCGGCGTGAGCGCGCCGTCATGAGTGCCGACGTGTCCGGCTTGAATCAGAAGCGCTGGGCTGACGGCCTCGTGCAGGCCCGGCAGCGCGCCGCGCAGGCCGCGGATCTGGTGGTGCAGGGTACGTTGAGCCGGATGGTAGGCATGACGCTCGAAGCCATGGGTTGCGAGGCGCCGGTGGGTGGGCGTTGTCTGGTGGATACCGCAGAGGGCAGGCAGATCGAGGCGGAAGTCGTTGGCTTTTCGGGTGAGAAGCTCTTTCTCATGCCCACCGGCGAAATTCGCGGTCTCATGCCGGGCGCGCGCGTCATGCCGACGCGGCGCGAGCCCTCCGTTCCGATGGGCGACGAATTGCTCGGGCGGGTGCTCGATGGCGCCGGCCGACCGCTTGATGGTTTGGGGGAGCTGCGCTGCCCGGATCGCGGTGTGCTGACTGGCGAACCTTTGAATCCGCTCATGCGGTGCGCGATTCGCGATCCGCTCGATGTGGGCGTGCGCTCGATCAATGCGCTCCTGAGCGTCGGCGGCGGTCAACGCATCGGACTGTTCGCAGGCTCGGGCGTCGGCAAGTCGGTGTTGCTCGGCATGATGACCCGCTACACCAAGGCGGATGTCACCGTCGTCGGCCTGATCGGCGAGCGTGGCCGTGAAGTCCAGGACTTCGTCAGCAATACGCTGGGGCCCGACGGCATGCGACGCGCCGTGGTGGTGGCCACGCCCGCCGACAACCCGCCGCTGATGCGCCTGCACGGCGCCTGGCTGGCCACGGCGATTGCCGAATATTTTCGTGATCGCGGTCTGAAAGTGTTGCTGTTGCTCGATTCGTTGACGCGCTTTGCGCAGGCGCAGCGCGAGATCGGACTCGCTATCGGCGAACCGCCTGCAACCAAAGGTTACCCGCCGTCGGTGTTCGCGAAGCTGCCGCAACTGGTTGAGCGAGCCGGCAACAGCGATCGCGGCGTCGGCTCAATCACGGCCTTCTACACGGTGCTTGCCGAAGGTGACGATCAGAACGATCCCATCGCCGATGCGGCGCGCGCGATTCTCGACGGGCACGTGGTGTTGTCGCGGCGTCTCGCGGAGCAGGGCCTCTATCCGGCCATCGATATCGAAGCATCGATCAGTCGCGCCATGCATCAGATCGCAACCCGCGAACAACTGGATCTCGCGAATCGTTTCAAGCAGGTGTACTCCACCTATCAACAGAATCGCGATCTCATCAACGTCGGCGCATACCGCCGTGGCTCGGACCCGCGCGTGGATCTGGCCGTCGACCAATGGCCGAAGATGTTGGAGTTCCTGCGTCAGGACATGTACGAGCCGGTGGGCATCGAGAAAAGTTACGCCGCGCTCCAGCAACTCGTGACGCAATTCGCGGCGCCGGCGGTCCCGTTGAAACGATAGTAGCGGGCCATGACGAAGTCGAAAAGAATCGAGCCCATCCAGGAAATCGCCGCAAACTCCGCCCTGGATCTCAGCCGCGACATGGCCGATGCCGGACGCAAGGTGGCTGAGCTAGAGAAGCAGCTGGAACAGCTCAAGGCGTATCGCGACGAATATGTGCGCAACTCGACGCGCGCGGATGGCAGCATGGACGCCGTCAAGCTGCAAAACTATCGCTCGTTCCTCGATCGCCTGGGTGAAGCGATGCGTCAGCATGATCGCAATCTCGCCGGTGCGCGGGCCGAGTACGAACGGCGGCGTGCGGCATGGAGCGCAAAACGCGTCGAAGCGGAGTCTTTGAACCGTGCGATGCAGCGATTTCGTCGTGAAGAGCAACACATCGCCGATCGTCGCGAACAAAACGAAGGCGACGACGCGGCGATGCGGATCACGACCGGCCGTGATCGAGTTTGTTAGCATGCACCAATGCATGACGAAGCGCCCGAGCCGGTGTTTATACCGGTCGATGATCTCGAACCCGATACGCTGCGTGCGGTAGTCGAGTCGTTCGTTTTGCGCGAGGGCACCGACTATGGCTCAGTCGAGCTGTCGTTGGAGGATAAGGTCGCGAGGCTGAGCGGTCAGCTGCGCAGCGGGGTCGCGAAGATCCTGTTCGATCCTGACAGCCAGTCGATCACGATCGTTCCCAGCCCCACCTCCAGCCCATGACGGTACTGCAGGTCTACCTCCGGGTGGTGGCGCAACTCGCACCGGAGAAATACCTGGCGGGTTTCCTGGTGGTGGCCAACCTGGCGCTGGCCGGCATCCTGCTGCTCGAGCCTTATCTGTTTGGGCATGTGATCGATTCGCTGGTGGCGCGTTCGCACGGCGATGCCTGGCGCTACATCGCCTACTGGGCGGGATTTGGATTGCTCGGCATTCTCGCGGGCGTGTGGGTGTCGCTGCAATCAGATCGTCTGGCGCATCGGCGCCGCCTCGCGGTGATCACCGAATTCTTCGAACACGCCATCGGCCTGCCTCTGTCATTCCATGGCGAGCACCACACGGGGCGTCTGTTGCGCGTGATGCATTCCGGCAGCACCGCGCTGTTCGCCATCTGGCTCGGTTTTTTGCGCGAGCACCTCGCAACGCTGATGTCGATTCTCGTCATGCTGCCGGTGGCCCTGTCCATCAACTGGAAGATGGCATTGTTGATGACGGGTCTGATGCTGAGCTTTGCCGTTTTCAACGCACTTGCCATGCGCCGCACCGACAAGGCGCAGACCAGTATCGAAAAGCTGCACCAGGAGATTGCGGAGCGCACGGGCGATGTTTTGAGCAACGCTGCAGTGGTGCAGAGCTTCACCCGCCACGCCGCGGAGGTCGATGATATCCGCGCGCTCACGCAACGGGTGATGGCGGCGCAGTACCCGGTGTTGCGGGGCTGGGCGTGGCTGTCGGTCGCCACGCGCGCTGCTAGCACGCTCACCATCGTCGCCATCTTTCTACTTGGCGCGTCGCTCAACGGCAAGGGTGAGGTGACGGTGGGCAACATCGTCACCTTCTCGGGCTTTGCGATGACGTTGATTGGACGCCTCGAACAATTCGCGGGCTTTATCTCATCGCTGTTTTTTCAGATACCCTCGTTGCGCGAATTCTTCCAGATACTCGATACCCCGTCGGCCTTGAAAGAAACGCCGGGCACGCCGGATCTGCCGCGGGCGCAGGGACGCGTGATCTTCGAGAACGTTTCGTTCGGTTACAACAAGGCGCATCCGGCCTTGAGGAATTTGAGTTTCGTGGCCGAGCCGGGTGCCACCATCGCACTGGTGGGACCGACCGGTGCCGGCAAAACCACTGCGTTGAGTCTGCTGTATCGTGCCTACGATCCTGTGGAGGGTCGCATCACGGTGGACGGAATCGACATTCGCACGGTCAGCCTCAACTCCCTGCGCAGCAACATTGGCGTGGTGTTCCAGGACCCCGGCCTGTTGTACCGTTCGATCGCGGACAACATTACCCTCGGCAAGCCAGGCGCCACGCAGGAGCAGATCGAGATGACGGCGCGCGCCGCCGAGGCGCATGACTTCATCGTCGTCAAACCCGAAGGCTACGGCACGCTCGTGGCAGAGCGCGGCCGCTCATTGTCGGGAGGTGAGCGGCAGCGGCTGGCCATCGCGCGTGCCATGCTCAAGGACGCGCCCATCCTCATTCTCGATGAAGCCACCAGTGCGCTCGACAACGCGACCGAGGCGCGCATTCAGCGGGCTCTCAAGGCCTTGACCGAAGGTCGAACGACCTTCGTGATCGCACATCGCCTTTCGACGGTGCGGGATGCCGACCGGATACTGGTCATGCGGAGTGGGGAAATCGTCGAACAGGGACGCTATGACGAGCTCATCCGGCTCGATGGCTTGTTCGCGCAGCTCGCGAATCAGGGTTCATTTGCGGGTGATTTAGCGAGCGCCGACGCGGGTTAACGTAAAGCGCGCATTCAAATGAGCGGTGACTTCCCGGTCTGCACCAAGCCAATCAGGTAATCGTCGAGCATGCCAAGATCTTCTCCATCGGTCACTGCCGCGACATAGCCGTCCGGCCGCACCAGCCAGGTACCGCGCTCATTCGGTGGCGCGCGCACCGCTGGCTCGAGAAGGTCCGGGTACAACGCGATCAGGTTCTGCGCTTCGTCATGATGCGGGGAATACAGCACGAAGCGCGGCGACGTGCCGGCGCCCGCAGGTGCCTCTCCGTCGACCGGCGTAAATCGTTCTCCTGCAGCGTGGCCGAGGCCTTGCAGGCTTGGGCCGTTGAGCGGGCTCCTCGGATAACCGATGCTGATCTCAGCCAGGGAGTTGGCCATTACCCGCTCCACTGCATGTAAGCCGAACAGCGCATGGCCGATCATGTTGCGCGCCGCTTGTGCAAGCGGATTCTTCATCGTGGCGATGCGCGTCAGACTGCCTGCAGTTCTCAATACGTGCTCGCCGACGGCGCTGCGCTCGCTGCTGTAGCTGTCGAGCATCTGTTCCGCACAGCGTTCATGACAGACCAAAGCGAGCTTCCACGCGAGGTTGAACGCATCCTGCATGCCCGTGTTCATACCCTGGCCTCCCGCGGGGCTGTGAATGTGGGCGGCATCCCCCGCGAGGAACACGCGCTCGACGCGGTAGTCCTGCACTTTGCGTTCGTTGATGCGAAAGCCGCTCAGCCAGATGGGAGCGGACGCCCGGATGAGTTTCGTGGCGCGATGATCGATCAATGCCTGGAGCTGCTCGAGCGACGGCGCGGCAGCGATGGCCGCCGCGTGGGATTCCAAATCGGCAATCACGCGGAAACGCCCGGGCGAGATTGGGAAGATCACCAGCACACCGTTGGTGTGCCAGTATGTCGCGAGCTCGTTTTCCGGAAACGGGTAGCCCTCGAGGTGCACATCCGCGAGCACCCAGTCGCTCTGCAGGGAGTCACCGGCGAATGGCAGACCCAGCGTGTGCCGGACGATGCTGTGTGCGCCGTCGCAGCCGACGAGCCACTCGGAGTCGATTTCCTGTTCCGTGCCATCCGCATTGCGCACGCGGGTGACCACGCCACTCGGGCTACAGCTGAAGGACAACGCGGTGGTCTGACGCTGTACCGTGACGTCGAGCCCATTCAGATGCGCTTCGAGCAGCCGTTCGGTGTCCGATTGCGGCAGCATCAGTGCACAGGGAAATGCGCTTTGCACACCGCTCAAACTGACATGGCCTATCGGCTGGCCGCCAGCGATGATGTTGGCGGCATCGACCTGCTGGCCTGCGGCTGTGAACGCTTGCGCGCAACCGGCGCGATCCAGCAGTTCCAGGGTACGACTCCACAGCACCAGTGCCTTCGACTTGTCGGTACGAGCGGCCGCCTGCTCGATGATCTTGACGCTCACACCGTAGCGTGCGAGCTCGCCCGCCAGCGTCAAGCCAACGGGACCGGCCCCGACGATGAGTACCTGGGTCATCTGCCGCATAATGCGACTTCAAAACCGCATTTGCGAGGAGAGATACATGCACAGTTCCTGCACGGTGTCGTGATCAATCCAGCTACACTGGCGGCGGATGCAGGCGGGAAGCCCCAGTCGTGATGACGTTCAATACTTGGTTGCTGTTCCTGCTGACGGAAACGGCGTTGTCTCTTTCACCGGGTCCGGCCGTTTTCTACGTGGTTTCTCAAGGTGCACGCGGCGGGCTGCGGCGCGCGTTGCCGGCGGCGGGTGGCATCCTCTCGGCCAACGGCTTCTACTTCCTGCTCTCGGCGACCAGCCTCGGCGCCTTGATTGCCGCCAGCGGCAGAGTCTACGTCGTACTGAAATGGCTAGGTGCCGCGTACTTGATCTATCTGGGCCTGCGTGCGATCTGGTCTGCGCGGTCGAGTCATACGCAAACATTGGATACCGCGGGTTCGCCGGGTACGTATGACGGGCGTCGCGTTTACTCGGGCGCCTTGACCCTGCAACTGGCAAACCCTAAAGCGCTGCTCGGTTTTATTGCGATCCTGCCGCAATTCATTGATGCACACGCCGCAGTGGTGCCGCAGATGATGATCCTGGCGGCAACCTCGATGATTCCTGAGTTATTCATCCTGTTGGGCTATGGCTGGCTCGCGCATCGTGCCGCAATGGCGTCGGCACGCTTCGGCGTCGATGGCCGCATGAATCGCTGGCTGGCTTGGGTGGAAGGCGCAGGATTGCTGGGTTGCGCTACCCTGGTGCTACGTTTCAATCGTGGAGGAACTTGAGTGAGGATCTATTGGTACACGGCTTTGCTGGTCGCGACTTTATGCTCCGCCGCGCAGGCACAGGCAACGCGATCGATTCATCGATTCCTCGAAGTGGAAATTTCCCCCGATGCCAAACACGTGGTGGCGGTGGAAGGGGATTCCTCACCGAGCGGCGGCTACCCAACCGTCCGCGATCTCGTCATTCGGGACACCCAATCGGGCAGGTCGGTCAGCGTGGCGTTGCCATGCGGTCGGGTCGCGCAGTGCTGGCCGGGTTCCCCCGTCTGGACGTTGGATTCGAAGCGGGTGACGTTCACGCTGCGCACCCCGGGCAGCCATGCGCGTTCCATCTACCACGTGTCAGCCGATGGTTCGGAACTGACCGAAGCACTCAAGTTCAACGGCACCCTCGGTGATCTGCAATACCTGCCGGATGGTCGTCTGGCCGTGCTCGCCATCCAGGATGCCAAAAAAGAAGTCGGCGCAACGGAAGCGGGCAGCGCCATCGCCGGCGATCTGGACGAAGCGCCGCCTGAGCAACGCATCGCGGTGCTCGGCGATGGGACGCTCATCTGGAAATCACCGGCTGATCTTTTCGTCTATGAATACTCGTGGCGCAAGGGCGGCAAAGGTTTCGTGGGTACGGCTGCGCCGGGCGACGGCGACAACAACTGGTGGTCCGCCAAGCTGTATGCATTTGCGGAAGACGACAGCGCCAAGGTGATCTACACGCCGGCGGACAATCGGCAGCAACTCGCGAGCCCAGTGGTCTCGCCCGACGGCAGCACGGTGGCTTTCATTGCCGGCATCATGAGCGACTTCGGCTCTACCGGCGGCGATGTTTATGAGATGCCGATCGATGGCGGCACGGCGCGCAACGTGACGCCGGCCATGAAAGCGTCGGCGCGCGCGATCGCCTGGCGTTGCGACGGCAGGTTGCAGGCCGAATTGCTGGCCGGCGATCAATTTCAGTTCGTGGATCTTGGCAAGGCCATGCATCCCACCGGGCTAAAGGCGTTGTGGAGCGGTGCGGAGACGTTCAACGAGCGCGATCAGCCCACCTCCACTGCTTGCTCTTCCCATATCATGGCATTCGGCCATCAATCCTTTACTGCGCCGCCCGAGATCGCCGTCGGTACGCTTGGTCATTGGCACGACATCACCCAATCAAACAGTGGTCTGCAAGTCCCGGGCACGGTGCGCAGTGTCTGGTGGCAGAACGATGGCATGGACGTGCAGGGATGGCTGCTCCTGCCCCTGCACTCGAGCGGCAAGATTCCGTTGATCGTGAGCGTGCACGGCGGGCCTGCCGCAGCGTCGACACCCCAGTTCCTCGGTCCCGGCACCACCACGGCGATGCTCGAGCGCGGCTATGCGGTATTTCGTCCAAATCCCCGTGGCAGCTACGGCCAGGGTGAGCTTTTCACGCAAGGCAACGTCCGCGACCTGGGTCATGGCGATCTGCGCGACATCCTGACCGGCGTCGACGCAGTGGCACGGACCGCGTCGATCGATACCGACCGGGTCGGCATCACCGGCGGCAGTTACGGCGGCTTCATGAGCATGTGGGCGGTTACGCAAACGAATCGATTCAAGGCGGCCGTCGCCGTAGCCGGCGTCAGCAACTGGCTCTCGTACTATGGGGAGAACGGCATCGATGGTTGGATGATTCCGTATTTCGGTGCGTCTGCCTATGACGATCCGGCGATCTACGCTCGATCTTCTGCCATCAATTACATGCACGCGGTGAAAACGCCCACCTTCGCCTATGTCGGTGAACGGGACATCGAATGCCCCGCACCGCAGACGCAGGAGTTCTGGCATGCCATGAAAGCCATGAACGTGCCGACAGCCGTCATGATCTATGCCGGCGAAGGCCATGGCCTCAGGGACCCCGCCAATCTTGCGGACGCACAGGCGAAGACCCTCGCGTGGTTTGATCGGTATTTGAAATAGCGACGGAGAGCAAAGCGTTTATGGCTAAACATTTTGGCCTTGCGGCAATGGTTACGATCGTGGGATTCGTGCCGGCCTGGTGCTCGGCCGACAGCTTGTACGACCTCGTGATCATCAATGGCCACATCATCGACGGCACAGGGTCACCCTGGTATGCCGCCGATCTTGCCGTCAAGGATGGCCGCGTTGCCGCCATTGGCAACATTCCGAAGTCGTCCGCCCGCGAAGTGATCGACGCCCATGGCATGGTGGTGGCGCCGGGATTCATCGACATGCTGGGTCAGTCGGAGGCCACCATCATGGTGGACCCGCGCCTGCCCTCGAAAATCTATCAAGGCATCACCACGGAAATCACCGGCGAGGGCGAATCGATCGCGCCGCTCAACGATGCAATCCTGAAGGAAAACCGTCGCGGTTACGAACATCTCGGTATCAAGGTCGACTGGCGCGACTTCGACGGCTACTTCGCGCAACTTGAACGGCGGAAGATCGGCATCAATGTGGGCGATTACGTGGGGTCGACCACCATTCGCGAGATGGTGTTGGGCTACGCCGATCGCCAGCCTACGGCAGACGAACTGAAGCAGATGCAGGCCTTGGTGGATCGCGCCATGCGCGACGGTGCGCGAGGCGTCTCCACATCGCTGCAATACGCGCCTGCACCGTATGCCAGGACCGACGAATTGATTGCGCTCGCGACGACGGCGGCGCAGTACGGCGGCATCTACGCGACGCACATGCGCAGTGAAGGTGATGCCGAGATGGAAGCGTTGGCGGAGACTTTTCGCATTGGCCGTGAAGCGCACATACCGGTCGAGGTCTTTCATCTCAAGGCGTCGGGAAAGCAAAACTTCGGCAACGCGGTCAAGGTCATCGCCGCCATCGAGGCTGCGCGCGCAGACGGCATCGACGTACAGGCGGACACCTATGCGTACACCGCCTGGGAAAACTCGTTCTCCGCCATGATTCCGCCGTGGGCGCACGACGGCGGCAACGATGCCTTGATGCGTCGCTTGAAGGATCCGGCAGCCCGGACACGCATTCGCAAGGAGCTCGACAGCAGCGCGAGCCATTGGGACAACGAATGGCATTCCATCAGGGGGCCGGAAGACATTCTCATCACGTCCGTCATCAATCCGGCCTTGATCAAGTACCAGGGCAAGAACGTGAAGGAGATCGCAGCCGATTGGCACAAGGATCCGATCGACACCGTCTTTGATTTCCTCATCCAGGACCACGCGGCAACGAGCGTGGCCGTATTCGGTATGGATGAAGCCGACGTGCGTTTGATTCTGCAACAGCCTTGGGTATCGGTCGACAATGACGCCGGTGGTTCATCCGTCGAGGGCCTGTTGTCGCGCGAACATCCGCATCCACGGGCCTACGGTACCTTCCCGCGCGTCTTGCGCAAATATGTGCGGGAAGAACATGCACTCACGCTGAGTGACGCAATCCGTAAGTTTTCGTCACTGCCGGCACAGCGCGAACACCTGAACGACCGCGGCGTGCTGAAACTCGGCATGTGGGCCGACATCGTGGTCTTCGATCCTGAGCAAATACACGACGTCGCGACGTACGAAGATCCGAACCGGCTGTCGGTGGGAATGGAATACGTGATGGTCAACGGCGTTCCCGTGATCAAGGAGGGCAAAATGACGGGTGCCTTGCCGGGCCAGGTGTTGCGTGGGCCCGGGTACACCGCGCGCTGATGGCACGTGCTTTGCAAAACCCCTTGCATGAACACCTTACTCACGGCCCTGCTGGCGCCGGCCGCGGTCGACGTCGCTTCGCTCAAAAGCTTCGAATCGAGCGATCTCTCGAAAGCGCCGGCCCAAGCCGACGAATTTGCGCAGACCTTCCACAGTACTACTGAACTGTCGCAACGGCAGTCGAGCGGCGAGCGCTTGCCGTCGAGCGGCAAAGACGGCAAAACCACGCCGCCACCGCGTACGCCAGAGCGCACATCAGCCCACTCACATCGGCCGGATCCGTCAGCGCGCACCGCCAAGCCCAAGCCGGCGACTCGAAATGCAAAGGCGCTGACGGCTACCGATGCAGAGATCCCACCGCGGTCGCCGCTCGCGTCGGTCGCCGCCCCGGTGCAAGGCCCACTGGCGCAGACGACAGAGAGCAGGAGTGCACAGGCGCCCAGCCCCATCGTCGCGAGCGGATCCACCCAGCAGACCTCACCGGTGGCGTCCTCTGCCGACGTAACCAAGCTGGCACAGGCAAGTGCCGGGAGCGCCCAAGCGTTGCCGGTAGCAGACGCCGCCGCGACAGCGGCACAGCCACAAGAGCTACCCGCTACCGCGGACCACACAATCGACTCAAGCTCGGTCAGCGTCGGCGCAAAGCTCGCGTTGCCCGCTGATGTCTCCTCCCCGGCGGTGACCTTTTCGGCCGACTCTGTAGCAGCTGCTACATTCACCCCTGAATCACCCTTGCCCCCCTCATCCGTCGCCAAACTCGTTGCACGCGCGCCCGCGCTCCAGGGGTCTGCAGATGCGTCGCCGTCAGGTACGACGCCGTCAGACGGCACGGCGAGTTCCGGCAGCGTCGTTACCGATATCGCCAATGTCATCGCTGCGCCCACTATCGGCGCGGCGCCGCACGGCAACCCGTCGCCACCCCCCGTCAATCCGATGGCCCTAAATTTGGGCGTGCAGGCGGCGGCAGCCAATCCGGGCTTGATGGCGCCGGTCGACACGAAAGCCGGCGTGGGTGGGTCAACGGCGCCCGTCGCGACGTCCACGCCGGTCCGCTTAGCAGGCATGGCCGAGTGGAATGACAAAGAGCCGGCGCTTGCCCAACAGAACACGCCGGACAGCGGCTTTGCTGCCGTTCAAGCGCTGGTCAATGCCGGTGCCAATTCCAGTGCCGGCGGCACGGGCAGTACAGATGCCGCCGGCGCGCCCATCCTCAATGTGGCGCAGCCGGTGGAGTCGTCAGATTTCGGGCGCGGCGTGGCGAACCAGGTATCCGTCATGGTGGACAACAACCTGAATGTGGCGAAGCTGCAGGTCAATCCTGCCAGTCTCGGCCCCATCGAGGTGCGCATTGCCTTACAGGCAGGACATGCGCAGGTGTGGATGACCAGCCACAGCGCCGTGACCCGCGACGCGTTACAGGACTCGGCCTCTCACCTCAAGGAGATCCTGGGTCAGCAAGGTTTTGGCCAGGTGAGCGTCGACATTTCCCATCGGCAGTTCCAGGAACGCGCCGCGCAGTCGTTCACCTATGAGCGTAACCGGGCGTCCGAAGAGAGTGTGGTCAGCGCGCCCGGCCAGTCTGCTGCGCCTGCCCATGCACGCCGTTCCGACGGCAAACTGGATGCCTACGCCTGAGCGGTCTGCCCTTGCAAGCGCGGCAGGTAACGGCGCAGCGCCGGACTCGTGATCACCGTGCTGAAGATGGCCATGATCACGAGCATCGTGAAAACCTTCGGTGAGATGACGCCGAGGTCGAGTCCGACGTTGATCACGATGAGTTCCATGAGTGCGCGCGTGTTCATCATGAAAGCAATGACCGTTGACTGCGGGTGATCTAGGCCGGAGGCGCGCGCGCCGACATAGCCGCCGATCAATTTCGCCGCCGTGGCCGCTGCGACTATCCCTACACACCACGCCCAATCCGTCATGTTGTCGAGCGCACCGATGGAGGTCCGAAGGCCGGTATAGGTAAAGAAAATGGGTAAGAAGAAGACATTCACGAAGTGGCCGACGCGGTCGCGCCAGGCGCGCACGAACTCCAGTTCGTCGAACAGGATCACGCCCATCATGAACCCGCCGAAGATCGCGAAGATACCGAGTTCATACGTGGTCATGGCGGCAAAGAAGATCACGGCCAGCACGATGCCGAGCAGGTTGGGTGACAGCTGCCCGTCGCGCGGGTCGAAAGCGCGAATGGTGCGTTTCATGAGCGGTCGGACCACCTTTGCGGCAAACACGCCAAAGACCGCCACCAGCAAAACGCGCAGTCCGAATTGCAATGGATCGAACGCGCTGGCGGTCAGGGTGGTCACGAGCGCCAGCAGCAACCAGCCGACCACGTCGTTGATGGCCGCGGAACTGATGGCGATGACCCCGAGCGGCGTACGCGAGATGCCGAACTCGATCATGATCCGCCCGAGGATTGGCAGTGCGGTGATCGAGAATGCCGTTGCAACGAACAAGGCGGTGTCGATGCGTGCGGTGGTCGTGCCGGTGTTTGCGATCAGGTAGCCCATGCAGAAGCCGCAGGCAAACGGCAGGAGCAGGCAGCCGATGGACACGCGCAGCACCGCGGTGCGGTTGGTGCGTTCGGTCAGATGCGCAAAATCGAACTCCAGACCGATCTGGAACATCAGCAGTATCAGCCCCAGGCTCGACAGGATGGTGAGCGGCTCAGGCGGCGCGGAATGAAATACATAGTTGAAACTGTGCGGCGCCAGCAGACCGAACAGCGACGGACCCAACAGGATGCCGATGATGATCTCGCCCACGGCGGCAGACTGTCCAAAGCGGCGCGCGAGGATACCGCCGATACGGCCCGCGAGCACGATGATGGCAAGCTCCAGCAAGGTATAGAACAGCAGCAACTCATTTTTGTGAGTCGCCGTGACCGCAGTCGCGGCGCTCGCCGGCCCGCTCATCAAGCCATTCCGCCATTGATCGAGATGATCTGTCCCGTGATATACGCCGCATCCTTTGAGGCGAGGAAGGCCACCAGGGCAGCGACCTCATCTGCGCTGCCCGCACGTTTCATCGGCACCATGGCCTTGATACGTTCCGGGTCGAATTTTGTTTCGGTCATGTCGGTGGTGATGATGCCCGGCGCGACCGCGTTGACGGTGATGCCGCGGCTCGCCACTTCGAGGCTCAAGGCCTTGGTGGCGGAGTTGATGGCGCCCTTCGCGGCCGCGTAGTTCACCTGGCCGCGGTTACCCATCAGAGCAGAGACCGAGGTGATGTTGATGACGCGGCCCCATCGGGTGCGGATCATGGGCAGCATCAGCGGCTGCGTGACGTTGTAAAACCCACCCAGGGATACGTCGATCACGCTTTGCCATTGCGTGCGCGCCATTCCCGGGAAGACGGCATCGGCGGTGATGCCGGCGTTGTTGACCAGCACCTGGATGGGACCGTCCTCGAGAAGCTGCTCGACCGCCGCGCCCGTCTCCGCTGCATCGGTGAGGTCGAATTGCAGCGCGTGGGCCAGGCCGCCGGCCGCGATGAGCTCATCAGCGAGTGCGCGGGCTGCATCGATGCCGCGATGCGCATGGACCGCCACGTGAAGACCTGCGGCACTGAGGCGGCGGCACACCGCGCTGCCAATTCCGCCGCTGCCGCCGGTGACGAGAGCGCGAAGCGGCTCAGGGCTCATGCATGCCTGCATGCTTCATGGCATCGAAGACCACCGTCGCACGCCCGGTCAGCAAGGTGCGCGCACCAGCGCGGATTGAAAATTGGTATAACGCCGTGCCGGCATCGCCGGCCGTGAGGGTGGCTTCGCAAATCAGGTCATCCTCTATGTCGTCAAGACGCTGCGCATGCATCTTTACGTCCCGCACACCGGCCAGAAAACCGCGCGGCGATTTCTGGTCGGTCGAGCCGGCGCCGGCCGCCCCATGGATGGCCATGGCCTGCGCGGCATATTCTACACCGCATGCGATGCCGAGCCCGTCGGCGCTGCGCAGCGGATTGTCGAGTCGCCGATGCGAGGTGGCGCGACAGATGATGTTGCTCGCGTCGAACGAGGTCACTTCATCGAGCAAACACATGCTGCCCTGATGCGGGATATGCGCTTCGATCCAGGCTCGGTCTAGGCGCACGCTGTAATGTCCACGACGACGCTGCAGTCGTCGAGATAGTCGAGCACCACGCGGCCGTTGCGCCCATGCGCGAGTTCGCTCAACAGTGGCAAGGCGCGCGCCGCCGGGATCGACGTGCGCAGCGCTTCGAGCGCCGCGTCCGGCATGGTGTCGCAACGTGCATCGTTAAGGCTCACGTCGATCAGTGCGAGAGCGTGCGCGCTGCGCTCGCGGGTCAAGACGAGGGCGACGCCCAAGGCGTCCGGCAGGGGTCGCTTGGCATGCAGCGGTTCGGGATACTCGGTGTCGTACGCCACCAGCAGCGTGTCCCGATTCTCGACCGCCGAGTGCGTGATCGCATCGAGCAAGCCTGCCGCAAAACTGGCGTCGTAGGCGCACAGTACGTTGGCATCGGTCATCGCACCGGTGGCGATGCCCCAGTAACCGGCGGCCGCGTTGTGCACCGAGTTGGAAAACCGGGTCGGCGAAATCTCGCGCGTGGCCTGCGCCAGCGCGCTGCAGATCTCGTTGCAGATCAACCCGTCGCCGCCGGAAGACGCGAAAACGCTGGGCAGTATCTTGGGATCCGTCGCTGCGCGGGTGGTCGCTTCGAGCGCCACGCCGAGTGCCAGCCGCACGAGTCGGCCCGTGCGGCGCCGTTCTGCCGGCGGCAGGCCGCTGGGCACGGGGAGTACGGTGGGGACGGGCAGGTAGCTGCGAACCCCCGTGAGCACGGCCACCGCATCGGGCCAGTCGTTCAAGCCGGGACCGAGAAAGCCAACGCCGGCTATATACGCCGACAGTCTCATCCGGCTGAGCCCAACACCAGACTGCAATTGACACCGCCGAAGCCAAACGAATTGCTGAGCACGCGCGCGACGCGCGCACGCCGGTTGCCACGGATGTAATGCGCGGTGAGTGTCGGGTCGACATGCGCGGTATGCACGCCGCCGGGCATCAGGTCATGGCGGATGGCGAGCGCGCTGATCACGGCCTCGAGCGCGCCGCCCGCCCCGAGCGTGTGGCCGGTTGCACCTTTGGTGGAGCTGCACGGCAAGGTTGGGCCAAACAGGCTGGTGACCGCCTGACTTTCGGCCCGGTCGTTGCTCGGTGTACCGGTACCATGCAGATTGATGTAGTCGATGTCGTCGGGCACGAGCGCCGCGGCGTGCAGGGCCGCCTGCATCGCATAGCGTGCGCCGAGACCTTCGGGGTGCGGCGACGACATG
>CAZZZU010000087.1:0-18617 GCA_964658805.1 uncultured Steroidobacteraceae bacterium
AGCATCTGCGTGACGAAATGGATGATGTCGAGCGAGCCGGCGAATGCCAGATCCGCACCGCGCTCTTTCTCTTTGCGCTGCAGATAGAAGCGGATGGCACGACCGGCCCACAGGCCAACCTGGAACAGGATCAGGATCAATACGCCGTGACGCAGGAAGTACTGGACGCGTTCCGGCAACGTCAGCAGCTCCTGCGCCGCATCCACGGCAACCGCCAGAAAGAAAAATTGCCGGGTGCTGCCGAGGAGATGCGTGAGCACCTTGAGCGGCGTCGAACGCGCGCTGCTGCCGACGCGTGCATCGCGCGCCGCGAACAGGTTGCGCACGACCCAGAGCGCGCCCCAGACCGCGATGCCCACGCCGGCTGCCATGAGCAGTTCGGCCAGCGAGTTACGGGCCAGGACGTCCCGGAGCACGCTCACGTGTTTGGAAAAATACTCGCCCACGCGAGAATTCTAGCTGACGTCCTCCATGCCGAGTTCCTTCATCTTGCGCGTCAGGGTGTTGCGTCCCCAACCGAGCAGCTTGGCGGCGTCCTGTTTGAGGCCGTCGGCCTTGCGCAACGCCACGCGAATGAGAATGCGTTCGACTTCCGGCACGGCCTGATCGAGCAGACGCTGTGTGCCGGAGTCGAGTTCCTGCTCGGCCCAGTGCGAGAGCTTCGCCATCCAGTCGTGGTTCGTGGTCTGGCCCGCGGCGAGTCCGCCCAGGTCGGGCGGGATGTCTTCGGCGCGGATCTCGCGCCCTGGCGCCGTGACGGTGAGCCGACGGCAGGCGTTGACGAGCTGGCGCACATTGCCGGGCCAGTCGAAGGTGACGAGCGCGGTCTCGGCCGGCTGGGTCAGGAGTTTCGGTTCGACGCCGAGTTCCTGACCGGCGACCGCAAGGTAGTGCCGCAGCAACTCCGGGATGTCTTCGCGCCGCTCACGCAGCGGTGGTATCTCGATCCGAATGACATTCAGGCGGTGGAGAAGATCCTCCCTAAAATGACCCGAATTGACTCTTGTTTCCAGATCCTGATGGGTGGCGGCGATGACTCGTACGTCCACCTTCACGGGCGTCTGGCCGCCGACCCGGTAGAACTCCCCTTCGGCGAGCACACGCAGCAGGCGGGCCTGGGCGGCCAGCGGCATCTCGCCGATCTCGTCCAGAAACAGCGTGCCGCCGTCGGCCTGCTCGAAGCGACCGCGGCGCAGGGTATCTGCGCCGGTGAAGGCGCCTTTTTCATGGCCAAAGAGCTCTGACTCGAGCAGATCGGCGGTGAAGGCGGCGGTATTCAGTGCCACGAAGGCTTTGCTGAAGCGCGGGCTGTGGCGATGCAGGGCGCGTGCGACCAGCTCCTTGCCGGTACCGGACTCGCCGGTGATGAGCACCGTCAGGCTGGAACGCGACAGCCGGCCGACCGCGCGAAACACCTGCTGCATTGCCGCCGCCTGGCCCAGCAGTTCGGGGATGGAGCGGCGCGCGGACTCGGCGTCGATGGAGATGGTGGCCTGTTGCGCGGCGCGCCTCACCAGGTCCACCGCCTTGTCGATGTCGAATGGTTTCGGCAGATACTCGAAGGCGCCGCCTTGATAGGCAGCGACCGCCGCATCCAGATCGGAATGCGCGGTCATCACGATCACCGGCAATCCCGGGCGCGACACCTGGATCTCCTTCAAGAGGTCGAGGCCGCTGCGGCCGGGCATGCGGATGTCCGTCATGAGCACGTCGGGGGCGTCGCCGCGCAACGCGGAGATGACGCTGTCGGCCTGATCGAAACACTTTGCGGACATGCCGCTGCCCTTGAGTGCTTTTTCGAGCACCCAACGTATCGAGGCGTCATCGTCAACCAACCAGACACTCAAGGGCTTCGCATTCATACGGCATCCATCGGCAGTGAGATAAGAAAAATCGTCCGGCCCGGGGCGCTGTCGAACTCGATCAGGCCGCCATGACGGCTCACCAGGTCCTGGGCGATCGCGAGCCCGAGGCCGGTACCGTCGGCGCGTCCGGAAACGAGCGGATAGAACAGCGTGTCACGAATATCGGATGGGACGCCTGGCCCGTTGTCCTCGAATTGAATCGAGGCGACCAGGCGGTGACGACGCTTGCCGACGCTCGCGTTGCTCGCGGCGCGGGTGCGGATCACCAGGCGCGGTGCGCCCGCCACCCGCGCCGCGAGTGCCTGGATGGCGTTGCGACCCAGATTGAGCATCGCTTGAATGATGTGATTGGGATCGAGCGTCATGGCCGGCAGGCTCGGATCGTAATCGCGATCGATGGCGACGGCTGCCGGCGCCTCGCTACGTAGCAGGTGGTACACGCGTTCGAGCAGCTCATGCACGTTGACCAGCTGCTTGGCCGGCGGGCGGCC
Source organism: uncultured Steroidobacteraceae bacterium (assembly GCA_964658805.1). Lineage (GTDB taxonomy): Bacteria > Pseudomonadota > Gammaproteobacteria > Steroidobacterales > Steroidobacteraceae > Bog-1198. The sequence continues at coordinate 2,357 of CAZZZU010000087.1, forward strand.
GGGCCCCAGCATCGAATCGACCAGATGGGCGAGCCGGTCTGCTTCATTGATGATGACCCGCGTGTACTCGCGCAACGCCGGATCCGGGAGTTCACGTTCGAGCAGCTGCGCGGCGCCGCGCAAACCGCCGAGGGGATTTTTGATTTCATGCGCGAGCTGACGCACCATCAGGCGGCTGCCGCCGAGCTGCGCCATCAAGGCGTTTTCACGCGTGAGACGTCGGTGTTGCGTGATGTCTTCGATTTCCACGAGCAAGCGCGTAACGTCGCCGATCACCACCTGCGTGACGGTGCAGTCGAGGATACGGTCGACGTTGCCGGGCGAGGTCGCAGGCCAGGCAATTTCACGCTGCACCACGCCTTCGCCACCTTTGGCTGCGCGTTCGAACAACGATGACAAGGTGTCGGCGCCGCGCATCAATTCGACGATGGGGCGGCCGATGGCCTGATTGCGGCCGGCGCCACTCAGCGTCTGCGCCGCCGCGTTCAGATAGCGGACCCGCAATTCGTCGTCGAGCAGGAAGACGCCGACCACCAGCGCGTCGAGCAACTCGTTGCCGTCGACGCGATCCTGCAGCGAAAACTCAGCGGACAGGCTGAGCATGCGCCACCCGCCGAATGAGGCCTAGTTGCGGCCGTGTTGCGGCGACAGAAGCCCGGGCTTCTTGACGTAGAACGTGACGCTGTTGGAGCTTCGGGTCTGGCCCGTCGCATCGTCGGTCACGGTGGCGGCAATCGAGTAGGTGCCGCGCCCGAGGTCGGCTGCCGACAGCGCGAACGATGTGCCATTCGCCGGCACATCGGTCATCTCCGTGCCGTTCAGGCGCCAGGTGATCGTTTGCCCGTCTTTCAACGCCGGCGACAACGCCAGATTCATACCGATCTGCTCGTCGCCGAAAAAAGATTGTTCCGCGACCGGGGAGATCAGCTCGAATTGCGTATAGGCGAGCACGTCCTTGCGCGTCTGCGCAGCGGCCGTCGGCGGCGGCGGCGGCGCCTTCGGTGCATCGGAAGAATTCGGTGTCCCGGTGACTACGCGCTCGGCGCCCGGTACGGACTGATCCGAGAAATGCACCATGCCGTCGGCATCGGTCCACTTGTAGATCACCGCTGCATTCGCCGTGCATAGCGTCAACACGCCGAGTGCGAGCCACAATTTCTGGGGGAGCATATTGAGAAAGCATAGCCCTACCGCCTCCGCTCCACCACCTGCGGTGACGGCGCCGTGACCGCCGTCACCAACGGTGCTTCACATAACGCAATCGCTACAAGCTGTAGTACATCTCGATCTCGATCGGGTGCGTGGTCATGCGCAAGCGTGTGACCTCTTTCATCTTCAGTTCGATGTAGGCATCGATCAGATCGTCGGTGAATACGCCACCCGCCTTGAGGAACTCGCGGTCCTTGTCGAGACAATCGAGCGCCATGTCGAGGGAGTGACACACGGTCGGAATCTTCTTGTCCTCCTCCGGCTCGAGGTCGTAAAGATCCTTGTCCGCCGCATCGCCCGGATGGATCTTGTTCAGGATGCCGTCGATGCCCGCGAGCAGCATTGCCGCAAACATGAAGTACGGGTTGCCCGCCGCATCCGGGAAACGCACTTCGATGCGCCGCCCCTTGGGACTCGACACCCAAGGTATGCGGATGGAGGCCGAACGGTTGCGCGCCGAGTAAGCGAGTTTCACCGGGGCTTCGAACCCAGGCACCAGACGCTTGTAGCTGTTCGTGCTCGCGTTGGTGAATGCATTGAGCGCGCGCGCATGCTTGATGATGCCGCCGATGTAAAAGAGCGCGGTCTCGGAGAGGCCACCATACTTGTCGCCGGCGAACAGCGGCTTGCCATCCTTCTGCAGCGATTGATGCACGTGCATGCCACTGCCGTTGTCGCCGACGATGGGTTTCGGCATGAACGTCAAGGTCTTGCCATAGCCATGCGCAACCTGCTGCAGGGCGTATTTCAGCACCTGTACTTCGTCGGCTTTTTTGGTCAGCGTGTTCGCCGCGACGTTGATCTCGCCCTGCCCGGCAGTCGCCACCTCATGATGGTGCACTTCGAATTTCAGGCCCATTTCCTCGCACGCCATCGACATCGCAGTGCGAATATCCTGCTGCGAATCGGTGGGCGGCACGGGGAAATAGCCGCCCTTTACACCAGGGCGATGACCTTTGTTGCCATCGTCGTAGGCTTTATTGGAGTTCCATGCTCCTTCGTACGAGTCGACCTCGTATGAGCATCCGTTCATCGCAACATTGAAATGCACGCTATCGAAGATGAAAAATTCATTCTCCGGGCCGAACAGTGCCGAGTCCGCCACGCCGGACGACTTGAGGTAGGCCTCAGCCCGCTTCGCGAGCGAGCGCGGATCGCGCTCATAGCCTTGCATGGTCATGGGCTCCACGACGTCGCAGCGCAGGTCGAGCGTGGTTTCTTCGTAAAACGGATCGACGATGGCCGTGGACGGATCAGGCATCAAAATCATGTCGGACTCGTTGATGCCTTTCCACCCGGCGATCGACGAACCATCGAACATCTTGCCGTCCGTGAAAAAACCTTCGTCCACCAACCGCGCAGGGATGGTGACGTGCTGTTCTTTGCCGATGGTATCGGTGAAGCGCAGATCGACGAATTTCACTTCTTTTTCTTTGATCAAACTTAGGACATCAGCGGGAGTCATGGGCGCCCTCAAAATATTATTGTCGAGTAGCCCCAACTTCGGGTCAGGGGTGGTAGGGCATTGCAGTTAATGTGCCATTTCCGTGCAACCGCAGATCAAGCACTTGCAGCAGTCGACGCGCTGGTATGCATCAGACTGCACCAATCGCGACTTAATGCTGCACTGAACTGGTGCAAAACCTCACGGTATTGTGACGCAGTTCTCTGTTTCCCGGCTAGCCCGGCACGCGCGGTCCAGGAGAGTGCACGACCCCGCGCGCCCGGACTCGCCGCTATACTGGCGCGCTTTGCGTCCGCCCGAAGTCCTTATGTCACTGCTGCAAACTCCGCCCCGCACCTTTCAGGACCTGATATTTGCCCTGCAGAAATATTGGTCGGATCTCGGCTGCGTGGTGCTGCAACCGTACGACATGGAAATGGGCGCAGGAACCTTTCATACCGCAACCTTCCTGCGGGCAGTGGGACCGGAACCGTGGAGCGCGGCCTATGTCCAGCCGTCCCGACGGCCGACGGACGGACGTTACGGCGATAACCCGTTTCGCCTGCAGCATTACTACCAGTTTCAGGTCTGTATCAAACCGTCGCCGGATGATTTTCAGGAGCTGTACCTGGGTTCGCTGCGGGCGCTCGGTTTCGACTTGTTGACGCATGACATTCGTTTCGTCGAGGACAACTGGGAGTCGCCGACCCTGGGGGCTTGGGGCCTCGGCTGGGAAGTCTGGCTGAATGGCATGGAGGTTTCGCAGTTCACCTACTTTCAGCAGGTCGGAGGTCTCGACTGCAGGCCCGTGATGGGCGAGATCACGTACGGTCTGGAGCGGCTCGGCATGTACATCCAGGGCAAGGAGAGCATCTACGATATCGTCTGGACCGATGGGCCTTTCGGCACCGTCACCTACGGTGACGTGTTTCACCAGAACGAGGTGGAACAGTCGATTTACAATTTCGAAAAAGCCGATACCGCGGTGCTGCTGCGGAACTTCGATGCCTGCGAAGCTGCCTGTCAGCAACTGATTCGCGACAATCTGGTGCTGCCCGCCTACGAGCAGATGGTCAAGGCCTCGCACTCGTTCAATTTGCTGGACGCGCGGCGCGCGGTGTCCGTGACCGAACGGCAGCGTTTTCTGTTACGTGTGCGCACCCTGGCGCGCGCGGTGGCGGAGGGCTACCGTGACAGCCGCGCCGCACTCGGCTTTCCACTCCTCAAGGATGCTGCCGGACGGGGTGCCTCGTGAGCGAGGACCTGCTGTTCGAATTGCGCACCGAAGAACTGCCGCCGCGCACCCTGGCCACGTTGTCCAATGCGCTCACCGACCAGATCGTGCGCGGCATCGACGCACTCGGCATCCCGCACGGCGCCGTGCATGCCTACGCGACCCCGCGACGCCTGGCGTTACTGATCGAGAATCTGGCGGAGCGACAGCCTGATCGGACGATGGAACGGCGCGGTCCGCCGCTCGCCAGTGCATTCGACGCGCAAGGCGCCCCGACCCAGGCGGCGCAAGCTTTTGCACGCGGCTGCGGGGTCGCCGTCGAGCAATTGACGCAGCTCAAAACCGACAAGGGCGCATGGCTGCAATTTCGCGGCATCGAGCCCGGCGCGCTCACCACGAGCCGCCTCGGCGGCGTGATCGACCAGGCCATTGCCGCATTGCCGATCGCCAAGCGGATGCGCTGGGGTGCCAACACGGCAGAATTCGTCAGGCCCGTGCACGGCGTCGTGTTGTTGTACGGCGAGGCAGTCGTGCCCGCGACGGTCCTCGGGCTCGCCGCGGGTCGCAGCACCTATGGTCACCGCTTTCATGCGCCGGAGGCGATCTCGTTGCGCCATCCGCGTGAGTACGAAGCCACGCTGCAGAGCGCATACGTCATTGCCGATTTCTCCAAACGGCGCGATTCGATTCGTCGCAGCGTGCTCGCAGCCGCAGCGGCGCATGCCGCGACGCCGCTCATCGAGGCGGCGCTGCTCGACGAAGTGACGGCACTGGTGGAGTGGCCCGTGCCCGTAGCGGGGCGCTTCGAGCAGCGTTTCCTCGCGCTGCCGCGCGAGGTGGTGATCGCGACGGTGCAGGAGCATCAGCGCTACTTCGTCCTGCAGGACGCGACCGGCGCCCTGAACGGCTGGTTCGTGACGGTGGCGAACCTCGAGAGCCGCGATCCCGACAAGGTGCGCGAAGGCAACGAACGGGTGGTGCGGCCGCGGCTCAGTGATGCCGCCTTTTTTTGGGACCAGGATCGCAAGCTCTCCTTGCAGCAGCATGCCGCGAAACTGAGCGATGTGACCTTCCAGGCGAGGCTTGGCAGCTATGCAGACAAGACGCGGCGCGTCGTCGCGTTGGCCACCCTCATCGGGGAGAAAATCGACGCGGGTTCCGACGTCGGGCCAGCGGCACAGCTCGCGAAGGCTGACCTCATGACCGCCATGGTGGGCGAGTTCCCGGAACTGCAGGGCACCATGGGTCGCTACTACGCAGAAGCCGAAGGCCTGCCGTCCGGCGTCGCGCTCGCCATCGAAGCACACTATCGGCCGCGCTATGCCGGTGATGCCATTCCAGCCACCGCCGCGGGGCAGGCTGTCGCGCTCGCCGACAAGCTCGACACCCTGGTCGGCATCTTTGCCATCGAACAGCGACCCACCGGTGCGAAGGATCCGTTCGGGCTGCGCCGCGCCGCGCTCGGCATCCTGCGCATCCTGCTGGAGGCGCGCCTGGATCTCGACCTGCAGGAGCTGCTCGACGCTGCCGCAGCGGGTCAGCCCGTGCAGCGCGCCGCAGTGGTCGGCGAAGCGTTCGAGTTTATTGCGGAACGGCTCAAAGGGATGCTGACCGAGACAGCGGGGGCGACGCTCGAGATGGTCGACGCGGTGCTCGCGAACCGGCCGCGCTCGCCGCTCGACGCCGTCACGCGCTTGGCGGCGCTGCAGGAGTTTCTGGCGATGCCGGATGCTATCGTGCTGGCGGCCATGAACAAGCGCATCACCAATATCCTGAGGAAGACGCAAATCGCGGCAGACAGCGCGGTCGATACCGAAACTTTCAGCGAAGCCGCGGAGCGCGCGCTGCACGCCGCCGTATGTGCGGTACGGCAGCCGGTGCAGGACGCGGCGCGCACGCGTCGTTACGCCGCGAGCCTCACGGCGCTGGCGGCACTGCGCACCCCGATCGACGATTTTTTCGATCAGGTCATGGTGATGGACGAAAATCCAGACCGCCGCAACAACCGTCTGGCGTTGCTACGCGACGTACAGGTCTTGCTGAGCGGCGTCGTCGACCTGTCGCGTCTGCCGGGCTGAAGCCATGAAAGTCGTTTTCGCAATCGTCGCATGCTGCGCTCTCTCTGCAACCACCGCCGCCACGGCGCGTGCGCCACAGACTCACCGGCTCGAAGTCACACCGGACACGGTGGCCTACGGCTACTACTGGGCGGATGCCAAACCCGTCATGCACATCGCGTCCGGCGACATCATCGACGTCGACACGCTGCTCACCAACACGCCTGCAGGTTTGTTGAAGGCGGGGCTGCCGGAAGGGAAGATTCAAGCGTCGCTCGAAGCGGTCGTCGCGGCGGTGACAGGCGATCGCAAAGGCCCGGGCGGCCATATTTTGACCGGTCCGGTTTACGTCGAGGGCGCGGAACCTGGCGACGTGCTCGAGGTGAAGATCCTGTCCATCGACCTGCCGCTCGATTACGGCTATAACGGTTGCAACGGCTTCATGCCGGAGCTCTGCGACAAAGCGCTGCCCATCCGGATCGTGCCGTTGAACGTCAGGAAGATGACTGCCGAGTTCTTTCCCGGCATCGTGATTCCGTTGCGTCCGTTCTTCGGCAGCATGGGGGTCGCGCCGGCAGCGGCACTCGGCCGCGTCAGCAGCAATCCACCGGGCCGGCATGCCGGCAATCTCGACAACAAGGAACTGGTCGCCGGCAGCACCTTGTACCTCCCCATCTTTGCCAGCGGCGCGCTGTTCGAGATTGGCGACGGCCATGCCGCCCAGGGGGACGGTGAAGTCGATCAAACCGCCATCGAAACCTCGCTGCGCGGTCGCCTGCAACTGACGGTGCGCAAGGACATGAAGCTCGAATGGCCCCGCGCTGAAACCAGGACCGACTACATCAGCATGGCGACCGACCCGGACCTGAGCGTGGCAACCCAGGGCGCCATTCGTGAAATGGTTGATTTCCTGGTTGCGAACAAAAAACTCAGCGTGCACCAGGCGTACCAACTCATCAGCGTCGCCGGGAACGTCGCGGTGACCCAACTGGTCGACAAGCCCAACGTCGGCGTGCACGTTCGGCTGCCGAAAAGCATCTTCACCCCATGAAGCCGAGATCGCGCGTGGCGAAGTTGCGCAGATTGGGGAATACGCCGTTGAGCTCGGTGTCCGCGACGCCAAACCATTTGCTCAACGTGGCAGCGTGCTGATCGGTTGACGTGGTCGGAATGATGCGGCCGTCGCCGAAATCGTCGGCACCGTTCATGACGAGGCTCGGCATCTTGCCGTAATACTTGCCGCCCTTGACCGCGCCGCCGACCACGAGCGAGTGACTGCCCCACGCATGGTCCGAGCCATCGCCGTTGGAACCGAGCGAGCGGCCGAAATCCGATGCGGTGAACAGCGTCACGCTGTTTTGCAGACCGATCTCGCCGAGCGCGTTCCAGAAAGAGTTGACGTTCTTGCTCACGATCGACAACAGGTTTTGCTGGGTGGCGAGCTCACCATTGTGCGTGTCGAAGCCGCCCATCTGCACGAAAAAGAACTGGCGTGTGTCGCCGAGGCCCGCATGCGCCTTGATGGTCTGGGCCACCTCGTGCAACTGAGCGCCCAGGCCGGAGTCGTTGTTGTACGTCGGGAAGCTCGTCGATACCGAGCCTGCGGCAGAAAAGGCATTGTCGACGATGCCCACTTTGGCCGCCGCATTGTTTTGAATGTTGGCGTAAGCCGGGATCATCAGGTTGCCGTCGGTCTTGGCCTGCGCGATGAGCGCATTTTCAGCAGCAGCGCGGCTGCCGCTGCGCCATGAAGTACTCGTCGTGACACCAAGCGTGGCCGCACCGCTGGTACCCAGCGCGTAGGGTGTCGCGGTGCGCCCCTCCTGCCAGTAGTTCTGCCCGCCGATGTTGATATTGTAAGAAACGCGAGCCGTCCCGTGTTGCGAGGTCAACAGATCCGCGACACGTCCTGCCCAGCCATAACGTTCCGGCGAATTGGCGATGCTGGTCATCCAGCTCGTTTCCTGATCGATGTGCGAGAACAGCTGGGATGGCAAGGACACGGAGCCTGCCTGGGCCTGTGCCCGGCTGGTCGGCTGCACCAGGGTGCCAACATTGCAGATCACGGCCGCCTTGCCCGAGTTGTACAGGTTGCGAATTTCCGGGCAGGCCGGGTGCATGCCATACGCATTGCCGTCGCTCGCCGTGCCGTTCAGCGCCAGCAACGAGCCACCGGCGAGCGCGAGATTGGCGCGGCTGCGGGCGTAAATCGAATACGCCGACGAGGTCGTCGGTACCACCCAATTGAAGCCGTTGTTACCGCCGAACATGAACAGACACACGATGGCCTTGTACCCAGACACATCGGCGGCCTCGGCACGGTCAGCGAGCAGGCTGCTGCCCATCCCGAAGGAAGCGGCTGCCGAAGCGCCGAGTTTCACAAAGTCGCGTCGTGACACATTTGATTTCATGATGGGCGGGCCCTTAACGTTGAATCGCATATTGCGGCGAGTTGATGATCAGCGAGGCCGCCTCGGCCACCCGCGCCCAGGGCGTGGTCGCAGGAATGCCGGCGACGTAGCTGCTGAGGGTCGCCTGCATGGACGGGCTCATCTGATTCGCCATGAGCACCAGGTTCAACTGCGAGACCAGGGTGGCGGGCGTGGCTGCAAAACCTTCCCAGGCGGCGGTATGCAGCATCACGCTGCTCGAGCTCAGGGCAAAAGTCGCGTCGAAGTCGGTACCCGCATGTCTGTTGCCCTTGCTGTCGATGTACTGATAGGCCAGCGCGGCCAGCTCGTTCTGCATCTGCACCAGCGAGTTCTCGTTGAGTATCTGAAACTCGGGTACCACGAGATTGGCATTGGTGAGCGGGCCCGCGAGTTGATAGTCCGGACGGAAAAAGTTGAACACGCTCGGCGAATCGAGCGGCGACTCGATGAAGAACTGATTGCCATACATGAGCTCGCCCTGCGAATACTTGCCGTCGAGACCCACGGCGTCGAACGCGCGCCACAGACCCGTCAACCGTAACAGCGGTTCGCGCAATTTTCCGTAGCCGCTGCCGCCGGCATTGACCGCTTCAGAATCCGTCAGGATGGCTTTCACCACCGCCAGCAGATCGCCGCGCACGCCGGCGCCGTTGTTGGCAAATACCGTGGCCACGCGCTTCACGTACGCCGGCGACGGGTTGCTGGTGACCAACTTCTCGATCATTTGTTTGGCGAAGAACGGCGCCGCATTCTGATGATTGAACAGCGTGTCGAGCGCAATCTTGAGGTCCGCCTCGGGCGTACCGCCGGCGGCTACCTGCACATCGCCGACGATGGTTTTCGCGTCCGTGTCGTGATGCGCCGGGTAGGAAACCATGGGATCCATCTGGTCGATGTCGTAATCCCATGACTGCTCGCCGTAGGGATGGCCGTTCGCCTTGGAGCCCCAGCCGGTGAGGACGCGCGCCATCGCCGTCACCTGATCCAGATCATAGGTCGGGATGGGCCCGTTGCCAGACGTCTGCAGCGTACCGTCCATGTTGAGCTTGTTCAGACCGATGGTGAAAAGCTGCATGCATTCGCGCGCGTAGTTTTCGTCAGCGTGGACACCGGTGGCGGGGTCCGGCTTGTCGTTCTTGAACATGGACAGGTACATGCCCATCTCGGGTGACAGCGTCACGTCCTGCAGCAGGGTACGGAAGTTACCCAACGCGTCACGCACCAGGATGTCGTAGTAATTCGCGAGCGCATTACCCGACGAGACGATGGTGGTGCTGTTGTCCGAGACCACGAAGATTTCGGACAGTGCGAACGCGACCCGCTGCCGCAGCTGGTCCGACGACGTGTTCACGGTCTTGAGCCATGCCGGCAATATCCGCGCGCTCTGCGTCGGCACCTGCGGCAGGTACAACGTGGGCGTGGCGGCAGCCTGCGCCTGGAACCATTGATCGTAGGTCTGATTCGCGGTCGCTGAAAGCGTGCCGAGGGTGGCGCCGAACGTCCCTTGATTGAGCAGGCGCGCCGCCGCGGCATTGCCCATCTTGCCGCCCGTCGGCTGCGTGACCACCACGGGCGTGACAGTCACGGTCGCGGATGCCGGTGCGCCCAGCGTGGCCCCGCCGGTTGCAGAGGACACGGAAACACTGAAGGTCTTCGCGGTCGTCAGTGATTTATTGACCGAGACCACGAATGATTTCGGCGACGCATCGCCGGCAGCCCATTTGAGCACGCCGCTCGATGCGGTGTAATCGCTGCCTGCCTGCGCGCTGCCGTTGGCGGTGCCGTAGCCCACGGTGACCGCGCCGTTCGAGCCGGAGCTCCGGTTGACGACGATGGTCACGGAGCCGCTCGATGCGGTGACCGAATAGCTGGGAGCAGCCAGCGCCAGTGTGCCATACGCGCCACTCGTCGTGCCGCCCGTACCACTGCCGACGATGGTGACGGTCACGGACCCGCCGATCGTGACGCCGCCGGTGGGATTCTGCAGATTCATGCGAAAGTTCTTCGACCCCGAGAAACCCGTCTTGCTGATGGGCACGGTGATGGTCTTGCTGCCGGTATCGTTGTTGGCCCAGGCCAACGTGCCCGCGGTCGAGGTGTACTCGACCCCGGCGCTCGCGGTGCCGTGTTGCGTCGTATAGCCAACGGTGACCGCGCCGGCAGCGCCGCCGCTGCGACTCACCGTCAACGTGATGGCGCCGGCTGACTGTTGAACCGAATAACTCGACGCGGTGAAAGAGGCATTGCCTGCACTCGCTGCCTGCACGCTCGCTGTGAACAGCAACGTCGCGAGCGCGACGACAAAAAAGGCGCCGATCAAGGCGCCGCGTCGTGGATACATTTTGATCACCATCCCAGGAGAGTGCGAGTGAGCGTTGTACCCTGATTCGCGCTGCACGCAAGTTGTCGCCGTCTCGCGACCGATTGCGTCACGCTTTGTAAATGTTTCGCGTGATTTGCGCCACTGCATAAAAAAAAGTCGCGCAACGGAGACACCAATGCATTTAGTTAAATGGGATAGCGCGAGAGGCCTGCGCAAACTGTGCGGTCGCTCAGTAAGGCCCGTGACAAACGCCGTCGATCTCATGCAACCTGCCCGCGGGTCAACGCCGCGGGCAGGTTAATCATTAGCTATGACCGAGCATCAGGGCTTGAGTCCGTAGATCTCGACTGCGCCGAGCACGCTCGGCGTGACACCCGACCCGCAACTCTGCGAGCAATCGTTACCGCGCGTGCCGATGTAGACATGCCCGTTCGCGACCGTGGGTACGTTGAACTTGATCGGATAGCCTGCCGCATCGCCCGAGGCTTTGCTGCTGTTCCATAGCTCGTTGCTGATCGTGTCGGCATCGTGAGCATGCAATACAACCGGCGCGCAGCCGCTCGATTGATTGGTGCAGTACTTCCCGCCGGCGTCGAGCGTCCATGCGACGCCATTGGCTGCGCCGGCCGACGCGAGACTCGGCGTTGCGCCGGGGAAACCATACGTATTCGACGATTGTCCGGCCGCGGTGAATTGCGGTTTGCCCGAAGCCGCGCTGATCGTATAAGCCTTGAGCGGGCCACCCTTGCCGGCCAGGTAATAGTGATTGTTCCAAAGCGCGCCGGTCGCGAAGATGCTCGTGCCGAAAGCAATCTGCTGTACGTGCGAGTTGCCGCTCTGGTCGTAGCCACCCGGGTTGTCGCGGTCGATGACGAACAGCTGCGATTCCTTGCCACCAAAAATCATTGCGTGGATGACGGTGCTTCCCGCCGGCAAATCCGCAAGCAATGCGGCGCCGCCCGCGCCGAGATCGTTGTCGTGAATGCCTTGCGCAGGCTCTGAGTTCGGCGTGTAGTAGCCGAGGACGTTCAATGTCGGCGACAGCTTCATCATCGAATTACCGTAGTCCTTGCCGCCGGTGTTGACGTTGAAGGTGCCGTTGCCGGTGAGGAAGTAGATGTTGCCCGACGCGTCCACAGCCGGTGCACCGCCGCTCATCCAGATGCCGCCTTTGCTGCTGACGGGCGAGACGTTGATCACGTTTTTCTGCGTGAACTCATCGTCGGCGTACTGGTAACTCATCATCCAGCCGTACCAGGTGTTGCCGTCCTCGTGTGCCGTGAACGCGACGTACACGGTGCCGTTCGAGAACGTCAGGCCGGCGCGCTGCAGGTGATAATGCGTATTGAAGGTCACCGTGTTGCCGCCCGCAGGGGTATAGGTGCCCGCGATCACCACCGGTGATCCCGGCTTCTCGTTGCCGGTGGTGATGTCGATGGCATGCAACCGCTGGTAGTACGTGGCCTTGTCCGCACCGAAGGACTTGGTCACCACGTACAAGATGCCGGCGGCTGGGTCGATGACGGGCGTACCCGTGATGCCGATTTCCGGCTGGATGTCGCCCGCGCCCACGCCCACGTAATGGAACGCGGGTCCGCTCGGTATGGTCGTTTCGCCGGCATTCGCGCCATGTGCAGAATCGATCAGATTCTTCGACCAGAGACTAATGCAATTGCCGCCGACCGGATCGGCATCGAAGGCGAACAAGCCGTCGTGCTCGGTCGCCACGTACACCACGTTGTGCTTTGCGCCGCCGATGTTGACGTTCGCGACCCACAGCGGTTGCGCATAGACCGCACCGTCCACCTTGCAGGATGCCAGCTTGCCGAAGCCGGCCGCGACGTTGGCCTTGGTGAGTGCGTACTCCTGCAGGTTGGCGCCATTACGTGATTGGTTGTTGTGATAGCTGTATACGCCCGGCAGATCGGTGACCGCGACCGTGGCGGTGGCCTTCTTGGTCGCGTCGCTGCTGCTGACAGCGGTCACGGTGAACTGGCCCGGCTCCGAGCCGGCCGTATACAGACCCGAGGACGACACGGTGCCGGTGGTGCCGTTGCCGCCGACGATACCATTCACGGTCCAGGTCGCGGTCCCCGGCAGACTCTCGGCGAACTGCTGCGAGCGATTCAGGGTGAGCGCGGCAATCTTCGGCGCGAGGGCCGTGGTGCTGCCGGAACCGACCGTCACAGTCACCGATGCTGCATTCGAGCCCTGCGCATTCGTGCAGGTGAGCGTGTAGGTGGTGGTTGCCGTCAGCGGCGCGGTGGTCGTGCTGCCCGTGGCGGCTTGCGTACCCGTCCAGCCACCCGAAGCGGTGCAGGAAGTCGGCGCATTGCTTGAAGACCAGTTTAGAACGGACGTCGCACCGCTGGTCACCGCGGTCGGATTCGCGCTCAGCGTCACGACTGGCGCCTGAGTCGTGCCGTCGCCGCTGCCCACCGTCACCGTCAACACCGCAGGGCTGCTGCTACCCGCGCTGCCCGTGCAGATCAGCGTGTAGGTCGTCGTGGTAGTGAAGTTACCCGTGCTTACAGATCCAGTGGCGGCCACCGTCTTCGGCGTCCCACTGTTGCTTTGTAACGTGCAGCTCGTTGCATTGGTCGACGTCCACGACACAGTCTCAGCAGAGCCCGCTGCCACTGGATTGGCGGATGCAGACAGATTGGCCGTAACCGAACCGGACGAGGCGGCAGGTGTAATCGACACCGTCGCGGAACTGGGCGACCCGAGTGTCGCGCCGCCCGTGGCCGAAGAAATCGCCACGGTGAAATTCTTGGCGGTGGTGACCGACTTGCTCACGGTAACGACGAAAGACTTTGCGGACGCATCGCCTGCAGCCCAATTGAGGACGCCGGCCGCTGCCGTGTAATCGGTGCCCGCCTGCGCGCTGCCGTTGGCGGTGCCGTAGCCCACGCTGACGGCACCGGTCGAACCCGCAGCACGATTCACCGGAATGGTGATGGCGCCGTTCGCGGCCGCCACCGAATAGCTCGCCGCCGACAGGGCCAACGTGCCCGCACCGGTGCCGCTACCGCCACTGACCGCGGTCACGGTCAACACGGCCGGGCTGCTGCTGCCGGCAGTGCCGGTGCAGATGAGCGTGTAGGTCGTCGTGGTGGTGAAGTTGCCGGTGCTGATATGCCCGGTGGCAGCCACCGTCTTCGGCGTCCCACCATTGCTTTGCAATGTGCAACTCGTCGCATTGGTCGAGGTCCACGAGACGGTCTCCGCCGTGCCCGATTGCACCGGATTGGCCGACGCAGTGAGGCTGCCCGTTACGCCGGCCGCCCAGGCAGACGATGTGAACGCGCAAAAAAGAAGCGCGCCAACGGCTGCGCGATGTCTCGAGTACATACCGGTCACCATCCCTTCGTTTTCTGTGCAGACGGTTGCGCGGAGCGCGAACCGTCGGAAGCTCAATTGTCGACGGCTTCTGTATACACGGCGCAGTGCACGATTATTGGCGCTTTAAACTTAATGGTTTTCAAACAACGGCAGCGATCACGGTTTCAGCCCGTATATATCCACGGTGCCGAGGACGGTAGGTGTGACGCCCGCAGCGCACTTCTGCGAGCAGTCATTGCCGCGTGTACCGATGTAAACATGCCCATTCGCAACGGTCGGAACGTTGAACTTGATCGGATAGCCAGCCACGTCGGCAGTGACCTTGCTGCTGTTCCACAACTCCGTGGCGATGGTATCGGCGTCGTGCGCATGCAGTACGAATGGCGCGCAGCCGATCGATTGATTGGTGCAATAGTTAGCACCCGTATCGAGGGTCCACGCAATTCCGTTGACGGTGCCGGCCGCAGCAACGCTCGGCGTCGAACCGGGAAATCCGTACGTGTTCGTTGATTGACCCGCAGGCGCGAATTGCGGTTTGCCAGTGGTCGTGCTGAGCGTGTACGCCTTGAGGGGGCCGCCCTTGCCGGCAAGATAATAGTGATTATTCCACAGCGCGCCGGTGGCGAAGATACTGGTGCCAAAGGCAATTGCCTGCACATGCGCATTGCCGCTCTGATCGTAGCCGCCCGGGTTGTCGCGGTCGATGACGAACAACTGCGATTCCTTGCCGCCGAAGATTATCGCGTGGATCACGGTGTTGCCCGCGGGCAGGTCCGCCAGCAAAGCAGCACCGCCGGCGCCGAGATCGTTGTCGTGAATGGCCTGCCCGAGCTCCGAGTTCGGCGTGTAGTAGCCGAGGACATCCAATGTCGGCGACAGCTTCATCATCGAATTGCCGTAGTCCTTGCCGCCGGTGTTGACATTGAAGGTGCCATTACCGGTGAGAAAAAATATGTTTCCGGACGCGTCGACGGCCGGCGCGCCACCGCTCATCCAGATCCCGCCCTTGCTGTTCGCCGGCGCGACATTGATCACGTTCTTCTGCGTGAACTCGTCGTCGCCGTACTGATAACTCATCATCCAGCCGTACCAGGTGCCGCCATCCTCGTGCGCCGTGAACGCGACGTAGACGGTGCCGTTCGAGAGCGTCAGGCCGGTCCGTTGAAGATGCTGGTGCGTATCGAAGGTCCGGGTGATGCCGCCCGAGGTGTAGGTGCCCGTGATCAACACCGGCGAACCCGCCATCTCGTTACCGGTGGTGATGTCGATGGCGTGTAAACGTTGATAATAGGTAGCCTTATCGGCGCCGAACGATTTGGTCACGACATACAGAATTTTTGCGGCGGGATCGATGACCGGGGTGCCGGTGATACCGATCTCCGGTTGAATATCGCCGGCGCCGACGCCAACGTAATGAAAGGCGGGGCCGCTTGGGATCGTGGTCTCACCGGCATTGGCGCCATGCGCAGTGTCGATGAGATTTTTGGACCACAGATTGACGCAGGTGTTGTTGATCGGATCCGCGTCGAAAGCGAACAGTCCATCATGCTCGGTCGCCACATAAACCACGTTATGCGGCGCGCCGCCGATGTTGACGTTCGCCACCCACAAAGGCTGCGCGTAGACCGCGCCGTCCACCTGGCACGACGCCAGTTTGCCGAAACCGGCGGCAACGTTCGCCTTGGTGATCGCGTATTCCTGCAGATTCGCGCCGTTGCGCGACTGATTGTTGTGGTAGCTATACACGCCGGGCAGATCCGTCACCGCGACGATGCCGCTGGCACTCTTGGTCGCGTCCGAGCCACTGGTCGCGATCACCGTGTATTGGCCTGGCGCCGAGCCGGCCGTATACAAACCGGTCGAGGACACGGTGCCGGTGGTGGCATTGCCGCCGACGACGCCGTTGACGGTCCAGGTCGCCGTGGTGCCGGGCAGGGTCGCGGCGAACTGCTGCGAACGCGTGAGCGTCAGCGCACTGATTTTCGGCGCAAGGGAACTGGCACTCGCCGGAGCCACCGTCACGGTCGCCGACGCAGGCGCGCCGGCGCCGCTCGCATTGCTGCAGGTGAGTGTGTATGTCGTCGTCGCGGTGAGAGCGGCGGTGGTCGTGTTGCCCGTGGCGGCTTGCGCGCCGGTCCAACCGCCGGAGGCACTGCAGGACGTCGCTGCATTGGTGGAGGACCAGGACAGGGTCGCGGTGCCGCCGCTGACCACGGT
>CAZZZU010000088.1:0-18491 GCA_964658805.1 uncultured Steroidobacteraceae bacterium
TGTCAAAGCTTGGATGACAAAGAGAGCGGTTTTTTTGCCGGCTACAACCGCCGCGGCAGCAAGGACAGTCAGCTGCGCTGACGACTACAATGATCTCTGACTACATCGTGGAGTAATGCTATGAGCAAACGAGAATCGCGCGCCGGCGCCCAGGTCCCCAACGTCGATCTGGCAGAACTGAAGGACGGCAAGGTGCAAATCATCTCCAGCGCTGATCTGTTCAAAGGCCGCCGCGTGATCCTGTTTGCACTGCCGGGTGCGTTCACGCCCACGTGCAGTACCGCGCACGTGCCGGGATATGTGGCGCGCCTCAAGGATTTCAGCGAGGCGGGCATCGACGACGTGGTGTGCGTGTCCGTCAACGATCCGTTCGTCATGGAGGCCTGGCAGCGCTCGGAGAAGGCGGAGGGCGTGCGCTTCATTGCGGATCCCTTCGGCGAATTCACCGAGGCCATGGGCATGGCGGTGGACCACCGCGGTGCGTCGCTCGGTACGCGGTCCTGGCGTTATTCGATGCTGGTCGACGACGGCAAGATCGAAAAGATGTTCATCGAGCCGGACAAGGCGGGCGACCCGTTCGAAGTGTCGGACGCCGATACGCTTTATCGGTATCTGCGACCCGATGCGAAGGGTCGCGGCTCGGCCTTCCTCCTTGCCCGCCATGGTTGTCCGCATTGCGCACGCGCGCAGGCATTGTTGACCAAGAGCGGGATCACCTTCGAGTCGATCTACCTGGGCGACGAGTTGACCATGCAGGGGGTCAAGGCAGCGTCCGGTGCGGCCACCGTGCCGCAGGTCTTCATGAACGGCAAGCTGATCGGCGGCGCCGACCAACTGACGGAATTCTTGAACGCAGGTTAGAAATCAGGGGCGCGCACGAGCTTTTGCGCGCCTTTACTGGGCTTCGACCACCCAGCCGCGTGCCCGGCTTGCTTCCAGAAACGCGACCACATCGACAGTGCGCAATTTGCCTCGGGAACGTAGCACGGCTTCGATGACCAGCTGATCACGCGTTCGCGAGCCATCGCATAACTCCAGGATCACTGCGGCGGACTCGTTCAGCTGTGCGCCGCCCGCCATGCTTTGCAGCATAGCGTGCGGCTGCAGTCGCCGCCGCATGACACACACTCCGGGCGCCAGCATGACGAAGGTCCCCATGACCTGCAATCGCTAGCAGGTTGCATGCCAGCACTCGTCGCCGTCAGTGCGTCCGGTACGTAATGTGCAAATCTTTGCAGCGGCGATACAGCGTGCTGCGACTCACCTGCAGCAGCGCAGCGGCGCGCGCCATGTTGCCGGCGGTCGTCTTGATGGCATCGACGAGCGCCTGTCGCTCGGCCGCTTCGATCGGCGACAAGCTCGGTACGTCGCTGATGCCGAGCGTGGTGGTCGCGTCGAAGCGGATTGCACTCGCTGCACCGTTGCGAACCTCGGACGGCAGATCCCGCAGGCGCACTACGCCACCATCGCAGATCGCGAGCGCCGTGCGAATGACGTTGCGCAGCTCGCGCACGTTGCCGGGCCAGCCGTAATCCCGCAAACACTGGAATGCGTCGGACTCGATCGCGAGCGGACGACCGTCGCTGCTCTCCTGGCTGAGCACATTGCGGATCAGCTGCTCCTTGTCCGCGCGCTCGGCGAGCGGCGGCAATTCCAGCGTCAAGCCATTCAGGCGGTAATAGAGGTCTTCGCGAAATTGGCCGCGCGCAATCATGCCGCGAAGATTTTGATGGGATGCGCACACCACGCGCAGGTCGACCTTGATGGGGCGATCCGCGCCGAGCGGCAATACTTCCCGTTCTTCCAGCACGCGCAGCAGACGCGTCTGCAACAGCAACGGCATGTCGCCGATTTCATCGAGGAACAACGTACCGCCGGAGGCTTGCAGAATGGTGCCCTTCGCGCCGTCGCGCCGCGCGCCGGTGAAGGCGCCGGATTTGTAGCCGAATAATTCGCTTTCGATCAGCGATTCCGGAATGGCAGCGCAATTCAGCGCCACGAACGGGCCACGCCCACTCGCGTCGTGCAACGCGCGCGCGAACAATTCCTTGCCGGTACCGGTTGCGCCCTGAATCATGACCGACACACTCGAACTCGCGACACGGCGTGCGCTGCGTGCATTCCGAAGCATCTGCGGGTCTTCGCCGGCCAGGTCCTCGAGCGTCATGCATTCTTTCGCGCAAATGCCCGCCGTCACCTGCATCACAGGCTGCGTGCAAGCCTCGGCGCCACGGCCGCCGCGCACCCATTTCAGGTCCGCGGACTCATTGTTCATGCTCGCGAAGTAACGCCGTCCCAGCACCGCATCGCGCACCGGCCACAGCCCGCCATGGCGAGCCGCGGGCTCCACCACGGCGTCAGCTTTCAATTCGAAAATATCATCGATGCGCCGGCCGATGAGTTCACTACGCTGACTCACGCCGAGCAGACGCATGGCCATTTCATCAGCGGCGATCACGGTGGCATCGCTCGCGAGCGCCAGCGCGCCATCGTGCTGCAAATTGACGAACTCGGGCCGGGCGTGAAAACGCAGCACGCTGCCGCGCTGAAAGTGCTGCAGGAACAGACATTTTTCGATCAGCTTGGCGGACAGATGCACCAGCGCCATGACATGCGTCTGCGTTTCTCGCGTGCCCTGGGCATTGATATGGGTTGCGTCGAGCACACCCACGAGCGTGCCGGAGGGATCGTGGATGGGCGCCGCCGTGCAGGAGAGATCGATATACGCTGAACGAAAGTGTTCATCACGATGCACGATGATGGGGCGACCCGCAGCTATGCAGGTGCCCATGCCGTTGGTGCCCTGATGCGCTTCGCTCCAGTCCGCGCCGACCCGCAAACCAGCCTTGCGAAATAGGTCCGCCGCGCTGCCGTCGACCTTCTCATATAAGAGAATACCGGCCGCGTCGGTGAGCAACAGAGCACAACCCGACATGGCGATATGCTCGTAGAGCCAGTCAACTTCGGCGCAGGCAACCTGAATCAGCTGCTCGTTACGACCACGGTGCTCTTCGAGTTCCCTGCCGTCGAGGACGTGCGGCTCAGGCTCGAACTCTGGATCGAGCGAGTAGTCCAGCATGCAGCGGCGCCAAGATGCGGCGATGATCGGACCAAGGTCGTCGCAAGTGGTCAACTCACGGTTACCGCGTACCACCCCGGCCACACGCGCCGCATGCATCGATTCCAAACGATTAGCCATTTTCTGGTTCCCCCCGAAACCCGCCATCCGTGCCATAAGCCGCGGCACTTTCATCCATCCCGTGACGCTAGTCGGACAATCTGTGCCGCTACATGTGTCAGTCACGACACACCTGGTCAAACCATCCTGAGCAGTCGTACCGATACTTAGGTCGGTACTTTGTAGGCTCAGACGACCCGTATGCTGCGCGCAGTCTCCGCAAACGGCAACTTCAGCGATCGATATGTCAAACCCGCATGCCGCAGGACTGCAATGAATCCTTCTCCAACTCGCGATAGCGCTTGGCTAATTTCTTCGCGTTCTCAGGGTCACGGAAGATGCCGCCCCCCTCACCGGGCAGTGTTGCATATTTTGCAAATGTGGACGATTCAACGTAGTCATCGTAAGTCATGCTGTCGGCGATCTTGTCGATCGCGCAGGAACACTGATACAGCGCGGCCATCTTGCCACCGCCTTTTGCAATACAATCGTTCACGTACTCGACCCGCGCTTCGGTCGGGAAGTTATGAATAGGTAATTTAGATGTATCAACTGCATCCGCTGCTGGGCTCTGTTGCGAAATACTCACACAGAGCATGATGCTGGCGATATGGCATAGGTTTTGCAGTCTCATGGCTCGCTCCCGTCCGAATTTAGGGGAAATTAAAGGTGGTTGGCTAAATGTCGAAACTCAAAGGTGAGGGACTCTATATGAAAAGGTCTTACGCTCGTCCACTCGTGGGCGCAGCCGCTGTGTCGGTAGGATTATGCCTAAGCGGCATCGGCTCGGCGACGGAACTCGAAACTGCGATGGGCAATTCGTCCAACTGGGCTTCGCAAGCCGGCGACTACGCGAATCATCGCTACAGCACGCTCGATCAGGTGAATGCCAGCAACGTGGCAAATCTGCAAGTGTCCTGGACCATGTCGACTGGTGTCCTGCGCGGCCACGAAGGTTCGCCGTTGGTCATTGGTGACATGATGTACTTGCATACGCCGTTTCCTAACAATGTGTATGCAGTCAGCCTGGCTGACCAGCAGATCAAGTGGAAATATGAACCGAAGCAGGATCCCACGGTGGTCCCCGTGATGTGCTGCGATACGGTCAACCGTGGCGTAGCCTACGGCGACGGCAAGATTTTGCTGCAACAGGCCGACACCACGCTCGTGGCGCTCGATGCCAAGACCGGCAAAGTCATTTGGAGCGTCAAGAACGGCGATCCGAAGAAAGGCGAGACCAACACGAATGCGCCGCACGTGTTCAAAGACGTCGTGCTGACCGGCATCTCCGGTGGTGAATTCGGCGTTCGTGGCCGCATGCATGCCTATGACATCAAGACCGGCAAGCTGCTCTGGAAGGCCTACAGCCAGGGTCAGGACACGGAAATGCTGCTCGATCCTGCCAAGACGATGACCTGGACCAATGGCAAGATGGCACCGGTCGGCAAGGACTCGTCCATCAAGACCTGGAAGGGTGATCAATGGAAGTTGGGCGGCGGCACCACGTGGGGCTGGTATGCCTACGATCCGAAGCTCAACCTGGTGTACTACGGATCCGGCAATCCCGGCACGTGGAACCCGGCGCAGCGTCCCGGCGACAACAAGTGGTCGATGACGATTTTCGCGCGTGATCTCAACACCGGTGCGGCGAAGTGGGTCTATCAGATGACCCCGCACGATGAATGGGATTACGACGGCGTCAACGAGGTCGTGTTGCTCGATGCGAAGAAAGACGGCAAGACCTATCCGGCCGTTTCGCATATGGACCGTAACGGCTTCGGCTACACGCTGAACCGTGAAACGGGCGAGTTGATGGTTGCCGAGAAGTATGACCCGCAAGTGAACTGGGCCACCAAGGTCGACATGAAGACCGGTCGTCCCGAGGTCAACAAGAAATACTCTCCTGGCACCACCGGCCCCGATGTCGACGTGAAGGACATCTGTCCCGCAGCGTTGGGATCGAAGGACGAGCAGCCGTCGAGCTACGACCCGAAGAGCGGTCTGATGTTTGTGCCGACGAACCACGTCTGCATGACCTACGAGCCGTTCCAGGTCGAGTACACCGCGGGCCAGCCGTACGTCGGCGCGACCCTGACGATGTTCCCGACGCCGGGCAGCCATGGCGGCATGGGCAACTTCATCGCCTGGGATCCGTCAACGGGCAAGATCGTCTGGTCGAAGCCTGAGCGTTTCTCGGTGTGGTCGGGTGCTCTGACGACTGCCGGTGACGTGGCCTTCTACGGCACGCTCGAAGGCTACATCAAGGCAGTCAGCACGAAGGACGGCAAGGAACTGTGGAAGTTCAAGACGCCCTCCGGAATCATCGGCAACGTGTTCACGTATGAGTACCAGGGCAAGCAGTATGTCGGCGTGTACTCGGGCATCGGTGGCTGGGCCGGTATCGGCATGGCCGCGGGTCTCGAGAAGTCGACGGAAGGCTTGGGCGCGGTAGGTGGCTATAAGGATCTGGCCAAGTACACCACCCTGGGCGGTTCGTTGTTCGTGTTTGCATTGCCGAGCAAGACTGGTGCTGCGACGGCTAGCAATCAGTAAGACTGAGTCATTGGGTTAATGTTCGAACCGACGCACCGCGCGCTTCACAGCTCGCGGTGCGTCTTCTTGACGGAGAGACGAATGAGACGATATGTAGCAGCAGCAGTGATGGCCGTGGTGGCAACGGCGGCGACGTTGGCGGTGAACGCAGCGGATGCACCGAAAGGTGGCGCTCTCTATACAGTCAAGGAAGGCAACAAGGTTGATGAGAAGACGTATGAAGGCTGGAAGACCTGGCGTGCGTTGGCGTGTGAACGCTGCCACGGGGCTCAGCAGGAAGGCTTGGTCGGACCATCATTGGTCGAGTCGTTGAAAACGATGTCCAAGGAAGATTTTCATACCACTGTGATCAATGGCCGCGCCGAAAAGGGCATGCCTCCGTGGGGCGCCAGTGACATGATGGTGAAGAATTGGGAAGGTTTGTACGCGTATCTGAAGGGTCGTTCGGACGGTAAGATCGCGCCGGGCCACACCTTTCCGATTGGTGGCGCGCCGGACGCGAAGTGAAGTTCGTTTTGGTTTGTGACCGCGTCGCCGGTGCTCTCATATACGGCGTGGGGCTGTCCGCGCTGATCGCGGGGTCCGCCGTCGCGGCACCCGCCCTGGCAGCACCTGCCGCAGCGGCGGCCCCGGCCGGTGCGACGGCGGCGGTCCTCAAGGTTTGTGCGGATGGCTCGAATCTGCCCTTGTCGAATGACAAGGGCGAGGGCTACGAGAACAAGATCGCTGAGGCGATGGCCAAGGACATGGGGAAAAAGGTCGAATACACTTTTTTCCCGCAGCGGATGGGTTTTGTGCGCAACACGTTGCGTGCGCGAGATGAGACCACGCAGGCATTCAAGTGCGACCTGATCATCGGCGTGCCGAAAGGTTATGAGCTGACGGCGACGACGCAGCCCTATTTGCATTCCACGTATTCGTTGCTGATCAAGGACAAGGGGCAGCTCAGCTCCCTGAAAGTCGCGGAGGACTTGGAGAAGCTGCCGCCCGCGAAGCTGCGCATCGGTGCGTTTTCCAACACGCCTGGCAGCGACTACGTGCTGAAGCATGCGTTGATCGACAATGCCTTGCTGATCGCGCACCAGAATGGCGACCCGGCAGAGTCCCCGGCGCGGGCCATGGAGCGGGCGCTCGAGGGCGATGCAATAGATGGCGGCATCCTTTGGGGGCCGATTGCCGGTATGCTGGTGAAGAACCATCCGGGCTGGAAGGCGCTGCCGTTTACGCCGACGCCCGACATCCGGTTCGATTTTGAGATTTCCATGGGCATGCGCCAGGGCGAGAAAGACTGGAAGGCAGCCGTTGACGATTGGATTGGTGGACATAAGCCCCAGATCGTGGCAATCCTCAAGAGTTATCAGATTCCCGTGGTCGACGACTCGGGCCACGTTCAGTTGTGAGTGAGAGAGGGTAGGAAGCTTATGAAAACCAAAGCAGCAGTATGTTTTGCCGCAGGCAAACCACTCGAAGTCATCGAGGTGGATCTGGCGGGCCCCAAGGCGGGCGAAGTGGTGATCGAGATGGTGGCGACCGGTATTTGCCATACCGACGAGTTCACCCGATCCGGCGCGGACCCTGAGGGCCTGTTCCCGGTTATTTTCGGACATGAAGGCGGCGGCATCGTCGTCGACGTGGGACCCGGGGTCACTTCGCTGAAGAAAGGCGATCACGTGATTCCTCTGTACACGCCGGAGTGTCGTCAGTGCAAGTCGTGCCTGTCGCAGAAGACCAATCTGTGCACGGCCATCCGGGCGACTCAAGGCAAGGGCGTGATGCCGGACGGCACCAGTCGTTTTTCGATCGGCAAGGACATGATCCACCATTACATGGGCTGTTCGACGTTCTCGCACTACAGTGTGCTGCCGGAAATCGCATTGGCAAAAATCCGCGAAGACGCACCCTTCGAGAAGGTGTGTTACATCGGTTGCGGTGTAACGACCGGCGTGGGCGCGGTGGTCAACACCGCCAAGGTCGAGCCGGGTGCGAACGTCGTGGTGTTCGGTCTCGGCGGTATCGGTCTGAATGTGATTCAAGGCGCCAGAATGGTCGGCGCCAATAAGATCGTGGGCGTCGATTTGAACCCGGGCCGCAAGGCGCTGGCCGAAAAGTTGGGCATGACCCATTTCGTGAATCCGAAGGACCTGGGCGGCGATCTGGTCGCGCATCTGGTCGAGATCACAGATGGCGGCGCGGATTACAGTTTTGAATGTATCGGCAATGTCGATGTGATGCGCCAGGCGCTCGAGTGCTGCCATCGCGGCTGGGGCCAATCCATCATCATCGGTGTCGCCGGTGCCGGCAAGGTCATCCAGACGCGACCGTTTCAGCTCGTCACCGGGCGGGTCTGGAAGGGCTCGGCATTCGGCGGCGCACGCGGTCGCACGGATGTGCCGAAAATCGTGGACTGGTACATGGATGGCAAGATCAACATCGATGATCTGATCACCCATGTGATGCCATTGGAAAAAATTAACGACGCGTTCGAACTCATGCATTCCGGCGAGTCGATTCGCAGCGTTGCGACTTTTAACTGAGAGAGGGAACAAACATGTCTGTACACATTCATCCGTCCGTCGACAACGGCGTCAAAGCCGGCAATTCGAGCTTCACGGGCGGTACGCTCAAGTGCAAGTGCACTTCCGATCCGGTCACTGTGAGCATCGGCGGCAACGTGGCGTTCAATCACGTCTGCGGCTGCACCAAGTGCTGGAAGCCGAGCGGCGCGGTGTTTTCGTTGATCGCCGTGGTGCCTAAAGATAAGGTGTCGGTCACTGCCAATGCGCAGAAACTGAAAGTGGTCGACTCGTCGGCTGCCATTCAGCGCTATGCCTGCACCGCTTGCGGTGTGCATATGTACGGCCGCATCGAGAACAAGGCCCATCCGTTCTACGGTCTGGACTTCGTGCATCCTGAGCTGTTCGAAGCAAATGGTTGGGAAGCGCCTGCGTTCGCCGCCTTCGTCTCGTCGATCATCGAAGGAGGCACCAAGCCTGACCAGATGGATGCCATTCGTGCGCGCCTCAAGGAGCTGAAGCTCGAGCCGTACGATTGCCTGTCGCCGACGTTGATGGACATTCTGGCCACCAGCGCTGCCAAGGCCAAGGGCGTTCTCGCCGCCTAAAAAAATCCCGGCTTGAAGTGATTCAAGCCGGGATAATTTTACTGCGGTAAATCAAGCGGGCTTCGTTTCAACGGAGCCCGCTTTTTTTCTGGCAACTTAGAACGACAGGTAGGCGCCGGCATTCACGGTCAGAGACTTGTTCTCCGAACCGTCATGGCCCCGCGTCCAAGTCGGGCTTGCTTCCGCCAACAGCGTCAGGTTCTTGGTCAACGAGTAGTAGTTGCCGAGCGTGAACTTGTTGTTGCTGGCCAGCAGGTTCGGGGTCAGTGCCGCGTCTCCGGCATTGGCGAAGCTCAGACGGCTGGTGCCGTAGTTCACGCCAAACTTGTCAGGCCCGATGGTGTACGTAGCCTGAATCAGGCCGCCGTACGACTTGCGTGCATTGCCGAAGCCGTCATCCGCCAGGATGAAATAACCGGTCGTGCCCATGCCCTTACCGTAATAGACCGAGGCATCGAACTCGAACCCGTACAGCTTGGCCTGCACGAAGGCATCCGCGCCGCGGCTGGTGTACTGCACGGCCGTCAGCGCAGTGGGCAGGAAGTCCTGCTTTTGCCAGACGCCGGTCACCGATCCGTAGAACTTCATGTCGTCGGACACCTTCATGGTGTACGTCAATTTGGCATGCGCGCCGGGATACTTCTTGGGGGCCGCCGTATTGTCCGTCAGCGAGTTTATCGGGTTGAAGATACCGACTGTGGCGGCGAAGCCGGCAAAGGTCGGGGTCGTGTAATCGATCTGCGCCAGCGTGTCGACATAGATATAGCCGAAGCCGATCGAACCGAGCGTCGTGTTCGCGGGCGACGCAGTGGACGCCGCGCCACCGACGCCGACGCCGGGCAACGTCATGTCGTTGATGATCGCATCGAAACCGAACAGGCCGAAATTACGCCCCAAGGTGAAGGTACCCATGTCCTTGTTGCCGAAGGTCATGAACACCTGGCGAATGTCCAGGCCGGTGCTGCCCAGGCCCACGTTCGTCGCGGCGCCGCCGTTGCTCTGCAGGTTAGGGCTGCCGCCGTCGTTGGTGGCAATGCCAGGGTAGAAGCCGAAATGGGCCGCGATGTCATAGCCGTTCTGCGTGGTTGCGACGCCGAAGGTGATGGCGGCGGGGAGCAGGCCGTTGGTGATCGTGGACACGCTGCTGCCGCTCTTGGTCCCGGTGCAGGCGCCGCCGACCGTCACGATCGCCTGCGCTGTATCAGCGCTCTGACAATGTGAGTAGATGTAGTCGACGTTGATGTTGCCGTTGACCGAGAACTTGTAAGTGTCGTCTGCAGTCGTGAAATCGACCGCCTTGACGGATGTGTTGGCCAGTGCGGCGGCGACCGCCATTCCCAGACCAACTGCCAGATGCCGTTTGTTTTGCATGGACTCCCCCGAGCCTGTTGAAGTGATGATTACGGGGATCCGACGCCGATAACGCACGCACGGTCCCATCGCTCAGGCACGAGCAAACAACGTGCCAGCCGATGCCTTTTGCGACAAAACGACAGTTTTAAGGGCTGAAATACGCGGAAATAAAGAAGCTGTGTTTTTTTTGCTGAGGCGACGATGCGAAACAGCAACAAATAAAAGTAACTTGTCACAAACACTGTCTTAATCATGCGACATGTAGCAATACATGAAACGCGCTTCTGCAGCACAACGAGCGTTTACAGTCACGCGTCTGAAATACTCGGTCATTAGCATCGGCGTCCTCCAGATATCGAGGACGACCATGCACCAATCAAGAACACTCGCGCTCACGGCAATTGCGAGCGCGGCTTTCGGCCTTGCCACGACGGCGCGTGCCGAGGTCGAGCTCATTGCCGTCGGCAGCGTCAGTGGCACCTACCAAGACTTGTCGTCGCGCACCGCTGCGCCGCTCGAGAACGGAATCGCAGGCAACTTGCTCGGTGGCTTGGGTTCCGGCCTCGCTTGGGCCGGCGGTACGACTTTCCTGGCACTGCCTGATCGGGGTCCAAACGCCATGCCGTTCAACAGTGCCATTGACGACACCGCCTCGTTCATTCCGCGCTTCCACACATTCAACCTGGCGCTCGCGCCCAACCCGACGTTCAACGTCGCGGATGCGAGTTCCCTGCCGCTGGTTCTGACGCCCATGCTGCGGGCGACGACGCTGCTCTCCAGCAGCACGCCGCTCGTTTATGGCACAGGCGCCAACCTGGGCGTCGGCAACGGCGCACCCCAGCTCAACTCGCGACACACCTATTACTTCTCGGGCCGCTCCGACAACTTTGACCCGAACACGCTCTCGACCGATCCGCGCGACGCGCGCCTCGACCCGGAAAGCATTCGTGTTTCCAATGACGGTTTCAGCATTTTCATTTCGGATGAATACGGACCGCACGTGTATCAGTTCGATCGCGCCTCGGGCCGTCGCATCCGCACCTTCCAGTTGCCGGCCGAACTTGCGGTGAAAAATAAGAGTCCGATGGGTGCAACTGAAATCGCCGGCAACACCGTCGGCCGCATCGCCAACAAAGGCATGGAGGGTCTCGCGGTGACGCCGGACGGGCGTACCTTGGTTGGCGTAATCCAGGCGCCGCTCGAGCAGGACACCGCCGCTGTCAACGTCATCCGCATCATCAAGATCGACATTCGCTCGGGGCATGTACGGCAATATGCCTACCAGCTCACCACCGGCTCAGGCGTCAGCGACATCCTCGCCATCAACGACCACGAATTTTTACTCGATGAGCGCGACGGCAAGGGTCTTGGTGACGGTTCCAAAGCGAAGGTCAAACAGCTGTTTCGCGTCGACCTAAACAACGCTGTCGACGTCAGCGGCAAGAGTGGCGATCTGTCGCCGTTCGCCGTGCCCAAGACGTTGTTCCTCGATCTCGTTGCCGTGCTGACTGCCAAGGGCTACGACCCGAAGAACATTCCCGCCAAGATCGAGGGCACCGCCTTCGGACCTGACGTAACAATCGGCGGCGTCAAGCATCACGCCTTGTATGTCGCCAACGACAATGATTTTCTGGCGACCTATCAGGGCCTCGACAATCCGAACGATTTTTTCGTCTTCAGCTTCGACGATGTCGACCTGCCGCGCTTCGAGCCGCAGGACGTCCGGGAACGCGAGCTGCTCGAGTGTGGGATCGACTTCGAGAAAGATTAAGAGGTCAGGGCGACTGAATTACGCGGATCGCGAAAAATCAGCGGTTTCTCCACCGGGTTCTGGGCCACCCTGGGTGCGTCCACACCGGGTTCGTCCACACGCGGCACCTCTGCCAGCGCCACGGCCGCCAACACTTCGCCGTGGTACGGCGACTTGTCGCAAACCGGATCCGCGTTCGCCGCATCGCCGGTGAACTGAAAGGCCTGGCAGCGGCAGCCGCCGAAGTCTTTGGCCTTCTCCGGGCAGCTGCGGCACGGCTCTTTCATCCAGTCATCGCCGCGATACAGGTTGAAGCCCGGCGAATCCCGCCAGATCCACTCGACGCTCGCGTCCTTGACGTTCGGCAGGTTGAGGCCCGGCAGCATGCGCGCCGCATGGCAAGGCAGGGCCAGCCCGTCCGGCGCCACCGTCATGAAAATGGACCCCAGGCCGTTCATGCAGGGCTTGGGCCGGTTCTCGAAGTAATCCGGCACCACGAACAGGATCCGCATCGGCCGCTCCTGCCGCGCACGGATCTCATTGACCAGCGCCTCGGCGCGCTCCACCTGCGCCCGGCTCGGCAGCAGCTGATCGCGGTTGTGCCAGGCCCAGCCGTAATATTGTGAATTGGCCAGTTCCACGTAATCGGCGCCCATATCGTCCGCCATCTTCAGAATGTCGCCGACATGGTCGATGTTGAGCCGATGCAACACGACGTTCAGCACCATCGGGTAGTCGTAGCGCTTGATCAGCGCCGCCACCCGGCTCTTCAGCTCAAACGTCTTGGTGCTGCTCAAAAAATCATTCATCTGCCGCGTGCTGTCCTGGAATGACAGCTGGATATGATCGAGCCCCGCCGCCTTCAGCGCGGCGATGCGCGCTTCGGTGAGACCCACCCCGGACGTGATGAGGTTGATGTAGAAGCCCAACCGGTGCGCCTCGGCGACGATTTCCTCGAGGTCATCGCGCGCCAGCGGCTCGCCGCCCGATAACCCAAGCTGCACCGCGCCGAGCGCACGCGCCTCGCGCAGCACCCGCAGCCAATCAGCGGTCTCGAGTTCCGGGCCGATGCGCGCGAAATCCATCGGGTTGTAGCAAAAGGCACAATGCAACGGGCAGCGATAGGTCAGCTCCAGCAACAGCCACAGCGGGGGTCCCGGCGCGTGCGGCGTCGCCGGCATGGTCATCGGCATCATGGTCGCAGCTCCAGCCAGTGGTTGCCCGCCGCCATGACGATCATGCTCGCCACATCTCTCTCGAGTCCGGTGGTCGCAAAAGCACTCTCCAGGTCCGCAACGATTTCCGTCACCGTCATGCGTCCCTCGCAGCGTTTCAAAATCTCGCCGGCGCTCTGGTTCAGCTTGATCATGCCTTCCGGATACAAAATCACGAACGAATTCTGCGCCGCCTCCCACTGCAGCCGGAACCCCGGCCGCAACGCCGGATGCAGCGCCATGTCCAAAGCCGCCGGCTCAGGGGTGCTCATGTCGTACCGTACTTCAAAGCCATGGCATCACTCATCTGCCACAGCACGTCGAGCTTGAACTTAAGGATGTCGACCGCCCTTTCTTGCATCTCCCGCGTAACAAAATGATCGAGTGTAAATCCCAGCCCGAACTCGACATCCCGCCGTGCCAGGCTGACCCGACTCTGGAAGTAGCGCAGCCCCTTCAGGTCGATCCACGGGTAATGCAGCGGCCAGTTCGCCAGCCGCTGCTTGTGGATTTCCGGCGCAAACAACTCGGTGAGCGAGGAGCACACGGCCTCTTGCCACGGCGCGCGCCGCGCGAAATTCACGTACGCATCCACCGCGAAGCGCACGCCCGGCAATACGTCGGTCAGGGCTTCGACACGTGCACGTTCGAGGCCCACGGCCTCGCCCAGCACCAGCCAGGAGTCGATACCGCCCAGGTCGTCGCCGTAGCCGTCGTGATCCAGTATGCGCTGCACCCAGGAGCGCCTGACCGCGCGATCCGGACAATTCGACAGAATGGCCGCATCCTTGATGGGAATCGCGATCTGGTAGTAGAAGCGGTTCGCCACCCAACCGCGGATCTGATCCGGATTGGCCTTGCCGCCGTTCAGCATCACATTGTAGGGATGGTGAATGTGGTAAGCGCTGCCCTGCGCTTTGAGCTTCGCTTCGAATTCTTCGCGGCTCCAGGCGGCACTCATAGTTCGATTTCCATTCCGTCGGTGGCCACTTCGATCCCGTGCTCGCCCAATTCGCGCGCCTGCGGCGAATTCGAGTTGAGAATGGGATTCGTGTTGTTGATGTGAATCAGCACCTTGCGCGTGCTGCCCGGCAGCCGGTCCAGCCATTCGATCATACCGCCCGGGCCGCTCTGCGGCAGGTGACCGATGTCTCGCGCGTGTTTCTTCGACATGCCTTGCGCCACCATTTCATCGTCGGTCCAAAAAGTGCCGTCCACCAGCACGCACTGCACGCGGTTCATAGCCCGTTGCACTGCTTCGTCGATCACACACAGTCCAGGCGCATACAGCGCGGCCCGGCCCGAAGCCGCGTCCTTGATGACGAGCGCAATGTTGTCACCGGGCTGCGGCGTCTCCCGGTGCGGGGAGAAGGGGGCAGGTTTGCTGCCCACCGCAAACGCATGAAACTCGACGCCCGGGACCGCTTCGACCTGAAAATCCGCATCGAGCCCAATACTGCGACGGTCGACGCCGCAGTAATGCTCCAGCACTTTCAGGATCGGATTGCCCTGGGTCAGATCTTGATAGGCACTGTCCGTACACCAGATCGGCCACGGGCGGGTGCTCTCGCGCAACATGAAGAGGCCGGTGGTGTGATCCACCTGGCCGTCAGTCAGCACGATGCCGCGAATCGCCGTGTCGCGCAACGTTCGACCCGGCTGCAGCACCGGGTTGGCTTTCAGCTGCGCCAGGATGTCAGGCGATGCGTTGATCAATACCCAGTCGGTGCCGTCGCCCACGGCGATGGACGACTGTGTGCGGCCCAGGAACCCGGGCTTGCCGCCGCGCACGGCGGCACAGGTGGCGCAGTTGCAGTTCCATTGCGGATAGCCGCCGCCGGCGGCGGAGCCGAGCACTCTGATCTTCACGGGGCGGGGCTTTTTTGGAAAGGGGGTGGGGTGCGCGCTATCTGCGGCACCCCGCAAGACATCAGCGGTTGGAAATGTACATCGTGATTTCCATGCCGAATCGCATATCGAGAGCTACTGGTGTTTCCCACTTCATGTCGTTACTCCAAAACTAGTTATCGGGAACTCATAGTCGTCGCTCCCCTGCCTTGGCGAATCGGCAGCATCATGAAAAGGCTCTCATGATTTTCATGAGGCACCGACCGCGTACCCCACTGGTACCATGCCGTCATGAGATTGCGCACCCGCCTGATGATCGTCGTAGCCGGCCTCGGCGCGAGCTTCATTGCGGCGCTGATCGGCCTCGAAGTGCAGAGTACCCGCGCCTCGGTGCGCGAGGAAATCGAGGCTTCCAATACCGTCGCTTCGCTGTTTTTGGGTCGTATTGCGGCTATTTACTCTGCCCAGGGCGGCCCTGAAAAAGTGCAGCTGTTCCTGGAGCAGCTCGGCCGCGTCCGCGCCAACGACGTCTACCTCCGGTTGCGCGGCGGCGGCCCCGAGCTCTACCACTCACCGGCGCCGACCTACAAGGCCGGCCGCGAGGCGCCGCGCTGGTTCGCGCGGCTCCTGACGCCACGCGAGGTCGCGCATGTATTTCCACTCACCGGCGGCGCCGAGCTCGTGGTCGAGGCCCAGTCATCCCGCGCCATACTCGATGCCTGGGACGACATAACCTGGCTGTTCGGCGTTGCGGTCGCGGCGCTCGTCCTGGTGTGCGGCGTGGCCTTCCTGGTGGTTGAGCGCGCGCTCAAACCGTTTCCGATCATTGCCGCGGGCCTCGCCAATATCGAGCGTGGCGAGTTTTCATTTCGCCTGCCGGTCTTCACGGATCCGGAAGCCGAGGCCATCGGCGCCGCCTTCAATCGCATGGCGCAAGGCGTGCAGGACAAGGCGCGCGCGGAACGCGAGGCGCGCGCGGCCGAGGCGAGCCTCGAGGCCCGCCGCGAGCTCACGGCCTTGACCGAACAGCGCGTCGAAGAGGAGCGCCGTTTGATCGCGCACGAACTGCACGACGAGTTCGGCCAGTCCGTGACCGCCATTCGCAGCCTCGCGGTCGCCATCGCCCAGCGGACCGCGCAGCGTGACGCGCAGGCGGCAGAGATGGCGCAGCTGATCGCCGACGAGGCGGCCCGACTCTACGACGCCATGCACGGCCTGATTCCGCGTCTCGCGCCACTGTCGCTCGATACACTCGGCCTGGCCGATACGCTCGAAGGTCTGGTGCGCGACTGGCGTCGCCGCAATCCCGCCACCACCATTTCACTGCGTCACGAACTGCCGGCGGAGTTAGGTTCGAGTGTCACCCTGACCGTTTATCGCGTGGTGCAGGAAGGACTCATCAACGCCCTGCGCCATGCGCACGCGGCGCATGTCGACATCGACGTGAGCCACGATGCCGCCAAGATCATCGCCACGGTGCGCGACGACGGCGTCGGCCTCGCGAGCGACTGGCAGCGACCCGGCCACTTCGGTCTGCGTGGGCTGACGGATCGCGTCGCCGCGCTCGGTGGGGTCTTCACCGCAGGTGCCGTGCCGGGCGGCGGCACGCAGCTGACGGCCGACATACCCAAATGATCAAAATCATGCTGGTGGACGATCACGCCGTGGTGCGCACCGGTTTCCGTCTGCTGTTGCAGTCGAGTGCCGACATCCAGGTGGTCGGCGAAGCCGATTCCGGCGAGGCTGCCTGTCAGCAGTACGGCGACATCGCGCCCGACGTCCTGGTGATGGACCTCGCCATGCCCGGCATGGGCGGGCTCGAAGCATTGCGTCGCATTCGGGCGCGCCACCCGAATGCGCGCGTGCTGGCCCTCTCCGCCCATGACGATCCGATGCATGCGACCCGCGCCCTCAAGGAAGGTGCGCTCGGATATTTATCCAAGCGCAGTGCGCCGGAAGTGCTGCTTGAAGCGGTCACCGCAATCGCGGCCGGTCGCCGCTTCCTCGATGCGAACGTTGCGCAAAAACTCGCGCTGGGCGAATTCGACGGCAGCGCCAAGTCGCCGGTCGAGCGGCTCTCGGAACGTGAGTTCGAAGTATTCGTGCGCCTCGCCAAAGGCGAAACCGTACAGCGCATCGCCGAAACCCTGAAGCTCTCGCCCTCGACCGTGGGCACCCACCTCTACAACGTCAAACAAAAACTTGGCGTGCAGAATCAGGCGGAACTCACGTTGATCGCGGTTCAACACGGTTTGATCGAAGTCTAGCGGTACATGAAACTGTTTAACTTGTCGCGTTCGTGTAGCGGGAGGCATACTCGCAACAGTTTGCAGGGAGCAACTACGAATGAATGCGGCCACGTTCAGCACCTCGGCGCTACGGGTGCCCGGACGTTATTTCTACGTCTGGATGGCGCTCGGATTTGTCTTCGTCGCCTTCGGCGGCTTTGTCCCCACCTACTGGGCCAAATTGGCCACCGGCACGTTCCAGGGCGCGCCGATTCTGCACCTCCACGGTGCACTGATGTTCACCTGGGTGCTGTTCTATTTCGCGCAGACGCTGCTGGTCGCAACCGGTCGCACGCTCGATCACCGGCAATGGGGACTCGCGGGGATCGCGTTGTTCACCTTGCTGTTGTGTTCGATCCTGGCAGGTCAGTTGTCGGTGTTGAAGCATGCTGACCTCGCCGGCGTTGGGGATGCCGCACGCCGCTTCGCCGCGGTGACCTTATGCGGTTGGACCTTCATCGCCGCATTGTTCGCGGTTGCCATCGCCAACGTGCGCCGGCCCGAAGTGCACAAGCGTCTGATGGTGGTGATGCTGGCCGGCATGATGACGCCCGCCATTGCGCGGGTGTTCCTGACGGTGGTGATGGGCGGTGCCGGCGGCTTTTTGCATCTCGTCGGGCGGGAGTTCGCGGTAGGGGCGGCGGAGTTTGGCGAGCAGCGCCGTGTAGGGGCCGGTGTCATATTTGGCCTCCGCCGTGAAGAACAGGCGTGCGACGTCATTGGGGCGGCGGCGGAACAGGGCGGTGACGGCGTTGAAACCGCAGATGATGTCTTGGGGCATGATCGGGCCAGGGTTTAGGCGCGGGGCGGGTGTTTGGGAAACCGCGCGGCCTATGCCGGCGGGGCGTGGGCGGGGACGGCGCGGAGGAAGAAGGGCGGCGGGGCGTTTTGCAGCGGGCTGAGCCAGATGAGGGGGCGCGGTTTTGCGGGCAGGCGCAGGGTCAGGGCGGCCTGGGCCGGGTGGACCGGGGCGGCGGCGTCCAGGCGGCGCGTGTCATCCAGCGTGGCGGCGGCCGCGATCATCGTTTCGATTTTGGTGGCGTCCAGGGCGGCGTTGTCCAGCAAGGGGAGAATTTCTTCCCAGGCCTGGCCGGCGAGCATGATGCCGATGAGGCGGCGCTGTTGCTCGAGCGGGGCGCGCTCGTCAGCGGGGAGCATGAAGCGTTCCTGCAGGAATAGGCGATGC
>CAZZZU010000089.1:0-18427 GCA_964658805.1 uncultured Steroidobacteraceae bacterium
GACTTGGGTGGCGGCGACGGCGGCTTGGTCAGCACCGGCTTCGTAACGGGCGGAGCCACGATTGCGGGCTCGCGTGTGTCGTGTGCGGGGGTCGCAACCGGCGGTGGGGTCGCCACGGCCGGTGGCACCCCGGCCACGGTGGGAGGCGGCTCCGCGGGCGCGACCGGGTCGCCCTCGACAGCCGCCTTGTTGGTGTTGAGGTCCACGTTCACAGTGCGGGTCGGTTCCTGCGCAGCATTCGCCGGCAATTTGACACCCGATGAGACGGTACTAGGCGGCTTTGGTCCGGAGAGCAGTTCGGGTACCACCAGAATGAAAAGAACGACGAGAAGGCACGCTCCCACCAGGCGCTCCTTGACGCGACGCTCCATCACGGCGCGGCAATTCTGGTGGACTCCAGCCACTCGAGCGCCGGCCCTACGGTGTGGAATGAACCAAATATCACGATTCGATCGCCGCGCTGTGACGCGGCGCGTGCCGCATGGCAAGCCGCAGGCACACTGTCCCATTCGGTCACGGGCACCGTCACGTGCGCGCGCACGACGCGTGCCAACTCAGCCCCGCTTTGACCACGCAAACCCTCGATGGAGGCGCACCACCATGCATCGAAATTCGAACTCAAGATGGACGCTATCGTCGCCGCATCCTTGTCTGCCAAGATACCGCAGACTGCCCAGGTGCGCCCCGCGCCTTTCGTGTCGAAGAGATTGCGCGACAGGATGCGCGCGGCATCCGGGTTGTGCGCAACATCGAGAATGTACGCGGGCGCCGCAGCAGTTGCTGGCGCGAAGCGCTGAAAGCGTGCCGGTAGCTGCACATCGCGTATGCCGCGAGCGACCGCACGTGCATCGATGCTGTCGACCAGACGTATGCACTCCAACGCAGCCAGCGCGGTAGCCGCATTGGCATATTGAATTTCACCGAGCAGCGCAGGCGCCGGCAGGTTGGCGATTTTCCAGACTTCACCGTCGTAGTCCCAGCGATCGTCGTGACGGATGCAATGGAATTCTCGTCCCAGCCGTTTGAGTCGCGCTCCTACGGCATGCGCCGTCTGTTCGAGCGCGGGCTGCACCTCGTAGGTGCCGATCACGGCAACTTTCCCGGGGCGAAATATTCCGGCTTTTTCACGGGCGATGGCGTCGAGCGTCGTGCCGAGATACTCCTGATGATCGAGCCCGATGCTGACCACCACGGCTACGTCCGGATCCACTGCGTTGACCGCATCGAGCCTGCCACCCATGCCGATCTCGAGTACCCAGGCATCGAGATGGGCCGCTTCCAACACCAGAAACGCAGCAAGTGCATTGAATTCAAAAAAAGTCAGACTGACGTCGCCGCGCGCCGCTTCGATCCGTTCGAAAGCGTCAACCAGTTCTGCGGCGCTGACCAGGCGGTCGTGGATGCGGATTCGCTCGCGGTAATCGCGCAGGTGCGGCGAGGTAAAAGTGCCGACCCGGAAACCGGCCGCGCCCAAGACCGCGGCGCAGTAAGAGGTCACCGAGCCTTTTCCATTGGTGCCGGCAATCGTGATCACGGGGACATCGGGTCGACGCCATGCGAGCGTTTGCAAGACACGTTGCAAACGCTCGAGACTCATGTCGATGGTTTGCGGGTGCAGCTGCGTTTGATACGCCAACCACTGATCGAGACTCCGCAAGAGCGCCCCGCTTAAGCTGCTGCGGGTTCTTTACCCGTGAACATGCGCAACATGGCCCCGATGCGATCGCGCAGCTCACGGCGATCGACGATCATGTCGAGCGCCCCATGCTCGAGCAGGAACTCGCTGCGTTGAAAACCCTCCGGCAAGGTTTCGCGGACGGTCTGCTGGATCACACGCGGGCCGGCAAACCCGATCAGCGCTTTGGGCTCGGCAATATTGACGTCTCCCAACATGGCCAGACTCGCCGACACGCCTCCGGTCGTCGGGTCGGTGAGCACCGAGATGAACGGAATACGGGCCAGCGACAGACGCTTCAGGGCAGCGCTGGTCTTGGCCATCTGTAGCAGTGAAAAAAGCGCCTCTTGCATCCGTGCACCGCCGCTTGCGGCAAAACAAATCAGGGGACGGCGCTGTTCGAGCGCATGCTCCGCCGCGCGGACGAATTTCTCGCCGACCACCGAACCCATCGAGCCGCCGAGAAATCGAAATTCAAAGGCGCATGCCACGACGTCGAGCCCGGCGAGCTGGCCTTCCATCACGATCAGGGCATCACGCTCGCCGGTTTGCTTCTGCGCCTGCACCAGACGATCTTTGTAGCGCTTCGAGTCCTTGAACTTGAGCGGATCCTCCGATTCGACCTTCACGGCCAATTCCACGATCGTTCCCGTGTCGAGAAACTTCAACAAGCGCTCACGACCGTTGATGCGCATGTGATGCGAGCATTTCGGACACACATGCAGGTTGCGCTCGATTTCGGCCCGATACAGCACCGAGTCGCACGCAGGGCACTTCATCCACAGGCCCTCAGGCACTGATCGCGTGCGACGCTCGGTCTTGATGCGCGAGGGGACGATGCGTTCGAACCAGGACATGCGCTATGTTAGCAAAAGGGCCGGCGGATCGGGAATGGCGAACTGTGGGGGATACTGGACGCGCCACAGGTACAGACCTGCTGCCGGCGCAGTCATGCCCGCGCGCCGCCGATCCCGGGAAGCGAGAATCGCCCGCATGGACGCCCCGGGATCGGTCGTTGCCTGCACTGCGAGCAGCGTGCCGACGATATTGCGGACCATGTGGTGCAGATATGCGTTGGCTGCGATATCCAGTTGCACACGATCACCACAGCGCACGATTTGGATCGTGTCGATGCGCCGGGTCGCGGTTTTGGATTGGCAATCCATCGAGCGAAAAGCGGAGAAGTCGTGCTCGCCGAGCAGTTCGCGCGCGGCTGCCCGCATGGCTTCTATATCGAGCGGCTGATGAATCCAGGAGGCGCGCGAGCGTAGCAAGGCGCTCCGCGCGCTGCGATTCAAGATGATGTACCGGTAGCATCGCAGGGTTGCCTTGTGACGGGCATGAAACGCGCGCGGTACCTCCGCCGCCCACTGCAGCGCGACATCCGGTCCGAGTCGCGTGTTCGCGCCGAGCACCCAGGCGCGGGGGGTGCGCTCAGCGTGCGTGTCAAAATGGATCACCTGACCGGCTGCATGCACGCCGCGATCCGTACGGCCCGCGCAAATGGCGGTGACGGGATGACCGGCGACGAACGAAAGCGCCGCCTGGACAGCGTCCTGGATCGACGTGGCGTGTGCCTGACTCTGCCAGCCGGCGTAAGCGGTGCCATCGTACTCGACGATGGCCGCCACACGTCGAGCGAAATCCGACACCTCCTACCCGGGCAATGCCTCGATCAGACGCTGCGCTTCCTGCTTCTGGCTGGCGGAGCCCTCAGTCACGACTTCCTCGAGAATGCTGCGTGCACCCTCAGGATCGCCCATGTCCATATAGGCACGCGCCAGATCGAGCTTGGTACCTACCTCGCTCATCGTGACCGGTTCGAGTTCATGTAAAGGCAGCGCGTGCTTGTCCACCCCGTTCGCCGCAATCGCCGTCATCCTGTTGGTGGGGCCGTCGGAGCCGTGCAGCGCCTCGCCCACATCGAGGTCGACGCCGTGCTGCGCGTCCTGCCCGTGTTCGAAGACTTCGGAGGAGAACAGGTCATCCTCGGCGCGCGGTTGGCGCAAGGTGTCGGTTGAACCGAGTGCACTGGCCAAACGATCCAGGTCGAGATCGATGCTGTCCGAGTTGATACCGCGCAGTCGCGAGGTCGAGTCCGTGTCAGGCTTGTCGAGTTCATGAATGTCCGAGAACTCTGCCTGCTTGGCGGCGCCGCGCGGCATCGCTTCCGTCGATGCGGACTCGGGCGAGATCACCTCGGTCTTGATACCGTTCTCGTTGCCCAGATCTGCCACGAACGAGGCTTCGAGTTCGCGCTCGAGCGACGTGAGATCCTGGTCGCGCGCACGGCTGTCCGCATCTGCCATCATGCGCCGTGATCGATCATCGAGACCGGCGATCATGGTGGGTGCATCGGCGGGATGATTTTCCTCGTCCAGACGCGGAATGCTGATCGACACGTCGTTCTGACTTTCGAGCGCCTCCAAATCGAGCCCGAGATCGTCAAGCGACACTTCAGCCGTCTGGTCCACCTTCTTCGGCGCGGGCGGCACGCTGCGCAGCGCCGGCGTTTCCTGATGGGTGGCATCGAAGTGCATGAGCTCCGACTCCACCGTCGGTTCATCGCGCTTCGGCATCTCGCGCGTCGGCGATTCGTCCGCGCCACGTTCCGGCGCATCCAGCATGAAGTCGATGTCGTCGCCGCTGTTCAGGCGCGGAGGATTGCCCGTATCGGCGGTGTCGTTGCTGACTTTCGCCTGCACCCGATCGTGCTCACCCTCGGGTTCGCCAAACAAATCGATGTCGACGCGGTTCTCGCCGCCTTCGAGATTAAGGTCCACCAACGCACCGGCGCCGCGGCCGCTACCCGAAGTCGCGGAGAACAGCGGATCTTCCGGCGCAATCTGCTTGCCCATGATGACGATTTTGTCCCACTCGCCGACGGGCGCCTGATCGCGCGTCGACTCGAGGGTCTTGGCGGTCTGCAGGAACTGATCCTTGTTGCCCCAGACGAAATAAATCTCTAGCAACTTGAGGCGCAAGTCGCGCCGTTCGGGCTCGCGTTCGAGTGCGATTCGCACGAGGTCGGCAGCCTGATCGTACAGGCCATACGCCATATGAAAATCCGCTTCGGCCAGCGGATCGCCTTGATCAAGGTTCACCGCGCCTTCGGTCGAGACGGTGTCGTCGCCGAGTTTCGGCTCAGCAGTCGCACCGAATCGCTCGGCGCTTCCTAATGCGCTATCAGGCAAGAGCGGATGTTCGCCCGACTCCTCCACGACGAACGAATCGGCGCGGCCGAATTTGACGCTGGGATCATCGAAATTCGAAGGCTCACCGGCGTGATAGCCCGGGAAGTCGCCGCCCTCGCCGCGCCGGCGGCGCAGTGCGTTGAAACCCAGGGCCGCAAGCAGCAGCGCTACGATGACCGCTGCCGGCAACCACCAATTCGCCGTGACCCAGTCGAGCCACGTGCCGGATTCTGCAGGAGCCGCTGCGGGCGGCTTCGCTGCCGTGGCAGGCAACGGCGCCGACGCAGCGGCTTCGACCGGCGGTGAAGCCGTCGATGCAGCTGCCGAGGCGGCGGCATCAGTGGCGGTGCTGGCCGCCGTGTCAGGAGCCGGCGTTGCCGCGACGGGGGGGCTCACGGCGGGCGGCGTTGCCACGCTCGCGGGGGGTACGGGCGGCGGCGTGACCGGCACCCCGAGCTTGCGCTGCAAGGCGCTCAATTCATTGCTCTTGATGTCGAGCAAGCGCTGCTTATCGGTCAGTTGGCCCTCGAGATCCTTGACCCGATCTTTCAGCGCCTGTGTCTCGGCCGTCGCGGCGCTACCGTCACCGGCGCCCGTTCCCTTGCCTTTTGCACTCCCACCTGCGCCCGGTGTCACGAGGCGCAAATGGCCGCTTGGGGCTGCGGTGCCGCCGTCGCGCCACGCGCCCATCTGCCGATGCACCTCGCTCATCGCTTCGCTTTGATTCAGGCTCGCAATGTCGTCCGCACCCGGCACGCGCAGCACGGCGCCGCGCTTCAATATATTGATATTGCCGCCGAAGGCTTCAGGGTTCGAGCGGTAGATCGCAATCATCGTTTGGTCGACCTGCGCCGGCGGGGTCGAATGCAAACTACGCGCGATCTTCGCCAGCGTGTCACCCTCGCCGACCCGGTAGCTATTGCCGGTCAGCGTGCCCGTCGCATCAGCCGCGCCACCCTGCGCACTGCTGCGTGCCGCGCGTCCTGCGGAACCGCCCGACGTCCCTGCCGTGCCCGGGACCATAGGCACCACTGGTGAGGCCGTGCGGCGCGACGGCTCGCCGGCACCACTGCTCGCGGCGGCCACGGGCGCGGCGGAACTGGCGCGCTCGCCGGGCGTGTAGACCGGCGGATCGAGCAATACGGTGTATTCGCGCATCAGACGACCGCGGGCCCAGTTCACCTCGACGAGGAACGTGACGAACGGCTCCGGGATCGCTTCGCTGGAATGCACCAGCAACACATCGCGACCTTCCTTGCTCTTGCCGACCTTGAACGTCAGGCTGCTGAGGAAAGGTGG
This sequence comes from uncultured Steroidobacteraceae bacterium, assembly GCA_964658805.1. Taxonomy (GTDB): domain Bacteria; phylum Pseudomonadota; class Gammaproteobacteria; order Steroidobacterales; family Steroidobacteraceae; genus Bog-1198. The sequence continues at coordinate 6,169 of CAZZZU010000089.1, forward strand.
GCGATCGATCCCGTAACGCGTGAACGCATCGCGGCTGGCAAGCGTGGCGCGCAATGCGACCAGTTCGTCCGGCGCAGCAGCGAGCAGGTCGATCTCGGCATTCATCGGTTCGTTCAAGGACGAGCCCAGATGAATCTCGCCCAAGCCCAGCGCCCAAGACAGCGATGGGGTCAACAAGCACGCCATCAGCGCAACGCGCGACACGGTCACGGACATCTTTACTCCCGGAATGTAGGTGGGCAAGCGAGGAAACTTCATTATCAATCGGGGCTTGAAAGCGATTTCTCACTTGCCTTTTACATAACTCGACAACTATAGCTTACAGCGGTCTATTTACCAAAATCTGGGCAACCGAAACTGCGTTGTGTGCCGCACATTTCCTAACATTATCTGCAACGACCCAAAAATTCAGACCTCGCTCACGGGTTCTGTCCGCGCGGATCCGCCCGACATAGACCTTGTCCGGCGCGCTGGCCAGGGTGGCGGGCGTCGGATATTGCGCGCTCGAGTCTGCATCAATCACCTGCACGCCGGCGGCGTTCCGCAATGCATCTGTGGCCTCGGTCACACTGAGCGAGCGCTCCAGCGCAGCATGCACGACCAGGCTGTGGCCGAAGAACACCGGCACACGCACGGCAGTGACATTGATCGGCAGTGCAGGCAGCGCCAACACGCGGCACGTCTCTGCCCACAGCCGCAGCTCCTCGCGCGTGTGCCCATCGGGCTCGACGCTGTCCACTTGCGGAATGACGTTGAACGCGATCTGCCTGCCGAACGCGCGCCCGCGTGGCGTCTGGCTGCTCAGCATGGCGACGGTTTCTCCAGCGAGCTCTTCAACCGCGCCGCGGCCGCTACCCGATACCGCTTGATACGTCGCCACCTCGACACGCGCCAAACCGGCTGCGCGCTGCAGCGGCGCGAGCACCGTAGCGAGCGCCACGCTGGCGCTGCCAGGAAGCGTTATCAGTCCGCGCGGCCCTACGCCGCTGAGCACCGACGGGTTGACATCGGCGGCCACCATCGGAAGATCACCGCGTTCGCGAAATGCAGCGGAACCGTCGATCACCCAGGCGTGCTCGGCAGCCAACGCGGCATACCGCTCCGATAGTGCTGAGCGGCCGCAGAAAAAAACCAGATCGACCTGGGCAAAATCGAATGCTGCGACGTCGCTGACGGGCAGCGCCTGCTCCTCGCCCACCGCCGTTCCGAGGTGACGGTCATCATCCAGCGCGTGCAGCGACTGCACTGCAAATTTTTGCGCGCGCAGTTCTTCGACGAGCGCTGCGCCGATGAGGGTCGAGACGCCGACGATGGCAATGCGGACGGACTTCATTTTTTGGTGATCACCGGCGTTGTGGAAATCACATCGCCGCATTGCGCGCGATGTCGAAGGTAATGATCCATCAACACCAGGCACATCATGGCCTCGGCGATGGGCGTGGCTCGCAACCCGACACACGGATCGTGGCGCCCGGTGGTGACGACCTCGACGGCCGCACCGTGCACGTCGATGCTCCTGCCCGGCAGGGTGATACTGGACGTCGCCTTGAGCGCGATGCTGACGACCACGTCCTGGCCGGAGGAGAGACCGCCCAGCACACCCCCTGCGTTGTTGCGCGTGAATCCCGTCGGGGTCATCTCGTCCCGGTGCTCCGAGCCACGCTGCGCAACGGCAGCGAAACCGGCGCCGATCTCGACTCCCTTGACGGCATTGATTCCCATCATGGCACCCGCGAGGTCAGCGTCGAGCCGATCGAAGACCGGTTCACCCCAGCCCGGCGGCACGCCGGTGGCCGTGATCGTCACGCGCGCGCCGATCGAGTCGCCGTCGCTGCGCAACCGCCAGATGTAGTCTTCGAGTTCTTGAACGCGCGCCGGGTCCGGGCAAAAGAAAGGGTTGTCGTATGCGCTCGCGGGCGCTTTCGGCTCGAGCACGAGAGAGCCCATCTGCGCCAGATAGCCGCTCACCCCGACCTGCAAGCGCTCGTGCAAATATTTTCGCGCGATCGCGCCCGCGGCCACGCGCATCACCGTCTCGCGCGCCGACGATCGACCGCCGCCCCGATAGTCACGAAAACCATATTTCTGCGTGTAGGTGTAATCCGCGTGGCCGGGACGGAAGCGGTCCTTGATCTTGTCGTAGTCACGCGAGCGCTGATCCTCGTTCTCGACCAACAGTCCGATCGGCGCACCGGTCGTCCGGCCCTCAAACACGCCGGACAAGATGCGCACGGTGTCCGATTCGCGGCGTTGCGTGGTGAATTGCGAGGTGCCCGGGCGGCGTCGCTCGAGATCCGCCTGCAAGTCGGCCTCGCACAGCGCGAGGCCCGGTGGGCAGCCGTCAACGATGCAACCGAGCGCCGGTCCGTGACTCTCGCCGAAAGTCGTGACAGAAAACATCTTTCCAAAAGTATTACCCGCCACGTCGCGCACCCTTCATTTGCCGCACCCCTGCTGCCGACAGGTCGTCTTTTTTCAAGATAAACACACCGCCACCGCCCATCGCGATGTCAGGCCATATGAACGGCAGGTGCGGAAAAGCCCGCAGCAGAGTCCCCTCCGAGTTACCCACCTCGACCACGAGAATGCCGCCCGCCTGCAAGTGGCTGTCCGCCTCGCGCAGAATCACGCGCACCGAATCGAGACCGTCGCTGCCGGACGCCAGACCCAGCCGCGGCTCATGCAAATATTCACGCGGCAGGCGTCGCATCTCCGCGCGGCCCACGTACGGCGGATTCGCGACGATGATATCGTAGCGGCGAGTCGGGATCGCTTCGAAGTGATCGGAACGGAGCACCCGGACACGGCTCACCAACTTCAAGGCACGGACGTTGCGCCGGCAAACACGCAGTGCCGCCGGCGAAATATCGATGGCATCGATGAGCGCGCCTGGAAAAGCTTTCGCACAGGCAAGCGCGATCGCACCGGAACCGGTGCCGAGGTCGAGGATGCGGCGCACCGGACCGTCCATCCAGGGCGAGAAACGCTGCAGGATGAGTTCGGCGATGGGTGAGCGCGGCACCAGCACATGCTCATCCACATAAAGCTCGAGTCCGGCAAAAAATGCGCGCCGCGTGAGATATGGCAGCGGCTGCCGCTCGACGATGCGACGCTCGAGCAGCGCGGCGACCCGTGCGGCCTGTCGTTCGGTGAGCGCACGCGCATAGCCGGCCGCACCGAGCGCGTGATCCAGGTGCGCGACGAAGTACACGAGCTCGGCCGCCTCATCGCGTGCGTTATCGGTGCCATGCCCGAAGAATACCTTTGCGCGTCGTAAGGCACGCGCGACGTACTCAATGGCTGCACCGACTTCGAGCGGTGGTGTGTGGGATAATCGGGACAATGTCATCCTTACAAAAAAATCTGGTCCTGGCGCTGCTATGCACGGTGGCTGCAGCGGCGGGCATCGGCGCAGCCCTGTGGGGACACCGCGCCCCGCATCTCGTCGAACTGGACACCGGCACGGCCCTGGCTCCGCCGCGGGAGTTGGCGGATTTTAGCCTGATCGATTCGCGCGGTCTGGCTTTCGGTCGCGGCGATCTGCGCGGCCAGTGGTCGTTGATGTTCTTCGGCTACACACACTGCCCGGATTTTTGCCCGACGACCCTGGCAACGCTCGCTGCAATGGAGAAACAGCAGCGTGCCGCGCATGCGGCGATTGTACCGAGGGTGTTGTTCGTTTCAGTCGATGCGCGCCGCGATCGGCCGGAACAAATGTCGCGTTACGTGGCGTTCTTCGATCCGACATTCGTCGGCCTGACGGCCCAGGATCAGCCGAGCATCGAGGCGTTTGCGCAGCAGCTGGGCGTCGCCGTCGCCATTCAACCGGAGGCGAATGGCAATTACAGCGTCGACCACTCAGGCGCGATCTTCGTGCTCGACCCTGAAGGCCGCCTGGCTGCCTGGTTGACGGGACCGTTCACGACGGAAGCGGTGGCAAAGGACGTTGCACGGCTTGCGGCCGGCCGGGCATGAGTCTTTTCGGTCGGCTTTTCGTATGGCTGCAATACGTGCTCCCGCAGCACGCCCTGTCCCGCTTGACGCGGGCTGCCACCCGGGTGCGCGCGCCGTGGTTCAAGGACCTGCTGATACGTGGATTCATGCAGCTCTATCGGGTCGACATGACCGATGCCTTACAACCGGATCCGTTACGTTACGACTCCTTCAACGAATTCTTCACGCGCGCCTTGCGTCCCGGCGCCCGTCCGCTCGCCGCAGCGCGCGCCGCCATCGCGTGCCCGGTGGACGGCACCGTCAGCGAAGCGGGCATGCTCGAACGCGATCTCTTGCTGCAGGCCAAGGGACATACTTACAAGCTCGCGGAATTGCTGGCGCAACAACCCTGGGCGCACCGTTTTGTCGGCGGCTCGTTTGCGACGATTTATTTGGCGCCGTTCAACTATCACCGTATCCACATGCCGGCGCACGGCGAGCTCATCGCCACCGTGCATGTGCCCGGCAGACTCTTCAGCGTCAATAGCGTAACTGCCCGACTGGTGCCCCGTCTGTTTGCTCGCAATGAGCGCGTGCTCACGCTGTTCAATGGCGAGTTTGGGCAGTTCGCCGTCATTTTGGTCGGCGCCCTCAACGTCGGCAGCATGGCGACGGTCTGGGCGGGAGATGTGACGCCGGCGGCGCAACGGCGGGTCACGGTATTGCCACCGCGGCATGTCCGTCTCGACAAGGGCGCTGAGATGGGCCGCTTCAACATGGGCTCGACCGTCATTCTATTGTTCGAGGCAGGTCGGGGCCGCTTTGCTCCCGAGATTCGCGCCGGCACCAAGGTGATGCTCGGTCAATCACTCGGCACGCTGCAATGACCTGGCGTCCGACGGCCACGCGCGCGGCGCTCGAACGGCGTGCACAGCTGCTGGCGCGCACCCGGCGTTTTTTTGCGGAGCGCGGCGTTCTCGAAGTAGAGACGCCGATCTTGAGCGCTGCGGCTGTGACGGATCCCGCGCTCGAATCGCTGGTCACCCGCATTGCGGGCATGCCGGGACCATTTTTCGCTCAGACGTCGCCGGAATATGCGATGAAACGCCTGTTGGCGGCTGATAGCGGCGACATCTACCAGATCTGCAAGGTGTTTCGGGATGCGGAGATCGGGCGCTGGCACAATCCCGAGTTCACCATGCTCGAATGGTACCGGACGGGTTTCGATGACACCACACTCATGGACGAGGTCGAAGCGCTGTTGCGATTGCTGCTCGCGCCTGCTCGCTTGCTCATGCCGGCCGAGCGACTGACTTATGCAGCGGCAGTACTCCGCCATGCGGGCGTCGATCCGCAATCGGCGAGCGACACCGATCTCATGGCCGCCGCCGTGGGTCACGGCATCCGCTGCGATGCCAGCCTGGACCGGGATGCGACGCTCGACCTTCTCATGGGGTTCGTCGTGGGACCGCGACTAGGCACCGATCGGCCCTGTTTTATCTGTGACTATCCCGCATCGCAGGCTGCCCTCGCCCGCCTCAAGCCGGGTACACCGGCGGTTGCGGCGCGCTTCGAGCTCTATCTCGACGGCATCGAACTGGCGAACGGTTTTCACGAACTGGCGGAAGGATCCGAACAGCGCAACCGCTTCGAGCGCGATCTGGCGACTCGCGCGGCGCGGGGTCAGACGCAGCCGCCGGTCGACGAACGTTTTCTGGCGGCGCTCGCTGCGGGACTGCCGGATTGCGCCGGGGTTGCCCTGGGCTTCGACCGTGTGGTGGCGCTCGCCTTGGATGCCGGGTGCCTCGCCGAGACATTGACCTTCGACGTTAACAACGCCTGATACGCCGCTTTCAACGGATGGGCGTGAAGCTGATGAGCTCGATAGCCAGCAACGTCACCACCAAGACGACGGCAGACATGCAGATGATGTCGAGATGCAGGCGGCCAACGCGTGCCGCGCCTGTCAACGGCATCCTGGCGAGCCTGCGTGCCGTGACGAGCAGGAATGCACAGGCCGGTATCGTCAGGAATGCACAGACCCGCAGCACGTGCAGCGGCCAGCTGATGCCGTGGAAGTAACGATCGCCGAAGGCGCTGCAGCCGTAGAGAGCGACGACGCCGATGCCGGTCACGAGGGCGTAGCTCAACGTTGCCGCGCGCGCCTTGAGATCAATCCCGTAACGCGGCCAGATGATGATCAGGCCGCCGCTCATCGCCAGTACCAGCAGCAGCGCAAGCAGCCGCGTCACGATGCGCGGATCGTTCGACCAGTCGACCCGGCTGAACGCGGACGCGCGATCCGAAATGCTCAACACCAGCTTGCCCGTGGCGGGATCGGGCACGAATGAGAACGTCTCGAGGTGCTGTGCATTGCCAAAGGTGGCTGGTGCGATTTCCACGAAGCCACCCACGCCGTCGAGCGCCATGCTGTCACCCGCACGGCTGACGCGGGCGAACACCGGATGGGCTATGGAACGCAGTCTCGAAAAGCCGCGCCGATGCCGCTGAAAGTCCTGGTAGAGACCCAGGTAAGCCTGCCACGCCGGATTCCAGCGAGCGGGCGGATAGCGACCACAATCGGGGCCCGCACTGTCGGGACAGGTCGTGAATGGCCTGAGCATCGCATCGTTGATGACGGGAAAGGCCGGCGGATAGAGCGTCGGGTCCCGATCGAGCCGCCATTTCACGTAGCTATAGCAATAGAAAATGCCGGCGCTGCGACCAGGATCGATTGCGAGCCAGCACAAAATACCTGTGCCGATGCCGCCATGGACGAATAGCTGGTTGCCGCGCACCCGCACAGCATCGAACACGAAGCCGTGCGCCGAGCCGCCGGGACCGTTGGACTGCTGCAGCGTGAACAGTAATTGCCGCATTCGCGGGCTGATTACCCGCTGCCCGTCCGACGACAGAAGCGCGATCATCAACTTCGCCATGTCGCGGAGCGTGGCAGTCGTTTCGCCATTGAGCAGCGCCATGTTCGTTGGCTGCAGCATCTCCAGCGCCTGCACGTGACTGGGGACTTTGGGTTGAAATGACTGCGCACGACGCTCGATCGGCGCACGATCGGACACGAGATGGGTGTCGCGCATATTTAAGGGCTCGAGAATCGCCTCGACGACATAATCGCTGAACGGTTTGCCGGTCATTTCGCTTACCAGGTAAGCGAGCAGCTTCGGGCCATAACTGTCATATGCCGAAAAGCGGCCTGGATTCTCGAAGTAACCCGGAAATCGCTTCCTGAAAAACCGCGGCGGGTCTGCTTCGAGCAACCCGCCGCCAAATTGCGTTTCGTCGAGACCGGCACTGTGCGTGGCGAGTTCGCGAATCGTGACGTCATGCCCGAATGCGGCCGGCAAGGAATAATGTTTCAGGTATTTGTTGACGGGGTCATCGATGCTCGCGATCAGACCGCGATCGATCAACTGAGCGATGGCGATCGCCACGAACAATTTGCGCAGGGAATTGATGTCGATCGACGTCGATTCGATCGAAAAAGGGGTACGCGAAGCGGGATCCTCTACGCCATACGCCAGTGCGGCGGTTTCCTTGCCGCCTTCCACGAGTACTGCCGCTGCATACGATGATCGCTGCCCGCGCACCAAGCCGCCGAGCGTGGCGTCAGCCTGGGTTCTAAATTGCGCCTCGAGCACGGCATTGGCGGCAGTGCCCGAACAGGCCCAGAAACAAAGAGAGAGCAACGCCGCCCGTATGCGCACGGGCATACGTGGCAAGTCAGCCTCAGGACTTGCCGCGGGAGAGATAATCTCCGGTACGGGTGTCGATGCGCACGCTCTCCCCCTCGTTGATGAACAGGGGTACCCGCACGGTTGCGCCGGTTTCCAGTTTTGCCGGTTTCGAACCGCCGGTGGCCGTGTCGCCACGCACGCCCGGATCGGTCTCGACCACCTTCAACTCCATGTGGGCCGGCGGTGTCACCAACAACGGCACGCCGTTCCATAGCGTCACGACACACGTGGTGCCGTCTTTGAGCCACTGTGCGCCATCGCCCACCGACTCCTTGGAGGCGGTCAACTGCTCAAACGTATCCGGCTGCATGAAGTGAAAAAAGTCGCCGTCGCTGTAGAGGTACTGCATGTCTGTGTCGAGCACGTCGGCAGCCTCCACCGAATCTCCGGACTTCCAGGTGCGCTCGATCGTGCGCCCCGTTTTCAGGTTGCGCACGCGTACCCGGTTGAAGGCCTGACCCTTACCGGGTTTGACCATTTCGTTCTCGACGATGGCATAGGGATCGCCGTCGATGATGATTTTCAGGCCGGACTTGAATTCGTTGGTGCTGTAGCTTGCCATCGCGGGACTCGCGTTAAGGGGCGGGTATGATAGCCGCAAGCCCTGGCTTAAGGCCAGTTGCCCGCCGAAACGTTGTTTTCAGGCTAGACGCCCGTCCCAGAATCTCGAATTTCGCGGTGCTACACTTCGGCTCCTTTTTTCGAGGTTTTGCCGCTGTGACCGAACAAGGTGCTGTTCCGTTGATAGTCATGACGCGGTCGCAGGACCACGTTGAGGCCATCAACGACACGTTGCGCAAAGCCGGCCATCCCGTGCACTGCACCTGGCTGCCGGATGCCCGGGACTTAGGGGACGCCCTTACACAGCTGAATCCCGAAATGCTGATTGCCTTCATCGACGAGCTCGATATCGAGCTTGCATCGCTCGCCAAGGTCAAACAGGCGAACGCGCCCAACATGCCGCTGCTCATCGTGCGCGAGAGCGTCGATGAGGCGACGATTGCCGACGCCATGAAACTGGGCTGCCAGGATGTGGTCACGCTGGCGAATCGCCCGCGACTACAGATGGTCGCGACCCGGGAGCTACGCACCTACCGCCTCGAGCGCGCCCTGTTGAGCACCGTTTCCTCGGCGCGCGAGTATCGCGAACAGCTGCAACACTTTCTGGAAGGCTCGGCCGACGCCATCACGCACGTGCAGGAGGGCATCATCGTCGATGCCAACCGCGCCTGGATCGAACTGTTCGGCTACTCGGATAGCGACGCGCTCAATGGCACGCCGCTCATGGATCTGTTCGAGCACGAAACACACCCCGCACTCAAAGGCGCCTTGGTTGCCTGTCTGCAGGGCAAGTGGAGCGGACATGCGCTTAAAGTACAGGCGCTCCTGTCGGATGGCTCCAGCCTGGCACTCGAGCTGAATCTGTCAAAGGCCGATTGGGAAAACGACCCCGCCATCCGTATCGCCATTTCGGCCAGTCACAAGAAAGATCACGATCTCGAGCTGCAGCTCGAGCAGGCCGTGAAGAGCGACACGGCCACGAAGTTTCTGCAACAGCGCTACGCGATCGAGGCGATCCGGGCGCGCTGTGCTCTGGTGATGAAAGGCGGCGTGCGGCAGTTTGCGCTCATCAAACCGGATCGTTTCGCAGATATTCAGCAGACCATCGGCGTGCTTGCCTGTGAAGATTTTCTGGCGCAGCTCGCGGATCTGTTGCGGGCGCAGTTGACGCCCACGGATGTTGCCGGCCGTTTCGGCGGCAGCGGCTTCCTGGTGATGCTCGAACGCGGCACCATCAAGGACGTCGAGACCTGGGCCGACAACGTGGTCAAGCGCGTCCACGAGCATGTCTTCACGAGCGAGGATAAGACGCTGGCTGCCACCGTCACGGTCGGTCTTGGTTTGCTGCCGTCCGCCAATCCGGACATCGCAGCCGCGATCGGTGACGCCGTCAGTGCCGCCCGTCGCGGCCGCGAACTGGGCGGCAATCAGATGTACGTCGTCGACAAATCGGACACCGACACGCGGGTTCAGGCCTACGACAAGATCTGGGTGAAGCACATCAAGAGCGCATTGATGGAAAATCGCTTTCGCCTGGTACAGCAACCGATCGCGAGCCTTCTGGGTGAGGATAAAGGCATGTTCGACGTGCTGGTGCGCATGCTCGACGAGCAGGGCAATGAAGTGTTGCCGGCCGAGTTCATGGCGGCCGCAGAGCGCAATGACCTGATGAAGAACATCGATCGCTGGGTGATCGGCGCATCGCTCTCGTTTGTCACAAATCGCAGCGCGTCCTGTATTTTCGTGCGCGTCTCCAAGGACACGCTGCTCGACCGGAGCGTGCTCGGCTGGATGGAAACGCAGATCAAGTCGCTCAAGTTCGAGCCCGGTCGCCTGTGCATTCAGGTCACGGAGGAGCTTGCCAACCAGTACCTGCGACAGACCAAGGAATTGGCTGATGCATTACGCAAGCTGGGGTTCCAGTTTGCCATCGAACATTTTGGTACCGGGCGCGATCCGCTCAAGCTGCTCGCCGACGTCAACATGAATTACATCAAGATCGACGGCTCCCTGATGCAAGGGCTGTCGACCAACCAAATCCAACAACAGCGGGTGAAAGGCCTGGTGGAGGCGGCCAAGAAGCGCAGCATCGAAACCGTGGCCGAGCGTGTGGAGGATGCCAATACCATGGCGGTGCTGTGGCAGCTCGGTATCGAATTCATTCAGGGCTACTTCGTTAATGCGCCTGAAGACGTCACCATGTCGAGCGAGCGCTAGGCGCCGGCGCCGCGAGCGGACAGCCGCTGCGACGCGGCCTCGATCTGCGTCACCATCAGATCGAACATGTCTTTGCGCTCCATGCCGGGCTCGATGCGCGCCAGGATCTCGACACGAATCGTGCCCGGCGGACGCAGGAACGTGCGCCGCGGCCAGAGCAGTCCCGAGTTGAGCGCTACCGGCACGATCGGCGCCGCGAGCGCCATGTACAGGTAGCCAATTCCGGACTTATAAGCAGGCGCCGCGCCGGGCATGGTTCGCGTCCCTTCGGGGAAAATCACCACCTGCTTGCCTTGCGACACCGCGACGCGCGTGCCCTCGATCATCGTTTCGAGCGCCGCTCTACCGGTGCCGCGCCGTACGGCGATACAGCCCAGACGTGCGAGAGCCCAGCCGAAAAACGGGATGAACATGAGTTCACGTTTCAGCACGTATACCGGCCGGTCGAAGATGGCGAACAGCGCGCATGTGTCCCACACCGACTGGTGTTTCATCGCGAGTATGCAGCCGCCGCGCGGCATCTGCTCCATGCCACGGACCTCGTATTTCACATGACAGATCGCTGCGTAGACCGCGAGCCACGCGCGCGACCAGGCACGGGTGAATCCCGGCAGCCATGGCGGCACCGTTATACTGATGATCGAGGCGATCACGGCGCACAGCGCCGTGAAGACGTAGAAAAATGCGGCGAACAGGATGGAGCGAAATAAGATCATGCGACCATGCTGCCAGAATAGGCACCGCTCATGAAGGTGTGTAGTCTGTAACGTCCATGAAGCGTATCGGTGACAGGTTTTTAGGCTGCGCCGTGGCGGGCCTTCTCAGTGGCCTGACCTGCCAGCCGTGCCCAGCCAGAGCGGCAGAAGTACCGCCGCGTTGCCAGCCGGTCCTCGATGCCATGAAAAAACTGCCGCGGCTCAAATACGCCATTGCCGTGCAACTCGACGGTAAGGACATGGGCACCATCGCCGCACCGGTCGAGGATGGCGTTGCCGAGCTGCGCAAGCAGGCGAAAGAGTCGAAGACGTTCACCTGCGACCCGGTGGGCACTGAAATCATTGGTGGGCAGACGGCCGCAGTCTTCCAGTTGATCAGCCAATCGGATCAGCGGGTGATCCAGATGCGTTTTTATATCGCTGCAGCGACCGGCCTGCCGCTTCTGAATGTATCGGCGATCGCCTCGAGCGCCGGCAATCATTCGGTACGGCAACAGTTTCTCTATACCCCTTGAGCAGAGCCATCAGCGCTGCCGCAGACCGGTGTCTGCGACCGAAATGGTCGGGCCCGATACACCGGCATAAGCCGTCTTCATGCCGATGAATGTGCTTCTGCCCGACGTGCGGTAGGTCCCCGTGGTCATTTCTGCGGCAATGTGCGGCCCGAGACCATCGAACTGCTCGAAGACCAGATCGAAACCGGAGTCGCACATGGCCTGCAACAGGTATTCGCGTTGCACCCAGAATGACTTGCGGTTGTTCCAGGATGCCCAGCGGCGGTTGGCGCGATCGCGAAAGGCGCGGTCGCTGCGAAACTCGGGCGCCCAGCGTCCCGGCAAACCCTCGTGCTCCGTCAGGTAAGACAGCTTGTGCGTGGTGGTGCCCGTGTGGGTCAACGGCAGGAAACGCGCCAGCGCGCGCCGCAGGCGTCGCGGCTGGATGAAACTCGGTGCTGCGCCGGCTTCGGAAAAGTGCGTCTGCAGGATCAGGATACGATCGGTCACGCGCGCCAGCAGCCGGAGAAATTCGCGCGGCCGGTCCAGATGATAAAAAAGGCCGCAGCAGAAGACAGCGTCGAAG
>CAZZZU010000090.1:0-18312 GCA_964658805.1 uncultured Steroidobacteraceae bacterium
CTCCAGCGAGGCGTAGGGAACAGGCGCGTAGCCTGCCCGTAACAGAAGCAGGGTCGTGAGAACGCGCGAAAGCCGTCCGTTGCCGTCCTGAAAAGGATGTATCGCCAAAAACACCACGATGAAAACGGCGGTGATCAGGAGCGGGTGCAGCGCGTCCTCGTCAGTGGCTTTGCGCGTCCAGGCGACCAGGTCTTCCATTGCGCGCGGCGCGCACGGCAAACTTCACTTGCGCCGCTGTCGAGCTTCCCCGGAACCTTCCCAAAAGATCACAGTAGCCTTGGTTATCCTACTCAGCTTATCCGGCCCGGCATGACGTGGAATCCACAATCAACCAATAGCCCGGAACCGGCCATATCCTAAATAATCAGGGGGACCGAAGAATGCCGGCAGGTCACCGCAAGATGAGTGGCTCCTACCCTTCATCCTTGCTCGTGTGCTGCGCCGCGGTGAACAAGTTCTCCTCCGCGATTGTATTCGCCAAAAGTCCGACACCCTGGATATCGACTTCGACACGGTCGCCGGGCTTCATGAATAGCGGAGGCGTGCGTTTAAACCCCACGCCGCCTGGCGTACCAGTAGCGATCACATCACCGGCGGCGAGCGGCGTGAACGAGGAGATGTATTCGATTAGCTTGGGGATTGAAAAAATCATTTGCCCGAGTGTTGCGGATTGTACTGTCACGCCATTCAGGCGCGTCTGAATGGTCGCGCCCTCAAAATCGTCGATCTCATCGGGTGTGACCAGGTACGGCCCCAGCGGGCCGGTACCCGGAAAGGTTTTGCCCGGCGTGAATTGGGAGGTATGCCTCTGCCAATCACGGATACTGGCGTCGTTGTGGCAAGTAAAGCCGGCTACGTGTTGCATAGCCTTCTCGCGGCGAATGTAGCGGCCGCCCTTTCCAATGACGACTCCTAGCTCGCCTTCATAGTCCAATTGCGTGGAGACATGCGGCCTCACGATGTTGGCTCCATGCCCGATCAGACTGTCCGCGAAGCGCGTAAAAATGGTCGGATGCTCTGAATCAGGCCGTCCTGTTTCATTGCGATGCATTTCATAGTTCAATCCAACGCACAGAATTTTGCCGGCATCGGGAATGACGGGCCGGAACGTCATTGACTTTGGGTCCAAGCGGTTCGCACCCGAGTCGGCTCTGACTTCGCCCAGTGCGTCGGCCGCGATCGCGGCGCGCAGCGTGGGGAACCGTCTTCGTAATTGCGGTCCGACCTCGACAACATGATCGCCATCAACCGAGCCCCAGGTATCGGCACCTTCGAAAAGAAAGGAAGCGAATTTCATAAATAACCTCTTAGCGAAAAGGATGAGACGTTGCTCTCGGCGCGCCCGAGCGTTACAGCGAGCGCGCCCGCGCTGAGGCGCGAATCCGATCCGTTGCATTTCGGGGAACTTCGTTTCCATCGGCGTTGCACGCCAAAGCAGTCTTCACATCCTGCTTGACCGCGTTGCGCCGATCTTTGGTGATGGCGGCGGCTGCGCCTGCGCATTGCTCACGCACGGCGGCCGGTGAAGGCCACCGATGCGCATGCCCAACGCCTTTTTTGAAGCGGCGCTGTCGTTCGGACGATCGGGATCGAGATTGGGCGAAAACAAGGCGCAGGTGCAAGGGAGTCCGACTGCGTTCTCAGCGCGCACTGTGCGCCGTGTTTGCGCCGATCATCACCACCAGCAAGCAGGCGGTTTCCGTGCCCGTGTTCAGCCACATGTGATTGGTCATTCGTTGGACTACCATGTCCATGGGTTGCAGTTCGACAGGCTCACCCACGTCGAGAAGTAGAGCGACCTTTCCAGACAACAGCATGGCGTAATCGATGGTGGGCGTGCGATGCATGAAGGGATGCCGACTGGTGTCGATGCGGCAATCAGAGATATTCTGCAGCTCGAAGAAATTGTCTGCGGCGCGGGCCAGATCCACGGACGACATGCAGCCGTCGTCGGGCGCCAACGGCACGACTCGAACGATGAATTCACCGTCCGGCGGGTAGAAGCGGTACGGTGAGTTGGCGCCGTTATTGTCAGCCACGAAGTGCGCCGCGCGGTCGCGCCAGATTTCGATCCCACTCGGCCCCATTGCGGGCAACGAAAGGTCTTCCACGACCTGGGATTTGCCGGCGTCGTTCACACCGGTGGTGATTCGGCGAAAAGCGAAATTCACGTGGTGGTCGCGGCCGCCGAGAAAGGCATCGCCTCATTCATCCATCGCTCGGGCGGGGGAGGGCCCCAATCCATATTCAGGAAGCCATTGGTCCCCGCCGTCCAGCGGCCGGTTTCTTCATCGATGTCGATCAGCTGATGCGCGGCCGGGAGTAGCTCGACACGATGGCCATCCGGGTCTCGCAAGTACACAAAGAGTGAGTGGCCCAACGGATGTCGACCGGGGCCACGTTCGACGGCATCAGGCCACCCCATCTGCCCGGCGATGTCACACGCTTTGAAAATGTCGTTCAGCGTTTCGATGATGTAGCCGCAGTGATGAAAGCGCGGGCCGGTGCGCCGCACCAGAACAAGATCATAGGGGCTGCTCTTGCGATGCATGAAAGCGATCACTGCAACCCCCTCGGGGGTCTCCACCAGATCGGATACGCGAAATCCCAAATCGGCGTAGAACGGATATGCCTTTTCGACTTCGGGCACGACTACTTGAAAGTGGTCCATGCGGAAGGCGCCGGCGCCACGACGGTTTTTATTATCCGCGATCAGGCGGGGTTTCCGATCCATCGTGGCGCAGAATTCGAACTGCAGGCCGCTGGCATCAGTCGCGTGCAACGTGACGCCTTGATAAGGTTTGGTTACCAATGCCGCGGGCAAGCCATGGCTCTTGAAGTGGTGATGGGCCTTGTGCACGTCTTCCTCGGTGAACACCCGCATCCCGATCCGATCACAAAAAGGCTTACCCTTCACACTCCGTAGCTCCAAGCTGTGGTGCGCGGTCTCCTCGATGCCCCGCAAGTAGAGGCAGTCCGGTTGCTCGTCGCTGACGACCAGCCCGACAACTTCCGTGTAGAAAACCTTGCTACGTTCCAGATCGGTACACCCGACGACCAGATGGCTCGCCCGAGTGATGTTGAAACTCGGCGAAAAGTTCGGTTTTATCAAGTGCATCAGGCACCTCGTACCTTGCGGCGGAACATGGGGTGAGGATTGGGCATTGGTCCGACCGGAATCTCGATCAGAACGGGCTCGTTCGCGGCCAGCGCTTTCGGCAACAGCGCCGCCAATGCGGAAGGGTTTTCGGCACGCATCGCGCGCATGCCGAAACTGTCGGCAAACTTGACGAAATCCGGATTGTGCAGATCGGAGCTGATAAAGCGCGAATCGAACTGTTCGCGCTGGATCCGGCGGACATTTCCAAAGGCGTTGTCGTTGAATACCAGGGCGACGACGTTGATGCCGAAGCGCATGGCGGTCGCCAGTTCCTGGCAGTTGAACATGAACCCGCCGTCACCGCCGATGTAGATGACCGGTCGATCCGGATAAGCCACTTTCGCGCCGAGCGATGTCGGGTAGCCGTAACCTAGAGTGCCCTGATACCCCGGTTGGATGATCGAACGCGGCCGATACGCCGGAAATGCCCAAAAGGAATAGAAGTGCAACTGGGTGACGTCGAAACAAAAAATCGAGTCCTCAGGCACAGCGTTTCGGATGGCGTGCGCGTATTCGCTTTGTGGGCCGAACTTCGCATCCAGGGCCCGATGCTTCTCGAGTTTCAGTTTCGCAAACTCGTCGTGGCGCAAGTTGCGGGTGAGGTCGAGGCGGTCGAGCGCTTGCCGAAGCGCCGGCAGAACTCTGGTGGCCTCAGCGACGATATGAATGTCGGGTGCCCATGGCTGAATCGATTGAGCGGGGTCAACGTCCACGCGGATGAGCTTTACGCCGTCGTCGTGACCCCAGTAGAGCATCGGATATTCGAAACGAGTACCGACGGCAAGCGCCACATCGACGTTGGGCCAGTAATCATTTCCGACCTCGCCTGTTTGTGCGAGTGGGTGTCGCCAGTCGACCGCTCCAAGCGCGTGTGGCGTCATGAACACCGGCGCCTGCAGTTGCTCGGCGACCGCCAATAGGGCCTCCTCGGCGCCCCAAATTCCACCGCCGACGAAGATGGCGGGGTTCCGGGCTTTGGCGAGCAACGACGCCGCCTTGGTAATGGCGGTCTCGTCGATCACCGGATATTTTGTGAATTCGGCGATGCCAGAAGAATACGAGGTCGGGTCACCGAGGGGCGCAGCCGCAATGTCCATCGGCATTTGCACGACAACCGGTCGGCGGCGGCCATGATTGAGCTGATCGAAGGCGAGGTCCAGCACGGCGGCCGCCTCTTCCGGACTGCCGATGTGCCCCTGCCACTTGGTGACCGACGCCAGGGCTGTCATGGGATTGGGTACTTCGTGCAACATACCGAGCCCCTTGCCGATGAACGCGGAGGGAATTTCACCGGTGAGCGACAGTACCGGTGCATTGCACGCGTACGCCGTGGACAGGGCGCCCATGGTGTTGAAAACACCGGCGCCCGGCACGACCAGGGAAACCCCGACCTTGCCGGTTGCCTGGGCGTAGCCAAAGGCCATGTAGGCAGTGGCCTGTTCGTGCCGGGTATGAATAACCCGGACGCGGTCCTGCCTGTCGTACAGTGCATCGAACACATAGTCGAGCTGCAGCCCGGGAAGACCGAAAATGTCGCTGACGCCGTGTCGTATGAGGCCGTCCACCACTTCCGTCGCCCCATTGGCGGGGAGCTTCTTAGTGCTGCTTTGCTTCACGCGAGTCTCGTACGGATGGTGACGTTCTTCAGGTCCGAATATTTGTCGATGGCATGAAGCGATCGATCACGCCCAAATCCCGATTGCTTGAAACCACCGAACGGCAACTCGACCACGGGTCCCGTACCGCCGTTGACGTTGATGTTGCCCGCGACGAGCCGATTTGACATGTGCATGATGGTGTCGATGTTGCTGGACCAAATGCTTGCGCCCAACCCATATTTGGTCGCATTTGCGAGCGCCAGCGCTTCCTCCTCGGACGCGAAACCCATCATGCATAGCACAGGTCCGAATATTTCCTCCTGCGCCAGCTCGCTCCGAGGGTTCACGCCAACCGCCACGCTGGGTCCCAAATAAAAGCCGCCCTCGACGCCCGTTACCGTTCTTCCGTCAATCACGAGGCGCGTGCCGGACTTCGCTGCGCGGTCGATCCGCCCACAGATTTGCTCATGCTGCCGCTGATTTATGATTGGACCCATGTGGTTGGCAGGGTCCAGCGGCGTCCCTACTTTGAGCGCTCGGGCGCGCTGCACTACCAGTGCCTGGAACTCCTCCATGACGCTCTGCTGCACCAACAGCCTGCTCGGCGCCTCGCAAAATTGGCCTTGATTGGTGAACATGATCCCGACCGCCGCGTCCGCCGCGATTTCCAGGCTGGGGGCATCGGCGAAGACCACGTTCGCGCTCTTGCCGCCAAGTTCCAGGCTGACCCGCTTCAAATTGCCGGCCGCCGCCGCCATCACCTTGCGGCCCGTGGCGGTGGAGCCGGTGAAGCTGATGCAATCGACGTCAGGGTGCGCGGCCAGAGCACCGCCAGCCTCGCCACCGCCTGTCACGACCTGCAGCGTGCCTTCGGGCATTCCCGCTTCCAGCGCAAGTTCTGCAAAGCGCAGCAGCACCAGCGAGGCCTCCTCGGAGGGCTTTACCACCACCGAGTTGCCTGCTACCAACGCCGGGCCCATTTTCCAGGCGCCGATCATGGCGGGCGCGTTCCAGGGAACGATCGCGCCAACGACGCCGAGCGGCATTCGGGAAATCAGCGCGGTGACATTGTCTTCCAGATGCACGAGTTCGTCGTAACGCTTGTCGACCGTTTCCGCGTACCAATTCAAAGTGTCCAGCGCAAAGCCCAAGTCCAGATTGATCGAGGTGTCAATGGGCATTCCGATCTCGCGAGTCTGCAGCACCGCCAGTTCGAAACTTTCCCGTGCGATCAGATCCGTCCAACGGCGCATGACGGCCTTGCGTTGTCGGGGAAGCATGCCCGACCAGGACCGGGCTTCAAAATTGCGGCGCGCTGCGGCCACGGCGCGCTCCACGTCAGCGGCTCCACAATCCGGCACCGACGCAAGCGACGTGCCGTCGATCGATGAACGGGCATCGAATGTCCTGCCCGAGGCAGCGTCGGCGAGGCCTTTGCCTATCACGGCCTTGGTCGTGGGCGCGGGCCGGGCGGCGGCAATGCCAATTTTCGCGGCGCGATTTACTTCCGTCATCTCGATTCCTCTTTGCAGTGCGTTGGCCGCGCCGTGGCGACAATCACAGCGTCACCAAACGATCCACAAACATCTCCCAAACCTTCCAGCCCGGCGCGGCGGGGGGCAACGTGCGCAGAAACTTGCCGGACGGTCGGCCATCGATCATGTCCTTGGGCAACACCATCCCGCGCAGGAATTTCGCCGGCACATCGCCGCTGGGTGTGGAGATAACCGCTTCGATGCCGGTCTCCCACCAAGGGTCTCCCACCTCGCGCGCGCGGCCTTCCTCGGAAGGCTGATTAACGTGGAAAGTTCCTGTAATCAGTGCGCGAATACCCGGGCCCTCATGCGTATGGACATCGGCCGTTTGACCCGCGGGATTGCGAATGTAGTCCAGTCGAAACAGCCACTCGCTGCCTTTTTTGATATCCAGCGACCAGATCTCGCGGCTCATCCGCATGGCCGAAGTTGCACCTCCGCCATGCACAGGCTTATCGGCTTTAGAATTCTCCACCAGATCGAAACGAAAGAGCTTGGCACCCTCCGGGCCCGCGATAATGCGCGTTGCGCCGTCCGAATAGAGTCCCGCCGACGCGGCGGCTTCGGTTTTTCCGTCCGAGGGTGCGTGCAGCGCGCGTCCATCGATGCTTGCAGAGCCCGAATACAGGTAGATCATGCGCTTCGCGGCGGCCACGGTAGCCGAGGCGCCCGCCGGAATCGTATCGATGTAGTAGTCCAGGTAATATGCCATCTCAGTGCCTCTGTTCGTTCAGCGCCGAGGCGGAAACGAAAGCCCCCAATCGACGTGCCAGCGGTTTCGCAAACCCGTTGATCATGTTTCGGTTTCGGCCGGTTGCGGCGATCTTTCCGCAGCAGCCATCCGATCGATCAGCCGTCGTGCGCGTACCGCGCCGGCGTCCGCACCGAGCAGAACGGGCTTTAGCTCCCAGAAGGAGCGGCCGCCCATCATTCGCTGACAGCCTTCAAGCATGGGCCCGTCTTCATCGTGGAATGCGCGATGCTGGCCTGCCAGAGTGCCCTGTGCGGCGGCCATTCCCCCTGACGATAGAGGCGCTGCGGCGCCGTAAAAGTAATGCACGCTGGTGCTGGTTTCAGGTGTCAGCAGATGCACTGCAAACAAATTGACCCCCGCCTCGCGCTGCGCGCCGACGTGCGTGCCACCAACATTCAAGAGCAGGTTCGACGGGGCGAAGAACTGCATGTCGAGCCAGTGGTCAATATGGGTTGCGGGAGCGAAGAGTTCGCTCCACGCCTTGGGTGTGCCAACGCCGGCCATCCAGTAGTTTGCTGTGATTTCACGGCCTTTTTCGTTCAAATCGATTTTCGGGCTGGTCATATCCTCCTGGCCGAACATTGGATGGAGGAATGCTACGTGCGTGAGATCCATGAGATTGTCCACGACCAGCTGATAATCCGCTTCGATGCGGATATAGCCACCGGTTGCAGGTGCCCAGGCCGGATTCTCAAGGACCGAGAAGTCAGGAATGAGATCTTCGGATGCGAGCTCATGCTCGCCGCACCAGACCCAGATCAAACCGTGTCGTTGCACGACCGGATATGCCTTGATCTTCGCTGCGCGAGGAACATTGCCTTTGCCAATCGAGTTGTGGACGCATTCACCGGACCCATTGAAACGCAGGCCGTGATATCCGCACTGCAGCGCATTTCCGACGACCCTGCCCTTGTCCAACGGCGCGAATCGATGCGGGCAGCGATTGCCGATTGCAGCCCAAATGTCATCCTCCTGTCTGAAGAATACGATCGACTCGCCCAGGATGGTGCGGCTGAAAATGTCTTTGCCCGTCTCTGGGAGCCAGCCTGCGACGTACCAGCTGTTTCGAACAAAATTACTCATGTCTTGGCCTTTCATGTCTGACTTCCAGAAACACGCAGGTCATGATGCCCGCGATTGCGCGAGTTCCCCGTCGATGCGACGGGCTGCCTCAACCATGATTTTGAGCTGGCCGAAGGCATTTTCGCGGGTGAGGTATTTCAAGCCGCAATCAGTCGACAACACCAGGCGTTCAGGGCTCACGAACTCCAAGGCTGCCCGAATGCGTCGCGCGACCACGTCGATGGACTCTATGCCCGCGACGGAATGATCCAGAACGCCCAGCGCGATGGTTTTGCCCGCCAGGT
Source organism: uncultured Steroidobacteraceae bacterium (assembly GCA_964658805.1). Classification (GTDB taxonomy): domain Bacteria; phylum Pseudomonadota; class Gammaproteobacteria; order Steroidobacterales; family Steroidobacteraceae; genus Bog-1198. The sequence goes on from CAZZZU010000090.1 coordinate 8,415, forward strand.
CGCGCAGCACGCCCAAGTCCAGATTTGGTTGAGCGGCTTCGATGGAAATCTCCTGCACTGTGCTGTGCGCCAGTTCGCTTAAGAATTCGTAGGCCCTGGGCTTCTCACCGGGACGCATGAACGCATAACCGAAACAGATGTGGATTGCAGTGCGAACTTTTAGGCCCTCAAGCGCGCGGTTTATCACGGGTACGGCATACCTGCGGGCCGCGTCGGGATCGTTGCGCACCCAAGGTTCGTCCAGTTGAATCACATCGATACCGACCGCCTCGAGCGCCTTCGCCTCTGCGTTGACAGCGGCAGCGAAATCCATGGCCAGCGCCTGCTCATCGCGATAGCACTCGTCAAGGGCCTGCTGCGTTAAGGTGAAAGGCCCCGGCAGTGTCATTTTGATCATCCGGCGCGTGTTGGCACGAAGAAAACGGGCCGAATGCAGTTCCACAGCGCGCACGTGGCGAATCGGAGCCACGACGCGCGGAACCCGGGTCTCGCGTCCGGCGCGGCTCACCACTACCGCCGGACGATCGTGATCCAGGCCTTCTAGTACCGCCGCGAAATGGTTGCTGTAACTCTCACGACCGATCTCGCCGTCGCTGATGGTGTCGAGCCCCGCAAGCTCCATGTCGCGAATCGCGAGGAGGGTGGCATCGTCGATTGCTTCCGCGCGCAACGCCTCCGGCACGCGCCACATCCCGGATTTGCGCACGCGTGGCACGAGGCCGCTGCGCAGAATGGCCTTATCGACCAGCCAGTCGGGCTGGGGATAGCTGCCGACCAGCGTGGTGCGTAGAGGCAAGTGTTCGATCATCGGAGCCTCCGGCAATCAGACCAGGGCAGGGTAGGAGCCACCATCAAGATGCACGTTCTGGCCCGACATATAGCCGGCGAGCGAGCTGCACAGAAAGGCGCAGGTGGCGCCGAACTCGCGTGGATCGCCGAGACGCTGTGCCGCGATCGACTCCACCTGCCGAACCCGGGCTTCTTCGTAGCTGATGCTCTCGCGCACCGACGCGGCGCGGGCCATCTGGATTTGACGATCCGTATCGAAGCGTTCCGGCAGCAGATTGTTGATGGTCACATTGTCACGCACCACCTGAAAGGAAAGACCCTTCAGTGCGGCCGTCAATCCGGCCCGTGCCCCGGCCGACAAGGTCATGTGCGGCCGGGGGGTCGTCACCATGGCTGAAGTGACATTGACGATGCGTCCAAACCGCCGCTGGCGCATGCCGGGAAGCAATGCACGGATCAGCAGCAGCGGCGATACCATGTTCGCCTCCAATGCGCTCATCCACGCGCCCTGATCGAACGACATGTAGTCGCCCGGGTTTGGGCCGGCGTTGTTGTTGATCAAAATATCGGCATCCGGAACGGCGGCCAGCAAGGTGGTGCGACCGGCCTCCGTGCTCACATCGGCAGTGACGCCGTTCACGCGAGCGCCGTGCCGAACGGCCAACCGGGCGACCACCTCCGCGACGGTTGCGGCCGAGCGCCCGTTGACGGTGACCAGCGCGCCCTCATCGAGCAGTGCTTCGGCGCACGCCAGGCCCAAGCCGCGGGTCGAAGCGCAAACCAGGGCGCGACGCCCGGACAATCCAAGATCCATGTTTCTATCCTCGGTGTGCGGACTCCCCGACTGTCCGCTTCGATCATCGGCTCTCGCCGCTTGCTAATGCGTAATCAAATCCTGCATCGATCGGATAATGGCGCCGCGCCGCATCGGTACGCAGGCTTCCGGAAACTCCTGAACGATCTCGATCCCCGAATCGCGCATCCATGCAAGGAACTCCGCGAGATACGCCATCGAACCGGCCGGAATATCGTGCCCGCTTGGTCGGTCGTGCAGCACCAGCAATGACCAGTCGCTGCCCAGCACTGCGCGCTTCGCGTCCTCAACCCATGCATCCGCCGGCCCGCCCCGATCCTTTGGCACACTGGTCCACAGTACGATGGTGCTTTGCGTGGTCTGGAGGTAATCAGCTGCGCGCTGACTCAGCAGATGGGGTCCCACGCGGCCTTTGCCATTGGGCCGAAACAGCCGATCGGGGCTCACCAAATCGCCGAGTAGCGCATTCATCGCGCCGATTTCGCGCTCTACGGCGTCAGGCTCGAGCCGTTCGCCCAAGGGCTGCCCGTGCGTCATGGTGTGGTTGCCGATCCAGTGCCCGGCGGCATGGGCGTCGCGCGCCAGTTCTCGAGCGCCTGGGAGGCGCAAGCGGTCGCCGACCAAGAAAAAGGTTGAGCGGACGTCGAACTGGTCCAGGACACGAAGTACGTGATCAGTTATGCCAGGCGTAGGCCCATTGTCGAAACTAAATGTAACTTTCCGCATCGCGGCTCACAAAAATCGATATTTATTGAGTATAGGTCATTTTAGCGATCTTGCCAGCGCAGCTGTAATTCTGTCGGCTCGCCCGTTGCCCTCGTCAAGCGCCGGGCGCTATCGGCAGGTCACGCCCGGTCTCGCGCAGCGCCAGCACCACAATTAGGCCGAGCCCGAGGCCGCCGATGGCCATGTGCAGGATGTACTGTATGCCCCAGTGTTGCGCTACATAGCCTGCGAGTACAGGCGCCACGCCACCGCCGAATATCTCGCCGATGCCGATGACCAGCCCCGATGCCGAACTCATCAGCGCCGGCGGTACGGCTTCCACGCTCAAGGGACCGGTCGTCAGACCGATCAGATTATGAAGAAAGAAGGCGGCTACAAACAGACAGGCAAAAAGTACGCCGACGTCTGCACCGCTGCGGGCGAACACCAGAAGTCCGCAGACCGTCCCCACAACGTCGATCACCGCGACGACTTTTCGGCCGATGTAATCCGATGCCCACGGCATGACGAGGTCGCCTAAGGTGGCTCCGAAACCGATGGCAGATAAGACGATGCCCATGTCGGACAGACTCATGTGCAGGTAATCGCTCAAATATGCAGGCAGAAGCGCCGTCAGCACGACGATGCAATTCAGCCAGCAGAACATTGCAACGATGTTCAAGCGGATGTTGCGATACTGAAAAAGATCGCGCCACCGATGGGCCGCGATATCGCGAACTGTTGTGTGCGCGGCGGCCTCGCTCAAGGTAATCGAACGCAAGGTTCTGTACATGGCGAACGCGAGCAGCAAACCGGGAAGCGTGACCAGCAGGAAAATCCAACGCCACGCCAGCACGGTCAACAGCTGGGTCACCAGCAGCGGGGCCAGCGCCAGGCCGAACAGCGGCAGGGCGGCCTGTTGAATGCCGACGTTTCGACCATGATGTGAGGGATGCGATGCTTCGAGCGTGGCCACCAGGGCCGCGGGCGCATACGCCCCCTCGAAGGCGCCGATCAAGATGCGAACGAGCACGAGGCTTATCAGACCGGTTGCCAAGCCGCTGGCCCCGCCCATGAGGGAGAACAATACGATCGATGCCACAATGACCTTACGCGTTCCAACTCGATCCGCCAGCGAGCCTGCGAGGATGGAGAACAGTCCCCACGATATAGCAAGGCTTCCGGTGATCAGGCCAAGATCCTGGTAGGTAAAGCCCAGTTCACGCTGCAACACCGGAAACATCGGCATGATCATGAAGCGCTCGAAGCCCACCAGACCTAGGCCAAGGGCGAGCAGCGCCACAGTCTTTGTTTCACGGCCTGACATGGCCGTTTGCACGGATGCCATGCGTTACGGCGCGATGACGAAGTTGCTGAAGCCGCCGTTGCGCGCGGGCAGATTGTCGATGGCATCGTTGACGCCGCTCAAAGGGAAGCGGCGATGTTCAAGCACCGACAAGTCGAGTGTGCCGGCACGCACCATTTCGGCGAGCGCCTGGCCCTGACCGATGGTGAACCAGTTATTGCCCAGGAAGGCGATCTGGTGCGCTTGCATCCACTTTACGTCGAGTGCCACCGGGTCATCAACGCCGTTGACATTGACGAACGTGCCGCCGCGCCGAAGCGCGTAGATGGCCTCGTTCATCAAGTCGCCCGATGCACCGGGCCCCAAGCAATCCACCACGCCATCGACGCCATAACCGTCGGTCAAGGCACGCGCCCAAGGGTCAATTTTTTGCGCTCCCAACGTCAGGATTTCGATGCGGCGCGGGGCGAGCTTGGTGACTTGAGCTATAAGGCTTTGATTGCGCGCCGTGCCCAGGATGCGTGTCACTCCCATTCCTAGGGCGACCAGACAAGCGCCGAGGCCAAGCGTCCCCGTAATGCCGTTGATGAGTATGGATTTACCCGGACCGGCCCGCGCCTTGGCGAGCGACGCATACGCGGTACCCAAGTATCCAAAGCGAGCCGCCGCGTCGAACGGGAGATTATCCGGAATGCGGACAAGGTTGCGCTGCGGTGCCGTGATGAACTCGCTCATGCCCCCGTACGGAAATTGGTCGTACAGCTTCTGTGCGTCGGAACCGAACCCGAAGTAGCCGCGAAACGTAAAGTTGTGACAATTGATCGAATCATCGGCAGCGCAGGAAGGGCACGATCCACACGTTAATCCTGGACTTACATAGACCCGGTCGCCGGGCCGGAAATTGTGTTCGCTCTCGCCCACCTTGCTCACCACCCCCGCGACGTCAAGGCCGAAGATGGCGGGCAAGCGTGGTAGGGGCAGATAAGGCAGTTTTTGCGCAAAGAAGGCGAGGACATTGCGCAGATTCGGCACGATGCCACAGGCCTTAACCTTGACGAGCACCTCGCTCGCGCGCGGCGTCGGAATCGGCATCTCTTCCAACACCATCGGTTTGTCGAAAGCATGCAGCCGCGCGGCAATCATCGTGTCCATTCGATCCCTCAGAGTCCGAAGTGATATTTGAAGTCGACGCCCCACACTCGCGGCTCAGCCCTGAAGACGCCACTATTGGTTCCGGGCGGACCAGGAAACGGCGGGCCCGGCGCCCATTCGGCGTTGTAGATTTTGTCGAAGAGATTTTTAGACCACGCGGTCACCGACCACGCGGACCCCTCCACGCCGATGCGCAGGTTCACCAGGTCGATGGGGTTGCGTACCGCGATGTTGTCGGGAAACCAGTAGGTCGGGCCGATTCTCTCGTAATCCGTGCGGAACACCGCGCTCAGGCCGTTGCCCCAAGGGAGGGGGTAGCGATATTGCCCGCCTATGTTGATGGTGTATTTCGATACCAACGAGGTTTGGTGCCCGACGTCGGTAGGCGCGCGGTCCGATTCGCGAATGTTGCTGTTTGTGAAGCCCACGTCCGCGTGCACATCGAAACCTTCGACCACGCGCGCGTTAGTCTCGATCTCCAGGCCCTTGTAGATCACCCGTCCGAGGTTGCCAAGATTCTGCGTGCCGGTGATCGGGTCGTAGACGAAGAAATACGCGCCCCGATCGACGGTGTGGTAGACGGCCACGTTGGCGCCGATGCGCCGCTCGAGGAACTGGGTCTTCACGCCCAACTCAGCCGTGTCGGCAAGTTCCTTGTCGAAGTAGTCCTTGATGCCCGGAATGCCTGCCGCGCCGACACCGGTTTGATTGAAGCCGCCGCTGCGAAAGCCGCGCCCATAATCGGCGTAGGTAACAATGTCCGGGGTGAACTTGTAGCGCAGGGTGAATTTTGGCTGCAAGGCACCCCAGCTTCTCTGGCGCACTTGGCCCGGATAGGCGCTGCCGGCGAGTTCAGGCGGAATGAACTGAGTCGGGGTTTTGGTGACATTCTTGCGATTGTCATCGTCATAGCGCAACGCGACGGTGCCTTCCAAACTGTCGGTTATGTCGTAGCTCAGATCCGCAAAACCGGCCCACGCAAAGTTGTACTGCTGGTCGGCGAGCCATGAGGCCTGCGGGTTGTAGAGCGGCAGGGGCGAGTAGGTGATCTCCGGAATACCGGTGCCATAATCGAACACGTTGCCGGTCGAGATGAACCGATCCGTGTAGATGCCATAAGCGCCGGCAATCCAGCGCAGGCGGTTCTCGGTGGGCGATGTGAACCGCAGCTCCTGGCTGTACGACTGGCTCTTCAGGAAGGTCGCTTGCGCCTGATCGTGACCGAAGAGCAAGTACAATATGGACTGCGTTATGGGCAGGTCGTTGAACTGATCGCCGTCGAAGAATTCTTCGACAGAATCGAATGCGGTGATGGATGTGAAGCGGCCGAACGTGGTGTCGTAATCAAGTTTCAGCGACGTATCGTACAGATCTCGCCGATCGATGCCGGGATTGTTCACCTGGATGGGTGCAATCGTATTGGCGTCCGCCGTCACTGAGTAGTACACGGCCTGGGTGATCACATGCGACATCGAGAAGCGCAGGTCCGCATTGAAGTCAGTACTCGGCTGCCACAGCAGATTGGCACGAGCCGAAATGTCTCGGAACGGATCGGCTTTTTCGTGCAGGTAGCTGTTTTCGATGTAACCCTTGGTGTTGAAGATCGAAAAAGACGTGCGAAATTTAAATGTATCAGTGCCGCCGATGGGGCCGCTCAGGTCGCCGCGAACCTTGTAACCCGGGCCTGAGTCGTAGCCCAGCATCACATTGCCCTCCAGCTTGTCCGTCGGCTGCTTGGTGTCGATGATGATCGCGCCACCGATAGCATCGCGGCCGTACAAGGCGCCCTGCGGACCCTTGAGCACCTCGATGTGCTCGATGTCATACAGCTCTTGGTTGAATTGCGAGGGATTGGCAAGCTGCACTCCGTCGATGAGCACCGCCACGGACGGCTCGCTGTTGCGCGCTTGGGAAATGCCTCGGATGACGACGAACGACGTGCCCTGATTTTGAGTTTGAACGAGAGTGACGTTCGGCGTCATCTGCACAAAATCTTGCGGCCTCTCAATGCCGGCCGCCGCGATCTCCGAGGCGGTGAATACGCTGACTGCAACGGGAACGTTGATCAGCGATTCCGCCCGTTTTCTAGCCGTAACGGTGATCTCCTCCAAAGCAGGGTCCTGTTTCGATGTCTCGGGGGTGGTATCCGCATGTGCCGAGAAGCTGGCCGCCGCCGCCGCCAGCGCTCCCAGCAGTCGTCCTACATTCTTCATCTGTTGCTCCCTTGATTGCCAACCCAAGCATTTGTAGTCGATCAATTGGCCATAAGCGACGAATGATCGATTTATTTTGAACGAATGCTAGTCTATATTTTTTTTAGCTGCAATCGAAATAGCCGCACGAGTCGTGACCTCTCATCGCAGCGGTACGCAACACAATTATTTATGGATTTTTAACGGGCACCTGATTGCCGTTTTCAGGTACTGCTCGGAATGTCGGCACCTTAAGCGGGAGGTGAGCCCGCCGCTGAGCTCATTGGCAAGGCACGACGCAGGTGGAATGAAGCCGGGCGCCGGACATAGCCGCGCGCAGCCACAAAGTAGCCGGAAGACGGTTTTACCTTATCGGCGGAAGGGCTTTCTCGCGGAGCTTCTCGTGAACAAGCTGGCCCGTGCGATGAAAATGTTCCTTGAGGAGGCTTACGGCCAGGTCCGCGTCTCTGGCAACCGCAGCTTCCATGATCGCACGATGCTCATCCAAGTGACCGGCTCGCATAACACCGGGCGTCCGCGACACGGCACGGTACCGCTCCATGGCATCGAACAGCGTTAAACTGAAGCGTTTTAGCCACTCTGATCCGCACGCGTCAAGCAATGCGAGGTGAAATGTCTTGTGCGCCTCGTACCAAGCCGGTGTGCGCACCAAGCTGTTGTCCTTCGAATATCGCGGTGTACGCGACAGTCGATAGTAGGATACGACGACCTTTTCCTCCCAAGTCTGATTGCCGTGGCAAATCGACTCGCGCATTCCGAGTTCGTCAACCCACAACCGCGTTCGCAGGAGTTCGTCGAATTCCACTAGGCTGAAGCTGGCTACGGTGAAGCCGCGCTGGGCACTCTGGGCAACCAAACCTTCGCTACTCAAGCGACTGAGCGCCTCTCTGACCGGACTCAGGCCCGTCGAATAGCGGGTGCAAATATCTCGAATTCTCAGTTTTTTGCCCGGTTCGAGACAGGCGTTTATGATGTCTTCACGCAACCGCTTGTATATCTCGATGGCGAACGTGGTGCCCGATCGCGTTGCGGCGTCCGGTGCACTGGCTGAAAGCGGGGCGTCTAGCATAGTCATTCCGCAGTGTTAGTGACGGAAGTGTAGCAAAAAATCGATTTTGTCGCGACCGGGCAAGCAAAGGGCGCGAATGCATGAGACCTCCCGCGTCGCGTGATGGTCTCGCGCTCGCCAAACACATTCACCAGCGACTCGAGCGCGAAGAAGGCCGCATCGATGAGAGCCTTGGGGCGGCTGAATTCGCGGATCGCACGACGGATGGCAATATCCGTCAGTATGTATATCCCTGAGCAGACTCGTGTACCCCATGCTGTACGCCCTCTATACAAAGCGGCTGTCAACGCAAGGCGGCGTAACGCAGGAATCGCTGAAAGCCGGCTTTTTTCTTGGGTAAATCGCCAAAGACGGACTGACAGCGAAAAGTAAGAAAAGCTCAAATAGTGGGCCCGCTCGGACTCGAACCGAGGACCAAGGGATTCACTCGACCCTACCGTTTCCGGTAGGAGTGGACTATCTCTTCACCCACGTGGGGTGCGGGACGCTCTAGCCTGTCATTAAGCGCACTCGAGCGCTCAGGTAGTCTCTGCACCGTCCGGCAGTGTACTGCCGGCTTGGCTCAGGGTTGCCAGCGGCCGTCACGGCCGGTGAGGTTTCCCTGAATTCATCCCGTCCACTTCGCACCTTGCGATGCGAAGGCACCATTTTTGATGAGTCCCCTGCTCTAACCAACTGAGCTACAGGCCCGACGCTGTGAGTTTAACATGGCTCGCTCCGACCCCCGGCTCACCTCGACCGCGGTTGTACGTGTGGCGCAGTGCGCGGACAATTCATGGATGTTAAGACCGCTGCACTTCCGATCGATCTTGATGGCCTGCTGCGGCTTCGCCGCCGCCGCATCCGCGCAATCCGAGTCACGCCAGGAATTCGTCTGCACCCGTGACGCGGAGACCCGCCTGGTGAGCGTTCACGGCGATACCGAAGGCCGTGGTTGCCGCGTTGATTACACGCGGGCCGGCGTGACCAAGATGCTGTGGTCCGCCAAGTCGGGGCGCCGCTATTGCGCGCAAAAGGCGATCGAACTCGTGACCAGCCTGACGGACGGGCAGTTCCAATGCATGCCGCACACGGTTGAACAACCGGGCGAAGAAGTGCCGGCGGACCCCGCCCGCAACGACTAAGGCGTGTTGCGGCATGCCGCATGAGCTTCCCGATCTACCGATCATAGACGCGTTGCCGTCGCTGGCCGCGGCGCTCGCTGCCCATAACGCCGTGCTGCTCGATGCACCGCCCGGTGCCGGCAAGAGCACCGTGGTGCCGCTCTTTCTGGATGGCAGTCCGTGGTTGCAGGGTCGCAAGATATTGATGCTCGAGCCACGCCGCATTGCAGCCCGCGCGGTCGCGAATCGCATGGCGCAGTTGTTGGGCGAGGACGTCGGCCGGACGGTCGGGATTCGAACCCGCCTGGACACGCGCGTCAGTCGCGAGACCCGCATCGAGGTGGTCACCGAAGGCGTCCTGACGCGTTCTTTACAATCGGACGCCGCACTGGCTGACATCGGCTGCGTGATCTTCGATGAGTTCCACGAGCGCAGTCTGAATGCCGACCTCGGACTGGCGCTGTGCGTCGAAAGCCAGCAGACGTTGCGCGACGATCTGAGATTGCTGGTCATGTCGGCGACGCTCGATCTGGCGCCGCTGGCTGCATTGCTCGGCGCGCCGGTGGTCAGCGCGCAGGGCCGCAGCTTCGAGGTCACAACCCATTACGTACCACGCCGGGCAGAGTTGCATCTCGAGCAGCAACTCGCGCAGGTCGCGAAGACGGCGCTCGCCGCGCACCCGGGCGACGTGCTGTGTTTCCTGCCCGGCGCAGGCGAAATCCGTCGCGCCGAGCACGCACTCAGCGC
>CAZZZU010000091.1:0-18258 GCA_964658805.1 uncultured Steroidobacteraceae bacterium
GGGCGCCCGAGGGCATGACGGTGCGCGGCGTGACGCATTTGAAGCAGGCACTGCTATAGCCGGGGTCGCGGCGTAACGCCGGGGCCTCACGCCGGCAGCGCGGCCGGCGGGCGCACGCGCACCGTCTTGATGGCGTTATCGCCGGTCTGCAACACCTCGAGGGTGTAGTCGGCGAGCTTGAGCGTCGTTCCCGGCTCCGGGATGGTTTCGAGGAACTCGACGATCAGCCCGTTCAAGGTTTTCGGGCCATCTGTCGGCAGGGTCCAACGCATCGAGCGGTTCAGGGCGCGCACGGTGGCCGATGCGTTGGCGACGAAACTGCCATCAGCTTCTGCGTGTACATCCCGATGCATCATGGTGGCGGGGTCGGTGGTGAACTCACCGACGATCTCCTCGAGGATGTCGTCGAGTGTCACCAGCCCTTGAATATCGCCGTACTCGTCCACCACGAAGGCGATGCGGCGCTTGTCGCGCTGAAAGTTGAGCAGCTGCGTGTTCAAGGTGGTGCCGGACGGAATGAAGTACGCCTCGCGCGATTTCGCCACGTCGATGAGCGTAGCGGCGTCCAGCTTGCGCCGCGCGACGATGTGCACGACCTGTTTCATGTGCAGCACGCCAATGATGCGATCGATGTCGCCTTCGAACACCGGCAGGCGGGTGTGCTGCGCCTGTCGCAGCTGTTCCATGATGCGGTCCCATTGATCTTCGATGTCGATGCCGACGATCTCGTTACGCGGCACCATGATGTCTTCCACCGTGGCGTTCTCGAGGTCGAGAATGCTCACCAGCATTTGTTGGTGGCGCATCGGAATCATGGCGCCCGCTTCGGCCACCACGGTGCGTAGCTCCTCGCTGCTCAGCGACGTCGCAGCCTGCTGTTGCGATATGCCGAATGCGCGTAGCACGCCGTTGGCCAGCAGATTGGTGAGCCAGACGAACGGATACAACAGGAACAGCAAGGGCGTGTAGATGTACGCTGCCGGCCATGCAATGCGTTCCGGATGGATGGCGCCGAACGTTTTTGGCGCAACCTCGCAAAAGATGAGCAGGACGAACGCCAATGCGGTGGCGCTGAACGCCACCCAGACTTCACCGCCGAGCTTGAGCGCGATGAAGCCCACCAGCATGGGCGTGGCAACGTTGACTATGGTGCTCAGCAGCAGGATCAGGCCGATGAGGCGATCCGGCTGCTTCAGCAGTGCCTCCGCCAAGCGAGCACCACGATGGCCCTCGCTGGCGCGATGCCGCAGGCGGTAGCGATTCAAAGCCATCAAGGCAGTTTCGCTGCCGGCGAAAAAGGCAGCGAGCAAGAGCAAGACGGCGAGCGCAGCGAACAGAAGGCCTGTAGACGGAAACGCCATCAGCCCCAATGTTGTCCGTACACGGACTCGAGCACGAACTTCGATCCAAAATAGGCGAGCGCCAGGACCGCAAACCCGCCCACGGTCCAGCCGACGGCGGCGCTGCCGCGCCAGCCGGCCCGGTAACGGCCGAGCAGCAAGGTGGCGAATAACACCCAGGCGATCAGCGAGAGCATGGTCTTGTGCAGCAGATGTTGCGCGAACAGATTGGTGACGAAGACGAATCCGGTCAGCAGGGCGAGGGTCAGCAAGACGAAGCCGGCGCCGATCAGCCGGAACAGGATCCGCTCCAGTGCGTCGAGGGGCGGCAATTCCTTCGGGATTTCGGTGACGCGGCGGGCACGCAGGCGCCGATCCAGAAATACCAGCAGCAGCGCGGTGACGGCCGCTGCGAACAGCAGGGCGGCCGCCCCCATCGACAACAGGATATGTGCGGTCAACTCCCAGCCCGAGGCATTCCCCTCTACATAACTACGGCCCGCGCCGGTTGCCGCGGCGCCCAGCGCCGCGAAGCCAATGAGAATGGCGCCGATGGCCCGAAAGCGCCGGTCGATGCACACCAGCGACGCCAATACCGCCAAGGTCCATGCCAGCATGGACAAGGCTTCCAGCGAGCCGATGTTGAAGGTGCCGTTCATGCGCATCATGTGCACGATGGCGTCGCTGTGACCGACGATGGCCGCAAGCAGTAGCGCCCAGGCGATCGGGTCGAGCCGTGGTTTGTTCACGGTACGCAGCATCGCCCACGCGCTCGCGGCGTAAAACAAGAACAAACTAATGGAGAGAATGGCGTGCGGTCCGCTGGATGACGCTGGGATCATGACACAAGTATAATGGCTGAACTATGTTTGACCGCTTAACGACCAGCCTTTCTTCGGCGTTGAAAAATTTGTCCGGACGCGGCCGTCTGACGGATGACAACATTGCCGACACCGTACGGGAGGTGCGCCTCGCCCTCCTGGATGCGGACGTCGCGCTGCCGGTGGTGAAGTCTTTTACGGATGCCGTCAAGGCCCGTGCCATCGGGGTCGAGGTCACCAAGAGCCTGACGCCCGGACAGGCGTTCATCAAGGTGGTGCATGAGGAACTGACGCGCCTGATGGGCGAGCCCAGCGTCGGCCTGAATCTGCGGGCGCAGCGACCGGTGGTGGTAATGCTGGCGGGCCTGCAGGGTGCGGGCAAGACCACGAGCGCCGGCAAGCTCGCACGCTGGCTGATCGAAAAGCAGAAAAAGAAGGTGCTCATGGTCAGCACCGACGTGTACCGGCCGGCCGCCATTTTACAATTGCAGACGCTCGCCGCCCAGGTCGGTGCCGGGTTTTCCTCAAGTCAGGCCTCGGAAGCCCCGGTGGCCATCGCAAAACGCGCGCTCAACGAAGCGATGCTGCAGGCCTACGACGTGCTGCTGCTCGACACAGCCGGGCGCCTGCATATCGACGCCGAGATGATGGCCGAGGTCCAGGCGCTGGAGAGCGCCATCCAGCCGCATGAGCGGCTGTTCGTGGTCGACAGCATGGCGGGACAGGATGCCGTGAACGCCGCCAAGGCGTTCAACGAGGCCTTGCGTCTCACGGGCGTGATCCTCACCAAGGCCGACGGCGACGCGCGGGGTGGTGCCGCCTTGTCGGTACGCCAGGTAACCGGCCAACCCATCCTGTTCGTGGGCACCGGCGAGAGGACCGAGGCCCTGGAGCTGTTTCAGCCCGAGCGCATTGCGTCGCGGATCCTGGGGATGGGCGATGTCCTCGCGCTGGTCGAGCAGGTGCAGGAGCAGGTCGATCAGGAAAAGGCGGAGAAACTCGCCAAGAAGATCAGCAAGGGCAAGTCCTTTGATTTCACCGACCTGCGCGATCAGCTGAGTTCGTTGCAGAAAATGGGCGGCATGTCCGCGCTGCTCGACAAATTACCCGCCCACATGCAGGTCAACGCCCAGGCCGCGGCGGGCGCGGTGAACGAAAAAAGTTTGAAACGCCAGATGGGGATTATTGACTCTATGACCCCGCGGGAGCGACGGCGCCCCGATATGATCGATAATTCCCGCAAACGGCGCATCGCAGCAGGGGCCGGCGTGCCACTTCCCGAAGTGAATCGGTTGCTCAAACAGTTCGACCAGATGCAGAAAACCATGAAGAAAATGGTCAAAGGCGGCATGTTGAAGAACATGATGCGGGGGATGGCGGGCCGCCTGCCGCCGGGATTCGGACCATAGTTGCTCTCAAGCCCCGGTTGTCATTACAATTAGCGGCTAAATTCTGCAGGGTGATATAACCGATGGTGACGATCCGTTTGACTCGACGCGGCACGAAAAAGACGCCGTTCTATCACGTTGTGGTAACCGACAGCCGCAAGCGCCAGGGTGGCACCAGCCTCGAGAGCGTGGGCTTGTTCAATCCCAAGGCACGCGGTGCGGAGGTCAAGCTGCGCCTGAATGTGGCGCGCATCGAACATTGGTTGGGCCTCGGCGCTCATATGTCCGACCGCGTCAAATTTCTGTTGACCAGTTTTCGTAAGCAAGCCGCCTAAGGGCGGTTTCTGATGAGCGACGATTCCGCGGCGCTCATCCAGGTGGGTGTCGTCGGCGCGCCGTTCGGCGTGCGTGGATGGGTCAAACTCCGCTCGCATATGGATCCGCCTGAGCAGTTGCTGAAGCACCGCAGCCTGCACATCGGTCGCGGCGCGACGCGGAGTGTGTATCGCATCGAGTCGAGCGGCCGGAGTGGCGGCGCACTCACGGCGAAACTCGTGGGCGTCGAGGATCGCGATCAGGCCGCGGGTTTGCGGGGTGCGGAGGTGAGCGTGTTGCGCTCGGAGTTGCCAACGCCGGACGACAAGGATTTTTATCGCGTCGATCTGATCGGCTGCGAGGTGGTCGACCAGGACGGTGCGAACCTGGGAGTAGTGCGGCATTTCATGGAAACGCCGGCACACGCGCTGATGGTGGTGCGCGGTTCTCAGGAACACTGGATACCCGCAGTGCCGAAGCATCTGCGGCGTGTCGATCTGGCTGCTCGTCGGGTGATCGTGGAGTGGCGTCCTGAAGCGCTGCCGCGCAGCGACTGATGCACATCGCGGTGGTGTCGTTATTTCCGGGCATGATCCGCGCGGCGCTCGAGCATGGCGTGGTGGGACGTGCCCTGGAGCGCGGGGTGTTCGCGGTGGAATGCATCGATCCACGCGATTACACCGTCGATGTGCATCGCACGGTGGACGATCGCTCCTATGGCGGCGGTCCGGGCATGGTATTGAAAGTAGAGCCGCTGCGGCAGGCGGTCGAGGCGGCCATGCAGGTCCTGCCGCCGGGCAGCCGGCGGGTTTACCTCGGCGCCGACGGACAGCGATTCGAGCAGCGCATGGCGCGCGAAGCGAGTGCCTGGCCGGGTCTGGTGCTGGTGGCAGGGCGTTACGAAGGTGTCGACGCGCGCTTTCTGGAGAGCGAGATCGATGCAGAGTGGTCGATCGGGGATTACGTACTGTCGGGCGGTGAGCTTCCGGCACTGGTGGTCATCGATGCGATCGCGCGGTTGATGCCGGGTACGTTGGGCTGTGCCGAATCGGCGCTGCAGGAGTCGTTCAGCGACGGCCTGGTGGATTGGCCGCATTACACGCGGCCACCGGTGCTCGAGGGTCGTGAGGTGCCGACGGTGTTGACCTCAGGTGACCACGCTGCGATCCGGCGCTGGCGTTTGCGACAGGCCCTCGGGCGCACCTGGTTGCGCCGGCCTGAACTGTTGGAGCGGCGCGCCTTGAGTGCCGAAGAGCGAGAATTGTTGGAAGATTTCAAGAATGAACGTGCGAGGCAATGAACAATGAACAAGATCATCCAGGAACTGAACGGCGAGCGCGCCACCCGCAAGCTGCCGGATTTCAATCCCGGCGATACGGTCGTCGTTCAGGTCAAGGTCGTCGAGGGTGATCGCGAGCGCGTGCAGGCGTACGAGGGTGTCGTGATCGCGAAAAAGAATCGCGGCCTCAACTCGTCTTTCACGGTGCGCAAGATTTCTCACGGCGAGGGCGTGGAGCGCGTGTTCCAGACCTTCAGCCCATCGATCAGCGAAGTCAGCGTCAAGCGCCGCGGCGCGGTGCGTCGCGCCAAGCTGTATTACCTGCGTGACCTGTCCGGCAAAGCGGCCCGCATCGACGAGAAGCTCTGAGCCGCTGAATGACCCTCGGGTCCGCACTCAGGGGTTTTTTCCTGCTCGTCTGGCGGCTCCTGGATGGAGTGCGCCGGGTTTTGCATCTGATTTTGATGCTGGTGCTGTTCGGATTCCTCCTGGCGGCATTGCATGGCTCGGTGCCGTTCGTGCCGCGCACGGCGGCACTTCTGATCGCACCGGAAGGCGAGCTCGTCGAACAACTCGCCACCGATCCGGTGCGGCGTGCGTTCGGCCAGGCCTCGGGTGGTCCTTCCCCCGAGACGCTGCTCAAGGACGTGATCGACGCGATCACGGTCGCCAAGACCGATGATCGCATCAAGGTCATTGTGCTGGACGTGGACCAGATGGGTTCTGCTGGACTCTCCAAGCTGCAGGAGATCGGCGCGGCCATCCGCGACTTCCGCACCGCCGGCAAGCGGGTCATCGCCGCCGGCGATTCATTCGATCAGAGTCAGTATTATCTCGCCGCGCAAGCCGGCGAGATCTACCTCGATCCCATGGGCGAGGTGTACCTCGACGGCTTCAGCTATTACCGCATGTATTACAAGGACGCCATCGACAAACTCGGTGTCGACGTCAATGTCTTCAAGGCCGGTACTTTCAAGAGCTACACCGATCAGTTTTCACGCAACGACATGGCGGCCAGCGAACGCGAAGAGACCTCAGCGTGGCTGGACACGCTCTGGAATGCCTACAGTCAGGACATCAGCCGGCTGCGCTCGCTGCCCGCCGGCGCGCTGAACGAGTTCGTCAGCGGGGAAGCGGCTTCGTTGCAGGCGGTCAGCGGCGACTCGGCCAAGCTCGCCTTGCAGCGCGGCCTGGTGACGGCATTGAAAAGCCGGCGTCAGGTGGCTGAGGATTTGAAAGTGCTGGTCGGTGAAGATGACAGCAATCATTCATTCAACGGCGTGAACATGAAGGAGTATCTGCTGGCGGTGCACGCCAAGCGGAGCATCAAAGCCAAAGGCGATGCCCGGGTCGGCATCGTGGTCGCCTCCGGCAACATTGTCGACGGACGTGCGGCGCCGGGTTCGGTGGGCGGCGACAGTACCTCGGATCTCCTGCGTCAGGCGCGCTACGACAAGACGGTCAAGGCCGTGGTGTTGCGCGTCGACAGCCCGGGGGGCAGCGAATTCGCCTCGGAAAAGATCCTGCGCGAGGTGCAGGCGCTGCGCAAAGCCGGCAAGCCGGTGGTCGTTTCCATGAGCACTTACGCCGCCTCCGGCGGTTACTACATCGCGGCGGCCGCGAATGAAATCTTCGCGAGTCCGACGACGCTGACCGGTTCGATCGGTGTGTTCAGCGTCATTCCGACCTTCCAGCGCACCCTCGAGAAGCTCGGCGTCAAAGTGGACGGGTTGGGCTCGACACCGCTTGCCGGGCAGATGCGCGTGGATCGGGCACTGGGTCCTGCCGCCAGGCAGCGTCTGCAGGTCTCGGTGGATCATGCCTACGCACAGTTTCTGAAGCGGGTCGCCGACGGACGCAAAAAGACGGTCGACGACGTGGACAAGATTGCGCAGGGTCGCGTGTGGGCCGGCCTCGACGCGCAGCGCATCGGACTCGTCGATCATCTCGGAGGCTTGAAGGATGCGACTGACGCTGCCGCGAAGCTGGCGGAAATCGGCGGCGACTACGAGGTCGAGTACATCGAACCGGAGCTGAATCTGCGCGAGCAGATCATGCAACAGATCAGATCGCAGGCGGTGCGCGCCGGCGTGTCCGCAGGCATCATCGCGCCGCCCACTGTGCTCGAGCGGCTCCTGGATCCGGCTTTGAGCGAAGCGGCTGCAGTGGCGAACCTCGACGATCCGCGCGGACTGTATGCATTTTGCTGGTGCCGGCCACCGGCGCGGTCAAACTCATTGCGGCAGATGCTCAAGCCTTGAGCGGTGGCGGGTGACTAGAGCGCGGTCCAGTCGAGAGTCACCTTACCCGACTTGCCGGAATTCATGATCTCGAAGCCTTCGCGATAATCGCCGATGGCGAGACGGTGCGTGATGACCGGCCGCACGTCGAGGCCGCTCTGCAGCATGCTCGACATTTTGTACCAGGTCTCGAACATCTCGCGTCCATAGATGCCCTTGATCACCAAGCCTTTGAAAATGACCTGATTCCAGTCGATGGCGGTTTCGCCGGGTGGTATGCCGAGCATGGCGATGCTGCCGCCATGGTTCATGGTGCGGAGCATTTCCCGCAGCGCCGAGGCGTTGCCGGACATCTCGAACCCTACGTCGAAACCTTCTTCCATGCCGAGGTCACGCATGGCCTCGTCCAGCTTGCCGCGCGACACGTTGATGGCGCGTGACGCCCCCATCGATGCCGCGAGCTCGAGGCGATAGTCGTTGACGTCCGTAATGACGATATGGCGCGCACCGCAGTGTCGCGCGATGGCGACCGCCATGATGCCGATCGGACCTGCGCCCGTGATCAGCACGTCTTCGCCGACGACATTGAAAGCGAGCGCCGTGTGTGTCGCATTGCCGAGCGGATCGAGGATCGACGCAATCTCGTCATCGATGGCGTCCGGCAGTTTGAATACGTTGACCGCCGGCAGGGCGAGGTACTGCGCGAACGCACCGGCACGATTTACGCCGACGCCCGAGGTGTTGCGACATAGGTGGCGACGCCCGGCGCGACAATTGCGGCAATGACCACAGGTGATGTGGCCTTCACCCGAGACGCGATCGCCTACCTTGAAACCGCGTACCTCGCTGCCGAGCGCCACGATTTCGCCCGCATACTCGTGCCCCACGGCCATCGGTACCGGGATGGTTTTCTGCGCCCATGCGTCCCAGTTATAGATGTGCATGTCGGTGCCGCAGATGGCGGAGCGGTGCACCTTGATCAGCGCATCGTTATGGCCGATGACGGGTTCGGGTACATCCTGGAGCCAGATGCCGGGTTCGGCGCGTGCTTTGACCAATGCCTTCATTCGAGACCTCTATTGAATGACGCCGACGCTGCGGCCGGCGCGTGCGAAAGCGTCGAGCACGCGATCAAGTTGTGCTGTGCTGTGCGCAGCGTTCATCTGCGTGCGAATGCGGGCCTTGCCGTGCGGCACGACCGGGAAGGAGAACGCCACCACGTAGACCCCATCCTGCTGCATTTCCTCGGCCAGTCGAACCGCTTTGGGCGCATCGCCGAGCATCACCGGGATGATGGGATGTTCGCCCGGCAGCAGCGTAAATCCAAGCAGCTCCATGCGGCGGCGGAAATACCGCGCATTGTCGTGCAGGCGGGTACGCACCTCCGGTTGCGCGGCCAGCAACTCGAGCACCTTGAGCGTGGCGGCCGCAACTGGCGGCGCGATGCTGTTGGAAAACAGATAGGGACGCGAGCGCTGGCGCAACCACGCGACGATCTCGCGGCGCGCCGCGACATAGCCGCCGCTAGCGCCGCCCAGAGCCTTGCCGAACGTGCCGGTGAGAATGTCGACCCGATCGAGGACCCCGCGTAGCTCGTGCGAGCCGCGGCCATTCGCACCGATGAAACCCGTGGCGTGAGAATCGTCGACCATCACCAGCGCCGAATAGCGCTCGGCAAGATCACAGATCTGGGCGAGGTGTGCGATGGAGCCGTCCATCGAGAAAACACCATCGGTGGCAATCAACCGCACGCGCGCGTCCTGCGAGTCACGCAGGCACTGTTCCAACTCATTCATGTCGTTGTTGGCATAACGCAGCCGGCGTGCCTTGCAAAGACGGATGCCGTCGATGATGCTGGCGTGATTGAGGGCGTCGCTGATGACGGCATCCTTGTCGTCGAGCAGCGTTTCGAACAAGCCGCCGTTGGCGTCGAAACAGGACGAATACAGGATGGCGTCGTCAGTGCCCAGAAATTCGCTGAGCCGCTGTTCCAACTCGCGATGCACCGCCTGGGTACCACAGATGAAACGCACCGAGGCCACGCCGTAGCCGTAGCGCTCGAGTCCGGCATGCGCGGCCGCGACCACATCAGGATGATTGGCGAGGCCGAGATAATTATTGGCGCACAGGTTGATGAGTTCGCGTCCGTCGCTAAGGCGCACGCTGGCACCTTGCGGCGAGCCGATCACGCGCTCGCGTTTGAGCAGTCCCGCGCCAGCCAGGGCCTCTGTGTCATTCTGCAGGCGTTCGCGAAATTCTGAAGTTTGCATGGCGCTATTATAGCGTCTCAGGCCAACCGACCTGGAAGAGGACGAATTGGAGCCGGCGGACAACCATCGATTGGACAAGTGGCTGTGGCACGCGCGCTTCTACAAGACGCGTAGCCTGGCGACGGCCGCCATCAACGGCGGCAAGGTGCGTTTGAATGCAGAGCGCGTCAAGCCTGCCCACCGCGTGCGGCTCGGCGACACCATCAACGTCTCGCTGCAGGGTGTCGTGGCCGAGTTCGAAATCCTTGATCTGCCGGTGCGTCGCGGTCCGGCCAGCGAAGCGCAAGGGTGTTATGTCGAGACGGCCGGCAGTGCCGAGCGGCGCAGCCGCTTGAAAGACCAGTTGCGGCTGGCCGATGCGTCGAGGCCCCGACCCGACGTGCGCCCCGACAAACGCGATCGCCGACGTCTCATGCGCCTGCACCGCGAACAGGGCTGACGCCTAGTTGAAAATGTCGGTCATGCTATCGGGGTCTTCGATCCGAAGGCTGGTGGCGCCTTCGGGTTGACAGGTGGGCCAGGTGGCATGCAGCCAGGTGGCCGTGGCGAGGCCGCCGGTGGCGAGCTCGCGTGCCTGTGGCGCGGGACCGAAACGGCTGGCGATATGGCTCAGGCCGGGATTGTGACCGCAAATCATGACGTGCCCCAGGGTGCCGGCATGCCGCAGCAGAACCTCCCAGATTGTTTCCGGTGCGGCCAGGTACAGTTCGCGCGCGCAAATGACCTGCTTGTCGTCGAGTTCGCAAGTCTCCGCCACCACCTCCGCGGTGGACCAGGCGCGCACCGCGGGGCTTACCAGCAGCAGGTTGGGGGTGAGCCCCAAGCGCACGATGCGCTTGGCGATTTCCTGGGCTTGAATACTGCCGCGGTGAGTCAACTCGCGCTCGAGATCCTCAGCCGTGGCGTCGATGGATTCCGCCTGGGCATGGCGCAAAAGTGTCAGTCTGTGCGAACCCATAGACGTCCGTCTTCTATCTTGGTTTCAAAGGTCCGCACCGCCTCATAGGCAGGCGGGGTCAGCGCTTCACCGGTGCGCAGGCAGAAGCGCGCACCGTGGCGCGGACAGATGATCTGCGTGCCGTCGATCTCGCCACCCGTGAGCAGTTCGCCGTCATGCGTGCACACGTCCTCGATCGCAAAGTAGTCGGCACCACTGCGCGCGACGGCGATGTTGCGCCGTCCGACCGGCAACGACCAGGCTTCGCCATCGCCCAATGCCTCCGCGGCGCCCGCGTCGATCCACGGCATTACATCATGCCCGTTTGCAGTCGCGCTTCTTCCGACATCATGGTCTGATTCCAGGGCGGATCGAATACCAGTTCGACGTTGGTCTGGGTCACCGTGGGTACGATCTCGACTTTGTCGCGCACGTCCTGCACGAGCACCTCTCCCATGCCGCAGCCGGGTGCGGTGAGCGTCATGGTGATGGCGACGCTGCGCGATTCGGGTCCGAGCGGCAGTACATCGCAGGTGTAAACCAAACCCAGGTCGACGATGTTCACGGGGATCTCAGGGTCGAAACAGGTCTTGAGTTGTGCCCAGATCACGCCGCGTATGTCTTCATCGGATGCACCCGGCGGAACTTCCGGCGGCTTCGCGGCAGTTCTGCCAATGGCATCTGCATCCTGGCCAGAAATGCGGAACAGATTGCCGTCTATGTACACCGTGAAGCTGCCGCCGAGCGCCTGCGTGATGTAGCCAACCGAGCCCAGTTTCAGTTGCATCTCAACTCCGGCAGGGATGGCGACGGCTTTGACGTCACGCTGCACCACCACCGGCTCATTTTCATGCCTGAACATGGCGCTTCACTCCGTCGTCACGGCGGACGCGCCGGTCGCATCCGGCGCTGCGAGCGCGGACACCAGTGTGTGCCAGCAGAGGCTCGCGCACTTCACGCGGGCGGGATACCCGCGTACGCCGGACAGCGCATTCAGCTTGCCGAGATTCTCCGCTTCCGCCGCAGTGTCGTCGGTGAGCAAGAGATGCACCTGATCGAAAAGTTGCAGCGCGTGCTCGCGGCTCTTGCCCTTTACCGCCTCCGTCATCATGGAGGCCGAGGCGGTCGAGATGGCGCAGCCCTGACCCTCGAAGCGAATCTCTTGGATGGTGTCGCCGTTCAGATTGAGGCGCAGTGTCAGGCGATCACCGCACATCGGGTTGAAGCCCTCGACACTGGCATCGGCAGGCTCGAGCGGGCCGAAGTTACGCGGACGGCGGTTGTGGTCGAGAATCACATCCCGATAGAGGTCGTTCAGTTCCATGGCGCGATCAGGTGAAGATTTGCCGGGCGCGTTCCAGAGCCGCGGCGAGCCGCTCGATCTCCTCGAACGTGTTGTAAAAAGCGAACGACGCGCGTGCCGTAGCAGGTAGCTTGAAGAAATCCATGACGGGCATGGCGCAGTGATGGCCGGTCCGGATGGCGATGCCGTCTTCATCGAGCACGGTACCGATATCGTGCGGGTGGATACCCTCGACGACGAATGAGACGAGACTGGCCTTATCGGCGGCGGTGCCGACGATTCGCAGCCCCGGTATCCGCCCGAGCCGCGCGGTCGCAAAATCCAACAGGGCCGCCTCATGCGCGTGCGCTGCCGGCAGGTCGAGTTGATTCATGAAATCGACCGCCGCGCCGAGACCGACCACGCCGGAGATGTTCGGCGTGCCGGCCTCGAACTTGTGCGGCAATGCGTTATAGGTGGTCTTGCCGAAGGTGACGGCGAGAATCATGTCGCCGCCACCTTGCCAAGGCGGCATGCGCTCGAGCAACTGTTCCCGGCCGTACAACACACCGATCCCCGTGGGGCCGAACATTTTATGACTGGAAAAGGCGTAGAAGTCGCAGTCGAGTGCACGTACGTCGACGAGTGCGTGCGACACGGCCTGGGCGCCGTCCACGACGGTGATGATGCCGCGCGCCTTGGCGGCAGCGACGAGCTTGCGTACCGGCAACACGGTGCCGAGGGCATTCGACACATGCGCAAACGCAAAAATTCGGGTGCGCTCATTCATCAAGGCAATCGCGGCTTCCAGATGCACCTCGCCGTGGGCATCAATGGGCACGACCACGAGCTTGGCGCCGGTTTGCTCGCACACCATCTGCCAGGGCACGATGTTGGCGTGGTGCTCGAGATGCGTGATCAGCACTTCGTCGCCGGCCTTCAGCAGCGGGCGCGCGTAGCTCTGCGTCACCAGATTGATCGCTTCGGTGGTGCCGCGAACGAAAATGATCTCGGCACGCGAGCGGGCGTTGATAAATTTCGCGATGCGATCGCGGGCGCCCTCGTACAACGATGTCGCCTCCTGACTCAAGGTATGCACGCCGCGATGGATGTTGGCGTGATGGTGCTGTTCATAATCGTCAACTGCGGCAATGACCGCGCGCGGCCGCTGCGCAGACGCGCCGTTGTCGAGATAGGCGAGGGGCTGGCCGCGCACGACGCGTGAGAGCACCGGAAATTCACGGCGCAAGGCGTCGACGTCGAACGGTGTCGGGCGCGCTGCGAGGGCTGTATTGTTCATTTGAAGGTCCGCAGTAATTGCGAGTCGGGAAGTTGTGCGATCAATGCATTTTCGATGGCGGAGCGGGCCGAACCCACCGACATGCCGGTCAACACGTCCGCCAGAAAGGCGTAAACCAGCACGCTTTGAGCGGTTGCCCGATTCAGACCGCGCGACAGCAGATAGAACAGCATGTCCGGATCCAGTCTGCCGGTGGTCGCGCCATGGTTACACTTGACCGCGTCGGCATGAATCTCGAGCTGTGGCCGGGTATCGATCTCGGCGGTGGGCGAGAGCAGCAGGCCGCGTGCGGACTGTTGTGATTCGGTGCCGTCGGCGCCGGGTTTGACCACGACCTTGCTGTTGAAAATGATCCGGCTGCGGTCGCTCGCAATGGCGCGCGCCGTCTGCCGGCTGCGCGTATCCGGCGCCTCGTGGCTGACCACGTTGACGCAGTCGACGTGCCGTTCCTCGTGCCCGACGAGGAGCGAGTAGGCATCGAGCGATGCCTGCCGCTGCAAGAGTCGCGCGGCCAACGCGGTACGCACCAGGCCGCCACCGAGCACGATCGTGAACTGCGTGCAACGACTGTTCTCTTCCTGGCGGATATCGACCGAGTCGAGATGCGTGGCGCCCGCGCCGGTCGCGAACACCCGATAATGCTCGAGCTTTGCATCGCGGCTCAGCGCGATGCGTGTGTGCGAGTTGATCACCGGCACGCGCGCCGTCGCGGATTCCTGCGCGACGTGATGCTCGATGATGGTCG
Source organism: uncultured Steroidobacteraceae bacterium (assembly GCA_964658805.1). GTDB lineage: Bacteria > Pseudomonadota > Gammaproteobacteria > Steroidobacterales > Steroidobacteraceae > Bog-1198. The sequence goes on from CAZZZU010000091.1 coordinate 13,918, forward strand.
CACTGGTGCCGGGCAGGGCCTCGATGATCACGCGCGGATGCGCCATATGACGCTCATCGCCCGCACCCACATGCAAAATCACCAGCGGCGTCCGCACCGTCTTCGTGATTTTCAGATACAGCCCATCGACGAACAGCGCAGTATTGAGCAGCGTGAAGCGCTCTTGATCGTCATCACCCGGAAGATCCATATGCCGCAGGATGGCAGTCGGGTCATGCCGCGCGATTTCCCGGATGGTGTGAATCTCGATGCCGTTCAGATTCGTGCCGGTAGGCGCGAGCGACGGATAGCCATTGATCATGAGTACCGTCGCGGCGCGTTCGGTCTCATCGACGATGGATAGGGTCGCGCTCGGTTGAACTTCGAGCCGCGACTTCCGCTCGGCGGCGACGTAGTGCTGCGTGGCGAGGTGCCGCAGGCTGGTATAGCGCCAGCTTTCGTCCCGGGTGGTCGGAAGTCCCAGCGCCAGAAACGCTGCCATGGCCTGCTCGCGCACCGGCGCGAGTTCGTCGACGCTGCGGCCGCGCCATTGCGCTTCGAAGGAACGCAGCGCCGCCGACAAAGGCGGCGCAGAAGTCAGCGTTGCGCTCATGCGACGCGGCTTTCGAGTAACCAGTCGTAACCACGCGCTTCGAGTTCATGCGCAAGGCTCTTGTCGCCCGATTTGAGAATGCGTCCACCGGATAAGACATGCACCTGATCCGGCACTACGTAATCGAGCAAGCGCTGATAGTGAGTCACGACCACGACGGCGCGATTCGCATCACGCAAGCTGTTGATGCCGGCTGAAACCACCTTCAGGGCATCGATGTCCAAACCTGAATCGGTTTCGTCCAAAATGGCAAGCTTGGGCTCGAGCACGATCATCTGCAGCACTTCGTTGCGCTTTTTTTCGCCGCCCGAGAATCCTTCGTTCACGCCGCGTGTCAGGAACGCTTCGCTCATTTGCATGAATTTCATCTTCTGACGGATCAGCGTCAAGAACTCATAGGCGTCGACCTCCGGCTCGCCGGCCGCCTTGCGCTTGGCATTCAACGCCGCCTTCAGCAGATACACGTTGTTGACGCCCGGGATCTCGACCGGATACTGGAAGCCGAGAAACAGCCCCGCCCGGGCGCGCTCCTCTGCCGCCATTTCGAGCAAGTTTCGGCCGTCAAATTCGACGCCGCCACCCGTGACCTCATAGTCCTCGCGCCCGGCCAAGACTTGCGCGAGCGTACTTTTGCCCGAACCGTTTGGCCCCATGATGGCGTGTACTTCGCCCGCAGCCACCTTCAGGTTCAGTCCTTTCAGGATGTCCTTGCCGGCGACGCGCGCACTCAGATTGTTGATCTCTAGCAGCATGTTTTAACGACCCACCCCTTAGCCCACTGCGCCTTCGAGACTCACACTGAGAAGGTTCTGCGCCTCCACGGCAAATTCCATCGGCAATTCTTTGAATACGACCTTGCAAAAACCGCTGACAATCATGTTGACCGCGTCTTCCTCGGAGATTCCGCGCTGCAAGCAGTAGAACAGCTGATCCTCGCCGATCTTCGACGTCGAGGCTTCGTGCTCCACGGTGGCAGAAGGATTGCGAACCTCCATATACGGAAAAGTATGGGCGGCGCAGTTCGAGCCCATCAGCAACGAGTCGCATTGCGTGAAGTTTCGCGCCCCGGTGGCGCTCGGCAGGATCTTCACAAGCCCGCGGTACGTGTTCTCCGCATGGCCGGCCGAAATCCCCTTCGCCACGATGGTGCTCTTGGTATTGCGACCAATATGAATCATCTTGGTGCCGGTGTCCGCCTGTTGCCGGTTGTTCGCGACCGCAACAGAATAGAACTCACCGACCGAGCCTTCACCTTTGAGCACACAGCTCGGATATTTCCAGGTGATCGCCGAGCCCGTCTCCACCTGAGTCCAGGAAATCTTGGAGTTTCGACCGCGGCACTCGCCGCGCTTGGTGACGAAATTGTAGATGCCGCCGATGCCGTTCTCGTCACCGGGATACCAGTTCTGTACGGTGGAATACTTGATCTGCGCGTTGTCGAGCGCCACCAGTTCCACCACCGCAGCATGCAATTGATTCTCATCGCGCATGGGCGCCGTGCAACCTTCCAGGTAGCTTACGGAGGCGCCTTCGGCAGCGATAATCAAGGTGCGTTCAAACTGTCCGGTGTTGGCTGCATTGATGCGGAAATACGTGGACAGCTCCATGGGGCAGCGCACGCCAGGCGGCACATATACGAACGAACCGTCGGAGAAAACTGCCGAGTTGAGAGCCGCGAAGTAGTTATCGCCGGCGGGCACGACCGTACCCAGATACTGCTCGATCAACTGCGGATGGTTGCGCACGGCGTCGGAAAAAGAACAAAAGATCACGCCCGCCTTGCCGAGCTTGTCTTTGAAGGTGGTGGCTACCGACACACTGTCGAACACGGCGTCGACTGCGACACCGGCCAGTCGGGCACGTTCATGCAGTGGTATGCCGAGCTTCTCATACGTCGCCAGCAACTTCGGATCGACCTCGTCCAGGCTCTTGGGCGCGTTCGGGTCGCGCTTGGGCGCCGAGTAATAAGAGATGCTGTGATAGTCGATGGGCTTGTAATGAACATGCGCCCACGTCGGCTCGCGCAGCGTGAGCCAGTGGCGATAGGCTTTCAGGCGCCAATCGAGCATGAACTGCGGTTCGTGCTTCTTGCGCGAAATGGCAGCGACGACATCCTCGTCAAGGCCGGGTGGCAGGCTGTCTGATTCGATGTCGGTGATGAAGCCATGCCTGTACTTCTGGCCGACCAAGGCTTCAACGTCTTGAGTTTTGCTAGACACGTTCGTTTCCAGTGGTGTTCGAAATTTCCGCGTGCAGGGTTACGCGCCCATCTGCCTTATCGAGACCCGCCAGCTCATGCAGCGTGACGTCCTCGAGAGCGCGACGGATCGCCGTGTTCACACGTTGCCAGGCACCGCCGACGCTGCACTGACGCTCGATGCCGCAACGGCTCGACGCGCCGCTGCACTCAGTGATGGCGACCGGCCCTTCGAATACGTCGAGGATCTGCGCCGCCGTGATGTCGTGCGGGTCGCGCGCCAGTTGATAGCCGCCTAGTGCGCCGCGCGAAGACTGCACCAGCCCGGCGCGCTGCAGCCCTTTCAGAACCTTGCTCACCGTCGGCTTGCTGAGCCGGGTCCGCGTCGCCAATGCCGCTGCGGCGCAGTGGGATACGGGCCCGCGCGCCAACGAGGCTAAAATCACCGTGGCGTAGTCGGTCAATTTTCCTATCCGTAACATGACTTGCGCGTGTCCCCGGTTGCTCTTTCCAAGTGGACTATTTTAGTCCTAATTGCCGATGGGGTCCACCTAAGGGGCGGAAGCCGCTTCATTTTGTTATTCTTCGGGGCCTTACCCGCAATCATTCTGTGAGATGCCCTGATGAATATCGGAGATCTGAACGCGACCGCGCGCGCCTTGGTAGCCAAGCGCCGTGGAATTCTGGCCGCCGATGAGAGCACCAGCACGATCAAGAAACGTTTTGACAGCATCAAGCTCGAATCGACCGAAGAGAATCGCCGCGCCTATCGCGAGTTGCTGTTTACGGCGGCGGGAGCGAAGGAATACATCAGTGGCGTGATTCTGTATGACGAGACTATCCGGCAGAAAACCAAGGACGGCACAGCGTTCACGGAGTATTTGAGCAAGAACGGCATGATCCCGGGCATCAAGGTGGACATGGGCGCGAAGTCCCTGGCGGGGCACCCCGGCGAGACGATCACCGAGGGCCTCGATGGCTTGCGTGACCGGCTGGCAGAGTATTACAAGCTCGGGGCCCGCTTCGCGAAGTGGCGCGCGGTCATCGACATCGGTTCGGGCATACCGACGCAGTATGCGATTGCCGCGAACGCCGAGTGCCTGGCGCGCTATGCAGCACTTTGCCAGGAAGCCAACATCGTTCCCATTGTCGAGCCGGAAGTTTTGATGGACGGTGCACATGACATTGCGCGCTGCGAGGAGGTGACCAATGGGGTGCTGGATAGCGTGTTCAGTCACCTGTATGCCGCGCGGGTAGCGCTCGAAGGCATGATTCTCAAGCCAAATATGGTCATAGCCGGTAAGAAGTCGCCGCGGCAGGCGACGCCAGAGCAGGTCGCGGAAGCCACCCTCCGGACGCTCAAACGCCAGGTGCCGTGTGCGGTGCCTGGAATTGCATTCCTGTCGGGCGGCCAGAGTCCGACCGATGCCACACTGCACTTAAGCCTGATGCAGGCTGCGGGCGGTTCGTTGCCTTGGGGGCTGACGTTCAGTTACGGGCGCGCCCTGCAAGAAGACGCGCTGAACGCCTGGGGCGGTAAAGCAAACCAGTT
>CAZZZU010000092.1:0-18029 GCA_964658805.1 uncultured Steroidobacteraceae bacterium
CAGGCCGGAGAGTTTCAAGGTACCGCGATTCATGTGATCGATGACACGACCGGGGGTGCCGACCACCACATGCGCGCCGCGGCGCAGTGCGTTGAGCTGTGGCTGATAGCCCTGACCGCCGTAGATCGGCAGTACGTGGAAGCCTTTGATGTGCGCAGCGTAGCGCACGAAGGCTTCCGACACCTGCAGCGCCAACTCGCGCGTCGGCACCAACACCAGTACCTGTGGATCGGTGCGTGCAAGGTCGATGCGCGAGAGTGCCGGCAGGGCAAAAGCGGCGGTTTTGCCCGTGCCGGTCTGTGCCTGGCCGATGACGTCAGAGCCCGCCAGAAGTCTCGGGATGGTCGCCGCCTGAATGGGCGACGGCGATTCGTAACCGACGTCGGCAAGCGCACTCAGCACGGCATCCGACAACGCAAGATCGCGGAAACTCGACGGTTCTACAGGGTCCGCAGGTACTGCGCTCATAAGACAAGCCTCAACGATGGAGGGTCAGTCTAGCTGCGTGGCTGCTAGAATGCCCGAATCATGGGAAGAATATTCGAAGTCAGAAAGCATGCCATGTTCGCGCGCTGGAACCGCATGGCAAAGCAGTTTACGCGCATCGCCAAAGACATCTCGATTGCCGTTCATGCCGGCGGACCCGACCCTGCGGGCAACCCGACGCTGCGGCGCGTGCTGCAAAACGCGCGGGCAATCAATATGCCGAAGGACAAGACCGAGGCCGCCATCCGCCGGGCATCGGGCAAGGAGGCGGCGAACTATCACGAGGTGATTTACGAGGGCTACGCGCCGCATGGGGTCGCTCTGCTGGTCGAAACGGCCACCGATAACCCCACCCGCACCGTGGGCAGCGTGCGCAACATATTCTCCAAAGGCGCGGGCAATCTGGGGACCACCGGCAGCGTCAGTTTCATGTTCAAGAAGATGGGCGTTTTTCGTCTGGATCCGGCCGCCGTCAAGGACCATGACGAACTGGAACTCGATCTGATCGATCACGGACTCGAAGAGATGGGCGAGGGCACCGGCGAGAAGGGCGAACCGCAATTGGTGATCCGCTGCGCCTTCAACGACTTTGGGCGCATGCAGGAAGCCCTGGAAGCCCGCGGCATCACGCCGCTCTTCGCCGAGCATGAGTACATCTGCAACATGCCGAGTGAGTTGCCGGAGGATCAGGCCACCGAAGTGCTGGCGCTGATCGACAAGCTGGAACAGGACGATGACGTCCAAAAAGTTTTTCATACGCTCGTTTAACGACGCATGACAGCCGCGTCATGCGGTCATCCCCGCAGCCTCTGCCGCGTTGTACTCGACAGGAGCAAGAACTTCTGGAGGGGAATATGCAGCGGTTGATTAAATTGTTGATACCTATGAGCATTATCGCGATGAGCGGCTGCGTGGTCGCGCCCTACGGTTACCACCGTGGGTACTATTACGGGCCGCGCGCCGTGCTGGTGGTGCCGGCACCCGTCGTGGTGCGGCCTTACCGCTGATACCGCGCAAGGTGCGGGCGGATGCGATAATGGCGCATGGCCACGCATCCATTTCGAATCGTCAATGTGTTCACGCAAGTCGGCGGGGCGCCCGTACCCGCCGGCTTGAGCGGCAATCCACTCTGCGTATTCGAAGACGGTACGGGCCTCGACAGCGCGTCGATGCAGGCATTGGCGCGTCAGTTCAATCTGTCCGAGACCACGTTCATTCTGCCGACGACGCGCGCCGACGCACGCATGCGTATCTTTACGCCGAATTATGAAATGGCGTTCGCGGGCCATCCAACCCTGGGCACCGCGCACGTCTGTCGTGCCTTGCAGCTGGGCGGAGACCAGCTGACGCTCGAATGCCAGGCCGGCCTGATCCCCGTGGTGGCTGCGGGCGACCGTTGGACCTTGAACGCGCTGCCCGCGACGGCCCGACCCCTGGAGGAGGCATCACGCGCCGCACTGGCTGCCGCGCTGGGCCTCGAAGAAAGCGATATCGATGCGGTGCCATTGTGGGTGAAGGCGGGCAAGGAACAGCTGGTCGTGCCCCTAAAATCGGTGGGTGCCGTCCTCCGCGCGGCGCCGGTCGCTGCGCAGTTGCAGAAGATTCAAAGCGAAGACGGCCAGAGCATGGCGTACCTGTTCGCCTTCGAGTCCGGCACGCGCAGCGGTACACACAGCGTCGCGCGGTTTTTCTTCTCCCAGGGCAGCGCCATCCTCGAAGATCCAGCCACCGGTTCGGCCACGGCCAATTTCGGCGCTTGGTGTATCGAGCGTGGCAAGTCCCTGCCGCTGCAGATTCAGATAGCCCAGGGACAGCTCATCGAGCGGCCATCAACCTTGTTCCTCACGGTGGCCGCGGACCGAACCATCCGCGTCGCGGGCGATGTCATCGAGATCGCACGCGGCACCGTCAGTATCTGATCATACCCCGGGCCCAACGCACCACGGGCTCGAGCCGCGGTGAGACCATGGTCAGCGCCTGTTCGTAGCTGACCCAGCGCGCCTCATGATGTTCTGGCGTACCCAACTCAGGGTTCACCGGCAGAATGATATGCCGCTCGATGCTGCGCGCAATGTAATAGCGCGAAATCTTGCCCTTGTTGTAGGGCCCGGTATCGATGTAATCCATGCCCCAATCGAAGGAAAGATTGTCGAGCGTGGTTTCTTCGCGCACTTCCCGCAAGGCTGCACCAATCGGATCTTCGCCGCTCTCCACGATACCCTTGGGAAAATCCCAGTTGCGGTAGGCCCGCAGCAGCAGGTACTGCACGCTCGGACGAATCACGCTCACCACCACGACTCCGGAAGAGAGCCGGGTGGTCGGCGTAACTGTCGGCTGCTCGCTCAAGCGGCGGCGGACACCGCGACGGGCATGCGGATCAAATGATCGAATGCACTCAACGATGCCTTCGCGCCCTCGCCGACGGCGATGACGATCTGCTTGTAAGGAACCACGGTGCAATCACCCGCTGCAAACACGCCGGGTACCGACGTCTGGCCGCGCACGTCGACTTCCACTTCACCGTGCGGTGACAGCTTAACGGTTCCCTTGAGCCAGTCGGTGTTCGGCACCAGGCCAATCTGCACGAACACGCCGTCCAGTTCAACCGTGTGGACTTCGTTGCTGACGCGATCCTTGTATTTGAGGGCCACCACCTTTTGCCCATCACCGACGACTTCCGTCGTCTGTGCACTCGTGATGACCCGGACATTCTTGAGTGTGTGTAACTTACGTTGCAGCACCGCGTCGGCGCGCAGTTTCGAATCGAATTCGAACAGCGTGACGTGTGCTACGAGGCCGGCGAGATCGATCGCCGCCTCGACGCCGGAATTACCGCCCCCCACGACAGCGACAGGCTTGCCTTTGAACAGCGGCCCGTCGCAATGCGGGCAATACGCGACACCCTTGTTGCGGTACTCACGCTCGCCCGGCACGTTGATCTCGCGCCAGCGGGCGCCCGTGGCAATGATGACGCTGCGCGACTTGAGGGACGCACCACCCAGCAGCTTGACCTCGATGAGCTCGTCGCCCGGCAGCAGCGCTTCCGCGCGTTGCAGATTCATCACGTCGACGTCATACAAGGCCACGTGCTCCTCCAGACCGCCGGCAAGCTTCTGACCATGGGTCTCGGTGACCGAAATGAAATTCTCGATCGCCACGGTGTCGAGCAGTTGGCCACCCATCCGCTCCGCGACGATGCCCGTGCGAATGCCCTTGCGTGCCGCATAAATTGCGGCCGCTGCGCCGGCCGGCCCGCCGCCCAACACGAGCACGTCGAACGCCTCCTTTTTACTGATCTGAGCAGCCGTGCGAGCGACCGCGCCGGTGTCGACCTTGGCCAGGATCTCCTCGAGCTCCATGCGCCCCTGACCGAAATGTTCGCCGTTCAGGAACACAGCCGGCACGCCCATCACCTGGCGCTTCGCGACCTCGTCCTGAAACAGCGCGCCGTCGATCATCGTGTGCTTGATGCGCGGATTGATCGACGCCATCACGTTCAATGCCTGCACGACCTCCGGACAGCTGTGGCAGGACAACGACACGAAGGTTTCGAAGTTGAACTCGCCGTCGAGGGCGCGAATCTGTTCGATGACCTTGTCATCGACCTTGGGGGGATAACCGCCGGTCTGCAACAACGCGAGCACCAGCGATGTGAATTCATGGCCCATCGGCAGGCCCGCGAAGCGCACATGCGGCTCCTGTCCCGGGCGCCGTAAGGCAAAAGAAGGCTTCACCTGACCGGCATCGCGCTGAGGGTCGAGCTTGACCAACGGCGACACCGATTCCAAATCATTCAGCAATGCGAGCATCTCGACGGACTTTTCGCTGTCGTCGAGCGACGCGACGATCTCGACGGGCTGGGAGATCCGCTCCATATAACCCTTCAACTGCGTTTTCATATTATCGTCGAGCATGTTCGCTCCTTTTCATTCACCGTTCGAGATGCCCCCGAAGCAAACGCTCCGGGGGGCTTCCAAACTTTCAAATCAAGCGTGCTTCAGATCTTGCCGACCAGGTCGAGCGAGGGTGACAAAGTGTCCGCACCAGGCGTCCACTTCGCCGGACACACTTCGCCCGGATGCGAGGCGACATACTGAGCAGCCCGCACCTTGCGCAGCAATTCCTTGGCGTCGCGGCCGATGCCGTTGTCATGGATCTCGCAAAGCTTGATCTTGCCGTTTGGGTCGATCACAAACGTGCCGCGCAGCGCCATGCCATCTTCCTCGATCAACACGTCGAAGTTACGGGCCAGTGTCGCGGTCGGATCGCCGACCAGCGGGTACTGCACGTTCTTGATGGTGTCGGACGTGTCATGCCACGCCTTGTGCGCGAAGTGCGTGTCGGTCGAGATGCCATACACTTCCACGCCGAGCTTCTTGAATTCCGCATAGTTGTCGGCCAGATCGCCGAGTTCCGTGGGACACACGAAAGTGAAGTCCGCGGGATAGAACACGAACACCGACCATTTGCCTTTCAGGCTCTCGTTCGTGACGGGAACGAATTTACCGTTGTGAAATGCAGTGGCCTTGAACGGCTTCACTTCTGTATTGATGAGTGACATCGATTAACTCCTGATCAGGTAATGGAACTGAAGGCATATTACCAGTTAACGTCATCGCTTAAATTGATTATTACGATGAAAGTGATAGAGTCTGTCTATGGGTGAACGATGATCAATCTCAAGGACCTGAAGTATCTGGTCGCTCTCGCGGACAGCGGACATTTCGGCCGCGCGGCCGAGAAGTGCTTCGTCAGCCAGCCGACGCTTTCTGCACAGCTCAAGAAGCTGGAAGCGTATCTGGGGGTCAAGCTGGTCGAACGCCAGCCCAAGAACGTGCAGCTGACCGAAGTCGGCAAGCAGGTCGCCGTGCGCGCCCGACGCATGCTCGATGAGAGCGACGAGATCGTCGCCCTGGCGCGCAGCAATACGGACCCGTACTCGGGCAAGCTCAAGCTCGCGTTGATCCCGACCATCGGCCCGTACCTGCTGCCGCGGGTGATGCAAAAAATCCGCAAGGGCTTGCCGAACCTCGGCATGATGTTGTACGAGTATCAGACCGAGCCGCTGCTCAAGCGCCTGCGCGATGGCGAAATCGACGTGGGCATCGTCGCCCTGCCGGTGCAACCGGACGGCCTCGAGTGCCGCGAGCTATACGAGGAGGCCTTCATGGTGGCGCTGCCCACGCACCACCCACTCGCTGAAAAAAACTCCGTCCGGGTTCAGGATCTGAAGGGGCAGACGTTGCTGCTGCTCGAGGACGGTCATTGCCTGCGCGATCAAGCGCTCGAGGTCTGCAGCCGCGTGGACGTGCGCGAAGCCGAGGATTTTCGCGCAACCAGTCTCGAGACGCTGCGACAGATGGTCGTTGCCGGCCTCGGCATGACGCTGCTGCCGGAAATGGCGGTTGAAGCGCCGTTCGGTTCGCAGCGCGGCATGACGATTCGCCCGTTTGCAAAGCCCGTACCGACCCGCACCGTCGGTGCGGTCTGGCGCAAGTCCTGCACCCGATCCGCCGCCGTGACCGCGGTCTGCGACATCGTCGACGGCGTCATGGCCAAGAACGCCGCATAGTGCCGAACGTTTCACATATTGCCGGCAACGGACGGGGCACACTGCAACCTAAGGAATAACGCAATGAATGCCCGCCCAGCGCCCAAACCGACGCCTGCCGCAGCGCCGGCGCCGCGCTTCGATCGCCAGTTCATCGAAGAGCACCGGCTGCTCGAGCGCTATCTCGAGAACAAACTGCCGTTCAAAGGCGCGCGCGATCTGGAGTTGTGGTGTCGCGCGAATCCGGCGTATCTGGATGAGCTGGCGCTGTCGGAGCGTACCCAGGCAAGTCTCAAACTGTTGGAAGCGGGCGGCCGGCCTCTGGATCTCGGCGAACCGAAACCACCGTGGTGGCAGACGCCCTACCTGTCGATCGGCCTGGCCGTGGCGACTTGCCTCGCACTCATCGCGTTCTGGGCCTTGTTCGGCAAATACCACCTGCTGCGCAGTGAATTGACGGATGCACGCACAGCGGTTGCGCGCGGCCCGCTGGTGCAGCCGGCGACGGAAAGTAACGTCTATATCGCGCCGGATCACGCGGCGGGGATCGATCACGCCAAGCTAGTGGTGAGCCGTGCATCGCCGCAGTTGCTGGATGTCCACATCGACATGTCTTTCACCAAGCTCACGCAATTTCGTTTGTTCGTCGACAAGCAGGACCAGGGCCGCGCCCTGGTCCTCAACAATCTCGTCAAGGATTCAAACAACGAGTTGCGCTTCACGATCAACTCGACCGGCCTGTCCGCAGGCGTTTATGCCGTGCGCATCGAAGGTCTGCCGTTCAAAGGCAGTCCGGTCGCATTAGGCTGGCTGCGGCTCGAAGTGCACTGAGTCTTGCGGCGTCATTCATCCCGCAGCGTGCGCGCCGGCGGCGTGTTGATGACGCTGCGCGTCGCGAGCGTGCCGCTGAGTCCCACCAGCGCGGTGCCGCACACGAGACCCAGTACCCACACCCACGGATCGAAAGAATACTCGAGCGCGAACAGGCGTCGCGCCAGCACCCAGCCGATCACGGTCGCGCCGAGCGCGGCGAGCGTGCCGGAGAGGAATCCGAGTGCGGAGAACTCCGCCGCAACACCCTGCAGCACGGTGCTGCGACTGGCACCCAACGTGCGCAACATCGCGCTCTCATAGCGGCGCTCGTCACGCGTCGACTGGACGGCCGCGAGGAGTACGACGATGCCCGCTGCCAGCGTGAACAGAAACACGTACTGCACGGCGAGCGTGGCGCGATCGATGATCTGCCGGATCTGCTTCAGAATGGCATCGACGTCGAACACCGAGACGGTGGGAAAGGCGCGCACCAATTCGGCGAGCGCCGGGCGCTGCGCGGCGCTCAGGTAGACCGCCGTCATGTAAGTCCCTTCCGCGCCATCGAGCAACTTGGGCGGAAATACCAGAAAGAAATTTGGCCGGAAGCTGTCCCAACGAATCTTGCGGATGCTCTTCACCTCGACGTTGAGCGGTTCGCCCGCGACGTCGAAGCCCAGCTGGTCGCCGACCTTGAGGTGCAGGCCTTCCGCATACTCGGACGAGACCGAGACCCACGGCTTGTCGAGTTCGTCGGCGTTCCACCAGCGGCCGGTCAGCAACTGATTGTCGGGCATGAGATCGGTGGACCACGTCAGGTTTTGCTCGCGCTCGAGGAAGTTGCGCGCGGCATCGCCATCGAGTTTCAGATCAGCGCCGCTGCGGCCGTTGATGGACGTCATGCGGGCCCGCACCATTGGAAACAACGGCGGTGCACCCATGCCATGGGCCGTCAGAAATTGCTCGAGCGGCGCGCGCTCCTCCGGACGGATGTTGATGAGGAAATTGTTGGGAACGTCGGCGGGCAGGCTGCGGCGCCAATCGGACAGCAGGTCATTGTGGACCACGGCCAACAGCAGCAACACCATGATGCCGAGACCGAAAGCGACGATCTGCACGACGCTGCCTGCGCCGCGCCGCGAAACGTTGGCGAGCCCATAGCGCCACGCCACACCCACGCCACCGCGCAAGCGGCCCGTCAGCCGAACCAGGCCGAAGCCCGCCAACGCCAGCATCAACCCGACCGCCGCGGCGCCGGCCAGCACATACAGGACCAGTTGGCCGTCGCGCACCAGGCTCCACAAAATGGCCACCAGGGCGGCGACCGCGAGCAGATACGTCGCGCCGTAGCGCAGCGGCGGCGCTTCGACGGTTTTGCGCAGCACCCGCGCAGGCGGCGTGTTCTTCAGTTGCAACAAGGGCGGCAGGGCAAAGCCGATCAGCATCGCCAGCACGGTGACGAGCGCTATGGATAAGGGCGCAAGCGACGGCGGCGGCAGCGTGGTGCGAATCAGATCGCGTAACAACCAGGCCAACCCGGATTGCGCCGCGTAGCCCACCAGGGAGCCAGCGACCACGGCCATCAAGGCCAGCGCGGTGAGTTCGATCAGGGACACCGACAGCACAAAGCGCTGCGAAGCCCCCATGCACTTCATCAGCGCGACGGCATCGATATGCCGCGACGCATAGCGGCGCGAACCCATGGCGACCGCCACCGCTGCCAGCAATACCGTGGCGAGGCTCGCCAGATTCAGGAAACGACTCGCCTTGTCGATCGCGGCGTTGAGCTGGCGGCTCGAATCCTGAACGTCGCGGATACGCTCGCCCTGCGATTTGTTATTGGTGAGATAGGTGCGGAAGTCGTCGACGGCAGAGGGACTGCCGGCGTACAGCGCCTCGTAGGTGGCGCGGCTGCCGGGTTGGATGAGCCCGGTCGCTTCGATGTCGCCGTACTGAATCAGTGCCGCCGGCGCGAGGTTGACGAAGCCCGTGCCCTGGTCCGGACGATAATCGAGCACCTGCGTAACCTTGAAGCGCGTCGCGCCGATGGTGATCGAATCGCCCCGCGCCAGATGCAGCTGCGCCATGACGCGCGCGTCGAGCCACGTCTCGCCGCGGGCCGGAATCGCCTCGGTCGCGCGCGCCACACCGAACGGCTCGTCCGCGATGCGCACGGTGCCGCGTAGCGGATAGCCGTTGCTGACCGCATTCAGGGCAACGAGCTGACTCAATTCGCCACTGAACAGCGCGGTGGGAAAAGACAACACGCGCGCACTTTTCAGACCGCGCTGCTGCGCCTGGACGAAATAGCGTTCGTCGAGGGGATTACTCGATTCGAGCCGCAGGTCCGCGGCCAGCACTTCCGTGGCCTGGGCACGAACCGCCTGCGAGATGCGGCTCGTGAAAAAACCCACCGCGGTCAGCGACAGCACGGCGATGCCGAGCGCCAGCAGGAGTACCGACAGTTCGCCGGACTTCAGGTCGCGGGCCAGATTGCGCAGGGCGAATCGCAGGCTTTGCATCAACTTACCGCGTGTCCCGCGCTCAATTCGAGCACCTTGCCGCAGCGCGCCGCCAGACCCCGATCATGGGTGACGAGAACCAAGGTGCTGCCGGTGCTGCGGTTGAGCTCGAACAGCAGGTCGACGGTGCGCTGCCCCGTGGCGGTGTCAAGATTGCCCGTGGGCTCATCGGCGAACAGCACCGCGGGGTGGGTCACGAAAGCGCGTGCGATCGCGACACGCTGTTGCTCGCCGCCGGAGAGCTGCCGCGGATAATGCGCAACACGCGGGCCGAGGCCGACTTGCTCCAGTGCCGACATCGCCGCCTCGCGCGCATCGCGCCGACCGCCGAGCTCGAGCGGCAACATCACGTTCTCGACCGCAGTAAGCGACGGAATGAGATGAAACGACTGGAACACAAAACCGACGTGCCGGCCTCGCACGGCCGCGCGCCCGTCCTCATCGAGTTCGGTCAAGTCCTGGCCTGCGATCAGCACCCGACCTGTGCTGGGTGAATCGAGTCCCGCCAGCAGCGCGAGCAGGGTGGACTTGCCGGCACCAGAGGCGCCGACGATGGCCAGGGTCTCACCTGCGCGCACGGCCAGGCTTACATCGGCGAGAATGGTCAACGAACCTTCGGGACTCGGCACGGTCTTTGAGACGTTGCGAGCTTCTAATACAAATTCTTCGGGCATAAGTTGAGGTGCGTTCCCTTGAACCGGCTAATGATTCTGCTGCTTATCGTCGGGGGTGTCGGTCAGGTGCGGGCCGAGACCCGACCTGAGATGCCCAGCATCCTGGTGTTCGGCGACAGCATCAGCGCGGGCTACGGTCTGCCCCGGGTCGAAGACGGCTGGGTGGAACTGCTCAGAAAAAGGCTCAAGGAGCAAGGGTACGGTTATGCGGTCGTCAACGCCAGCGTCAGCGGTGAAACGACCGCCGGGGGCCTGTCCCGGTTACCGCGCGCGCTCGAATTGCATCGGCCCAAAATCGTGATCATCGAACTCGGCGGCAACGATGGACTACGCGCCTTGCCCGTGACGCAAATGCGTACCAACCTCAGCAAGATGACGGATCTGTCACAATCGGCGGGAGCCCAGGTCGTGCTGCTCGGCATGCGCATGCCACCTAACTACGGCGCAGCCTATACGGAGCAGTTTTTCGCGGTCTACGGCGATCTGGCGCGCGAGAAGAAAACAGCCCTGGTGCCGTTCCTGCTGGATAACATCGCGCTGGACGCCAAATTGGTGCAGGGGGACAACATCCATCCCAATGTCACGGCACAACCGCGACTCCTGGACATCGTGTGGCCGGCGCTGAGGCCTCTGCTCCGCAAATGAATCGATACAGAGCGCTGCGCCCGCGGTCGGGCGCAGCTGCGTCGGACCTACTTGCTGCTGCCGTCCAGCCACTCGGCCACGCCACCGTGGTTCGAGCAGGTGCCGCTATGGTGTTGCGACTTGGAGAAGGTGCCGTCCTTGCATTTGGCGGTCGCACCCGTGGAGCTGGTATTCCCCGCCGGTGAGGAGCCATTGCCGGTGGGTGCCGAGGTGCCGGCGGTCACCGGCGTCGGCGCAGTGCCACCGGCATTGGTCGGCGCGACAGACGCTGACTTGGTCGCCACCGATGACTTCGCCGCCGTTCCGGTAGGTTCGGGCGTCTCGTTCTTCAAGCCACCCGACGCCGTGCCGCCGGCGTTGGCAGGTGTCGACGTGGCTGAACCCTTGTCGACGCCGCCATGACCCGAGCACGCGCCGCGGCCTGACTTGGCGGAGGTGCTGCCATCCTTGCACATGGTCGCGCCGCTCGACGCCACAGCCGGCGCGGGGGCCGCATTGTTCACCGGCGCGGGCGCCGGGCTGGCGCTGTCGCCGCCTGCGCTGCTCTTGCTGCCCTTCTGTACGCCACCGTGGCCGCTGCAAGCTCCTCTGCCGCTGGAGGTCGACGCGGTCCCGTCCTTACACGTGGTCGCTGCCGCATCCTGAGCCATGCTGGGCACGGCGCTGAACAAAAACATGGGCGCGGCGATGAGCCCCGCGATGATCAGTTTTTTCATGAAATAGACTCCCCTCGATGATGTTGGTATGCAGTGCATTGTATTCCAAACTCAATGCTGCGGCGCTGCCGGAAAGATGCTGCTCACGCTGAGCACGAATTGGGTGTGCTGTCGCTCCGCGGTGCCCTCGAGCAGCGTGCCGCGCACCGTCACCCGTGAGTTCTCTCCTACATCGCGCGGGAGTTCGGCCACGCCGATCATCTGAATGTCGTTCGCCGCCTGGCACTGGTGACTCTCGGCGGGCGCATAGACATAAGCGGTGTGGTCGAGAATCAAGATCGGCACATGATCGACGCCGTCGGACTCGGGAAAGTCCCGCATGTGGACGTGTCCTGTGAAAGTATGCTTCAGCGGCCCCAGCCACAGACAGGGTCCGGAGCCCAGCACGCAGCCGGGCAGTGTCAGCATCAGGAAGGAGCCTGCGGTGAGCGCCGCTCTCATCCGTACAACGCCCGGCATCTGCTCACGCTTCATTCGCGAGAGTTTATGCTATACACAGCGCCGTACAAAGAACGAGGGGTAGCCGCTTGGACCGCTCTTGGCTGAAGAATTACCCGCCGGGCGTACCGGCCGACATCGATCCCGATCAGTACTCGTCGCTGAAGGACGTGATCGAGGAAGCGCTGGACACTTTTCGCGACCAGCCGGCTTTTGCGTGCCTGGGCGCAACTCTCACGTACGCGCAACTCGACGAGCTGAGCCGCGCCTTCGCCGCCTGGTTGCAGAAGCAATCAGGGCTGGTGCGTGGTGACCGCGTCGCCATCATGATGCCGAACGTGTTGCAGTACCCGATCGCGTTGTTCGGGGTGCTGCGGGCGGGGATGGTGGTGGTCAACACCAATCCTTTGTACACGCCGCGCGAACTCGAACATCAATTGGTCGACTCGGGCGCGAAGGCCATCGTCATCGTCGAGAACTTTGCGCACGTCCTGCAGCAGGTGCTGCCACGCACGGGGCTGAAGCAGGTGGTGGTGACCGGCATCGGTGACCTGCTCGGTTTTCCGAAAGGTGCACTGGTCAATTTCGTCTTGAAGCGGATCCGCAAGCAGGTGCCGGCCTGGAGCATCAACGGCACGCTGTCGTTCAAGAGCGTGCTGGGCGGCGGGATGGGGCAGAAACTTGACCCGGTCGAATTGCAGGGTAGCGACATCGCCTTTCTGCAGTACACCGGCGGCACCACGGGCGTGGCCAAGGCGGCCGTCCTCACCCACCGCAACATGGTTGCCAATCTTCTGCAGGCACTCGCCTGGATGCGCCCCTCGCTGCAAGCGGAAGGCCCGCGAGTGGTGATCACGGCGCTGCCGCTGTATCACATCTTTGCGCTGACCGGGAATTGCCTGGTCTTCTTGCCGCTGGGCGCGAAGAATGTACTGATCCCGAATCCGCGCGATTTTCCTGCGTTCGTCGCCGAACTCAAGAAGCATCGTTTCAATTTTCTCAGCGGCGTGAACACCCTTTTCAACGCCCTGATTCATGCGCCCGGCTTCGGGGACATCGACTTCAGTTCGCTGCGCATCACCTTTGCGGGGGGCATGGCCCTGACGCCGGTGGTCGCGAAGCGTTGGAAGGAGATCACCGGCGTCACGATCTGCCAGGGCTGGGGGCTCACCGAGACCTCCCCCGTCGCCGCAGCGAATCCGATCGGTCTCGATTTCAACGGCTCGATCGGCCTGCCCATGCCCTCGACGGATATTTCCATACGCGACGACGAAGGCCGTGAGCAACCGGTGAACGGCGTCGGCGAGATATGCGTGTTCGGCCCGCAGGTGATGGCAGGCTATTGGAACCGCCCCGATGAGACCGAGAAAGTCATGTACGGCGACTGGCTGCGCACCGGCGACATCGGCCGCATGGATGAGAAAGGCTTCGTCTTCATCGAGGACCGCAAAAAGGACATGATCCTGGTGTCCGGCTTCAACGTTTATCCGAATGAAGTGGAAAGCGTTGCAGCCGAACATGACGGCGTGCTCGAGGTCGCCGCCGTGGCGCAGCCGGACGAAGGCTCAGGCGAAGTGGTGGCCCTGTTCGTCGTCAAGAAGAATGCGGCGTTGACCGCCGAAGCCCTGATCGCCCATTGCCGCAAGGCGCTGACCGGCTACAAGGTGCCGCATTTCGTCTACTTTCGCGATCAGCTGCCAAAAACCAACGTCGGCAAGATACTGCGTCGAGCGCTGCGCGACGAGCTGCGCAGCCAGGCTCAGGCGCAGCGGTAGGCCTGTACCGTCTCGACCACCAGGCCGACGCGCTCCGGCTCGACATCAGGCGTGATGCCATGACCCAGGTTGAAGACGTGGCCGGGCCCCGCTCCATAACTGTCGAGCACCTTGAGCGTCTGCAGTCGCAACGCTTCCGGAGTCGCGAACAGCGCCGACGGATCGAGATTTCCCTGTAACGCGATCCGGTCTGCCACGGCAGCGCGAGCGGTCGACAGGTCGGTAGTCCAGTCGACGCCCGCCGCATCACAGCCGATGGCGGCAATCTTGCCCAGCCAGGCGCCGCCGCCCTTGGTAAAGACGACATTGGGCACGCGGCGGCCGTCCGCCGACTTGGTCAGCGCGTCCACCACTTCCGCCATGTAGCGTAGCGAGAACTCCTCGTACTGCGCCGGCGTCAGCACACCACCCCAGGTATCGAAGAGCATCACCGCCTGCGCACCCGCTGCAATCTGCGCGTTCAGATAAGCAATCGTCGAGTCCGCCACCACACGCAGCAGCCGGTGCAACTGCTGCGGCGCTGAATACATCATCCGTTTGATGTGACCGAAGGTCTTGCTGCCACCGCCCTCCACCATATAAGTGGACACGGTCCAGGGACTGCCCGCGAAGCCGATCAGCGGAATGCGCCCGCGCAGTTCGCGCCGGATCAAGGCGACAGCGTCGCACACATAGCGCAGTTCAGTGCCCGGATCGGGCACGAACAACTTGTCGATATCGGCCGAGGTGCGCACGGGGCGCTCGAATCGGGGACCTTCTCCCGCCTCGAACTCGAGGCCGAGCTTCATCGCATGCGGGATGGTCAGGATGTCCGAGAACAAAATGGCAGCATCGAGCGGGTAGCGGTCCACCGGCTGCAGTGTGATCTGGCAGGCGATTTCCGGATTCGTACACATCGACAGAAAGCCGCCCGCTTTGGTGCGGGTGGCGCGATATTCCGGCAGGTAGCGGCCCGCCTGACGCATCAGCCAGATAGGTCGACGCGGTGTCGGCTCCCGCAACAAGGCGCGTAGCAATAGATCGTTTTGCAATGATTCAGCCATGTTCTTCTCTCGTCAGGTCCGCTCGCGCGGGTCGAATATCCTGCCATGTTCCAGGATGGCGTAGCGATCCGTCATGCCCGCAATGTAATCAGCCACCGCACGCGCGCGCCCGGCGGCCCCGTGCGCCGACTCGAACTGCCGTGCGATCACCTGATGATCGTCGGGCATCAGCGACGGATCGCCGTTGAAGGCTTCGAATAGCGCGCGCACGGTGCGCGCGGCTTTGGCCGTCATGCGACGCACCTTATAGTGTTTGTAAACATGCTCACGCAAAAAAGTTTTCAGCTCCCGATTGGCGACACCGGTCGCCTCGCTGAATCCGATCAGCGTATCCGGCTGGGCGCGCACGTCGTCGATACTGCTGACGCCGGCGGCAGCCAAACGGCTCGCTGATGAGCCGATCAGATCGGAAACCAAGGCGTTGATCATGCGCCGCTGTGTCTCGTATACGCGCTTGCGTGCGCTCAAGCCCGGATGGGCGGCAATCACTTCGGCGTGGTGGCGGGCGAACAAGGGCACCGACTGCAGCTGCTCCACGCTGATGAGGCCCGCGCGGATGCCGTCTTCGACATCATGATTGTTGTAGGCCACCTCATCGGCAAAGTTGGCCAGCTGCGCTTCGAGTCCCGGTTGCCTGCGCGTCAGGAAACGTTCACCGACGGCGCCGAGGTGCGCCGCATTCTTCTGCGAGCAATGTTTGAGAATTCCCTCGCGACATTCAAAGGTCAGATTCAGGCCGTTGAAGTCCGCATATTGCTCCTCGAGCTCATCGACCACGCGCAAGGACTGCAGGTTATGTTCGAACCCGCCGTAATCACGCATGCTCTCGTTCAAGGCATCCTGGCCGGCATGACCGAACGGCGTGTGGCCCAGATCATGCGCGAGACTGATTGCCTCGGCCAACACCTCGTTCAATTTGAGCGCGACGGCGATGGTGCGCGCGATCTGTGCCACTTCGAGCGAATGCGTGAGCCGCGTACGGTACAGATCCCCTTCGTGATTGACGAAAACCTGCGTCTTGTAGATCAGCCGCCGGAACGCGGTGGAGTGTACGATGCGGTCGCGATCACGCTGAAACTCGGAGCGATGTGCAGGTTTGCCCTCGGCAAAGCGACGACCGCGCGATTGATCCTCGTGCGCTGCGTATGGGGCAAGCTCTTTCAATCGAAGTACTCCGCGAGCATCTCGTCGAGCGTAGCAGCCGGATAATGGGAAGTCGTGATGGCGCGTCCTAACCTTTCCAGCAACACCAGGCGGACGCTGCCCGCGAGTACTTTCTTGTCCATCTGCATGAGCTCCAGCGCCCTGGCCGCACCGAAACGCGGCGACTGCGTCGGCAGACCCGCGCGCGTGAGAAGTTGGCGCAGCTTCTCGACCACGATGCCGCTCACCATTCCGAGACGGCTCGATAAGTCCGTCGCGATGAGCATTCCCAGCGCCACCGCTTCGCCATGCAGGAACTCGGTGTATTGCGTGGCCGCCTCGATGGCGTGACCGAAGGTATGCCCGAAATTAAGTATGGCACGCACACTCTGCTCCCGCTCATCCTTTGCGACGATGGTGGCCTTGATTTCGCAAGAGCGGGCAACGGCATAGCTGATGGCCTCCGTGTCGCAGGCAAGCAGCCTGTCCATGTTGCGGTCCAGCCAGTCGAACAGCACCGGATCCCAGATGCAACCATACTTGATCACCTCGGCAAGACCGGCTCGAAGTTCCCGCACCGGCAGGGTCTTGAGCACTTCGGTGTCGGCCAGCACCGCACGCGGTTGATAGAACGCCCCGATCAGATTCTTGCCACCTGGATGATTCACGCCGGTCTTGCCGCCCACGGACGAATCGACCTGCGCGAGCAGGGTGGTTGGGATCTGCACGAAGTTGACGCCGCGCTGGTAGCAGGCCGCTGCGAACCCTGCGACGTCGCCCACGATACCGCCGCCCAGCGCCACCACCGTGCAATCCCGATTCAATTTACCCGCCACCAGCGCATCGAAAATGTTACCTGCGGTTTGCAGCGTCTTATGGGTCTCGCCCCCGGGCAATACGCATTCGACGATGCGCCGCTGCGGCAGACCGCGGACCAGCATCTGCATATAGAGCCTGGCGACCGTCTGATCTGAAATGATCATGAGATCGCCGGCCGGAATATGCGCCTTCAGGACAGCAGCATCGGCGAGCAGGCCGGGTCCGATGAGGATGGGGTAGCGGGTGTGGCCTACGTCTACTTGAAGTGTTTGCACAAACCTGATTATACGAAGCTTTCGAGCCGAGCGCGGTCAGTCGGCCTTGCGGCTCACGAGGCCGCGAATCTGGTCGTGAATCTGTTCGGCCACCAGTTGCACGCGACGGGCGTCGGTCGAGACGGTGACGTCGGCAATCTCGGCGTAAAGAGCCGCGCGGCGTTGCATCAGTTCGAGCAATTTCGCCTCGGGATCATCGACGTTGAGCAGCGGGCGGTTACGGCCGTGTCGGGTGCGTTCGATCTGCTGATCGATGGAGGTCGACAGATAGACGACGACACCGCGCTCGGCCAGCACGCGGCGATTGTCCGGATCGATGACCGCACCGCCTCCGGTGGCGAGCACCACGGCGTCGAGCTGCGACAGGCGCTCGATGGCCTCCTTCTCCCGTAGCCGAAAGCCCGGCTCGCCTTCCTTCTCAAAGATGAACGGGATATCGACACCGGTCCGGGTCTCGATATCGGCATCGCTGTCGTAGAAGGCATAACGCATGAGCCGCGCCAGATGCCGTCCGACCGCCGACTTGCCGGATCCCATCGGCCCGATGAGGAAGATGTTGCGTTTGGCGAGCATGGTCGGCTCGATGATAGCGGAGCGCGCCGACACCCCCAAAAAAGAAACCGCCCGAAGGCGGTTTCCTAGATCGTACCAATCTACACATCAGTTGGTGATGGGAATCGTATAGCTGATGAATGTTTCGACGCCTAACTGCGACGTAATGTCGAGGTTGAGCACGCCTGTAGTGCCAGCTACCGCAGTCCCGGCGGTCGAGGTCACCGAGAAAGCGTAGTTGATCGGCTCAGTAGTGCAGGGATAGGTGAACTGTGCCGGCGCACCTGTCGTCAACGCCAAGCCGGTTCCCGCCACGGATGCCTTAATGACGGTACCGGCGGGCATCGGATTTGAATTCAAGTCCGCTACCAAGAACGTGTAGGTCTGGGTGGCACCCGAGGCACTGATCGAGCCAAGCGTACTGCCTGCCGCCGGCGAGATGTTGTTCGGCGTGGCATCCGACATGATGATCAGGTTGCTGGTCGCAATGCCGGTCGAACTCTTCGACTTGTCGCAGCGCGCAGGATCGTTGCAGAGAACGCCATTGAAAATGCCGTCCGCCGGGTCACGCGCGCCGTTG
>CAZZZU010000093.1:0-17905 GCA_964658805.1 uncultured Steroidobacteraceae bacterium
CAGAAAAGCATCGCTTCCTTGAGGAGTTGATTCGCCTTGGCACAGAGAACCAAACGACTCCCTTGGGAGGAAATCAAACGCCGGGTGCTGGTGCACCACGCGAGGCGGAAACTCCATCAGCGACAGCAGGCCCGTAACAGGAAGATAGCTTGGGTCAAGAACGAACTCGAGCGGGTTAAGGCGGAAAAAACCCGACGGCGCGATGCCGGGATCGGCATGCAGTTGGCATTCCCGGATGAGAATGCCATCCGTGCTGCTCGGCCGTCGCTTACGCAACATGCTGGTTTGACGCCCCCGTCAGTCCTTGGCATCGATACTCAACCTGAAGCCAGTGGCCGGAAACGGTTCGTACCGAGCTCGGGCTCGATCCCATTATCGTCCAAGACAACGGTGCACATCCCTAAGCTGTTACGGGCGACCTGTCTGTTCCTCGTCTGCTTGGTGGCTGTGGGCGTCAGCGTGCCAGTAGTTCGCAGACTGAGGCGCGGCCTTCCGTCGAGATGATGGCGCTCGTGCGGCGGTTGGCGACTTTCATGAGTCGATTGCCGCCGGCGGGAAATGCAGCGCGCATGGGCGATCTGACCGAACTGGCCGCAACCGTCGGCAGGGTGCACGTTGATGGTCTATCCCCACGAGGGTCACCTGTTTTACAAACCCTCCAATCTGATCGATGTCTTGGTGCATCTGGTCGGTTGGTTCGACGACACTCAAAATCCGCAAACTGAGTTTTGAGGCAGGCGTAACGCCGCGCGACGGGGTCGCTCATGCAGCTCGACACGCGGTTGCTCGCTAGACCGCGGCGAGCGCCTGATTCAGATCGGTGAGAAGGTCCTTGATGTGCTCGATACCGATCGACAAACGCACCGTGTCCTCCGACACGCCGGCCTTGATGAGTTCCTCGGGTCCCAGTTGTCGATGGGTGGTCGAGGCGGGATGGGTGGCCAGCGAGCGTACATCGCCGATGTTGACCAGCCGCGTGAACAACTGCAAGGCGTCGAGGAAACGCGCGCCCCGCTCACGGCCCTCGCCCGCCGGCCCTTTCAGGCCGAACGTCAGGAGTCCCGAGCCTTTGCCGGACAGGTATTTCGTCACCAGGGCATGATCAGGATGCTCCTCGAGA
Source organism: uncultured Steroidobacteraceae bacterium (assembly GCA_964658805.1). Classification (GTDB taxonomy): domain Bacteria; phylum Pseudomonadota; class Gammaproteobacteria; order Steroidobacterales; family Steroidobacteraceae; genus Bog-1198. The sequence goes on from CAZZZU010000093.1 coordinate 1,121, forward strand.
CCCGCGTAGTTGGTCCACGCCACCTTAGGGTGAGCCTGCAAGTGTCGCGCGATCGTCATCGCGCTCTCGCTGATGCGATCCATGCGCAGCGACAGAGTCTCGATGCCCTGCAGGATCAGGAACGCGTTGAAGGGCGCGATGGCTGCGCCCGTATTGCGCAAGGGCACGACGCGGGCCCGGCCGATGTATGCGGCAGGCCCTAATGCGTCGGTGTAAACCACGCCGTGGTAGCTCGGGTCGGGCTCGTTGAGTCGGCGAAATTTTTGTTTCTGCTCGGCCCATGGAAACTTGCCCGAGTCGACGATGGCGCCGCCCAGGCTCGTACCATGACCGCCCAGATACTTGGTGAGCGAATGCACCACGATGTCCGCACCGTGTTCGAAGGGCCGGCATAGATACGGCGTCGGCACCGTATTGTCGACGATCAACGGCACGCCGTGACGATGTGCGACGGCGGCAATTTGCTCGAGGTCGGTGACGTTCCCTTGCGGATTGCCCAGCGACTCGACGAACACGGCCTTGGTCCTGGCGTCGATCAAGGCGTCGAACGTCGTGGGCTCGCGATAGTCGGCAAAGCGCGTCTCGATGCCGTATTGGGGCAGCGTGTGGGCAAACAGGTTATAGGTGCCGCCGTAGAGCGCACTCGAGGCAACGATGTTGTCGCCCGCCTCGGCGATGGTGAGGATCGCGTAGGTCACCGCCGCCTGTCCTGACGCCACGGCGAGGGCCGCGATACCGCCCTCGAGCGCCGCGACGCGCTTCTCCAGCACGTCCTGTGTCGGGTTCATGATGCGGGTATAAATGTTTCCAGACACCTTGAGATCAAACAAGTCCGCACCGTGCTGCGCGCTGTCGAACGCGTACGCGACCGTTTGATAAATGGGTACCGCCACAGCCTTGGTGGTGGGATCCGGCGAGTAGCCGCCATGCACGGAAATCGTTTCGAATCGCCAGTTCTCGCGACCGTCTTCTTGCGCCATGCAATTCTCCCCTTGGATGAAAGCCGGATGATAACTGCGACCGATGGGCTGCATCCAATCAAGAACGCAGCTGAGCTTAGTGCATCTATTCGCCGGCGGGTTCGAGGGCCATGCCGCAGATCGGGCAACGACCAGGCGCACTCTGCTGCACCTGCGCGTGCATAGGACAGGTATAGGCCGTGTCGCCGTGTTGTGGGTCAGCCACCGCGATACCCGTCACGAAGTGAACGTCGTTGGCCGCGCTTCGCACGTCGATCTTGAGCGCCAGGTGTTTGCTCAGCTGGTAGTACAAGGCCCAAACGGTACGCCGCTACGGCGGCGAAAAATCGCGCAGCCGCGCCACCGCCGCCGCGTCCAGGCGCTTGATCATTGCCGCCACCAGGTCCACGGTTCTATCGAAATCATCGCGATCCATCACGCCATTGTGCGCATGCGTGTAACGCACCGGTACGACCACGTTGATCGTGGGTGCACCACCCGCCGTCTTCTGGATCTCCGAGGAATCGTCACCGTAGCCCTGCACCAGGTCGAATTGCAACGGGATGCCGCTTTTCTTCGCGGTGTCCTTGAGCATCGCGATCATGCGCCGGTTTGGCTGTTCGTCGAAGTCGTACAGGAACACGCCGGGACCCGCGCCGAGCTTCACTTGCGATTCCTCGGGTCGCGACACGGGGGTGTCCCCCGTGACGCCACCTTCGATGGAGATGCCGACGTCGGGAAGGATACGGTCGGAGGCCGTGCGCGCACCACGCACGCCGGTTTCCTCCTGCGTCGTGATGCCGACGAACAACTGGTTCGGGTGGCCTTCCGCGGCCAGCTTGCGCAACACCTCGATGACGACGGCGCAGCCCACCCGATCGTCCCACGCCTTGCCCATGTACCGCTTGGTGCCGTTCAGCACGGTGAACGGCGCGTCGGGAACGATGGGGTCTCCCGGCTCGATCCCGAGCGCGGCGACCTCTGCCGCATTGTTGGCGCCCACGTCCAGGAAAATCTGATCGCGCGGAATCGGTTTGTCGCGCTCCTCGCGGGGCACGAGGTGCGCGTCGCGCATGCCGGACACCGCCGCGACGGGCCCCTTCGCGGTGATGATGAGCCAGCGTTGGTCGGGCAGCGCCTGATCGAGCCATCCACCCACCATCTGCATGGTCAGGAAACCCGCCGACGTCACGCGGCGGACGATGCCGCCGAGTTCGTCCATATGGGCATCCAACATCACCTTCGGTCCGCTGGCACCATGCTGTGCAATGATCGATCCGAGCCCGTCGTAGCTGAGCTTGGTGGCGAGCGGCTTCAATTCGTGCACCATGAGGACCCGTACGTTCTCCTCGTAACCGGAGGGGCCGGGTACATCGGCCAGCGACTGCAACAGTTTCTCGACGCGATCAGCGGCGAACACCGCCGGCGCCGACGACGCCAGGGCGGCCATCAACAACGCGGACCAAAAACGGCTCGACATGCGAATCATAGGGTGCTTACTCCGTGACTGACGAAAGGGCTTTTGCGACCGGTTCCGGCGCAGGGGATTGCTTGAGATCGACCGATGGCACCAGCATGGCGAGCACCACGGTGGCCCGCCATGCCGAGCATGGTCAGAAAGGTGAGTTTCAGCGCTCGGCGCGCGCCGGGCAACCGGCCGACGTGCTCTACACCGGGGATACTGCGGTTTTGAAAGGCGACGAGGTATTCCTCGAGTTCATTACCGAGCCCCGTAGCGCCTTCGTCGTGGAGGACGCGGATCATTTGCTCCAGTCGCGCTCGAGTGGCAATCAAAATCTGCATTGGTTCTTGGATAGTACCGACGGGATTGCGTCCGCACACGGCAAGAAAATCATTTTCTCGACCAATCTTCCCAATACCTCTGACATCGACGAGGCATTGGTGCGACCGGGTCGCTGCCATGCGCACGTGTGCCCGGCCCCGTTGCAATTGATGGAAGGAATGAGATTATTGGAAAGGCTCTGTGCTGGAAAGCCCAAGAGGCGCGAGTCGGCAACGGCGTTGCTCGATATCGCGGGGCGTAAGTCCCTGTCGGTCGCAGAGGTCTATGCGGCGCACCGGCGGGCGGGGCCAGAATCCGTCCGCCGCTCGGGGACGAGGTTAGCTCTGAAGTTGCCGGTGCAGGTCCGCCAGCGAGATGAGCCCCCGGCACTGGGTTTGAAGCCAAGCGCCCCTATCAGTGCAGCATGGCGTCGAGCTGCTCCCGAAGACGAATTTTTAACGCCTCTAAACGCTCTCGGCGCTCTTCTATCGAGTCCGGGGCAACCCGGGTTGCGGCAATCTGTAGATTGTACTCATGAAGCTGGGCTAACCGATCACGATACCGCAGCCGTGCCTCGTCGTTGTCAGCAATCACGAGACCATTTTTCGCATTCAGCGCTTCAACGCGTTCATTCAGCTCTGCCAGGGTCAACTCGCGCGCTTCAAGCTCCACGGCAAGCTGCTCCTCCTCCTGCCGCAGCTTTCCTGATTTCGTTTGCTCAGCTTGCAAGGAAACTTGCTTTTGCTCCACCCGATGAATGTCATTTTCTTGCGACTGCTGCAACTGGTCAAAAAAGCAGCCCGCAACGAACATGGTCATGGTTGCTGTCATCGCAGACAGCGCACCTCGTCGCACAAATATTCCACTGACATACATGGAGATTCTCACAGTCGCTGACGTTGCAAAGCCAAGGCACTGGTTTGTCGCTGTGTGTCTGCCAGGAGCGCCTCGAGTCGAGCAATTTCGGCGTCGAGTTCGCGGTTCGGCGCCGGTTGTCGCGACCGATACAGACCGGCATCCCGCAACTGCTGTGATGCGGCGTCTAACTGGCGTTGCGAAGAGGACAGCTCGATATCTAGTATCGCGCGGAGCTGGCTCAGTTCAGACGCAGTCATCTGACCTTGCGCCAAGGAGTCCAGGGCGGTATCGGCCCTAACGGTCGCCTCTTCCACACGGGACTTCATTTCGTCGTTCAGGTTCGCGGTGTTGAGATTCACATCCTGCAGGTAGTGAATCTGCGCATCGATTTGGTCCTCTTGCCCGACCAACTGTGCGCGCCGCTTTCGAATGTCGTTGGCGTAGGTATAGCAAGCGGTTGCCTCGTTCATGCTTGCGCGAGATGCGATCAGCGCGCAATTCCCATAATGGCCTCCTTCCGATCGACAGGATGCGATCGCGGCCTTCACGCTTTCACCGCCGCATTCAAAAGCTTTAACGGTGGGTTGTACGGCCCGCTCGGCGGGGTCTAGTCTTTCATTCAACCTCTGTGTCGAGCAGGAGGTAGCAGCGATAGCCGCGATCGCTGCGGGGATAAATCGCTGACTAAGCGGCTTCATGGGTTTCGTCGCACTCATCATTGCAATCTAGTAGGGTGCCTGGGCTAGCGGGATGGGCGATGGAGTAGGCTGCTCGGTTCGAACTGGGCCTACGTTTTGAAGGTCTAGACGTAGCGCAATGCCAGAAAGGCCTTACGCCAGCGGCAGGTTGTCCATGCGGAAGTGCATCGAACAGGGAAACTGATTGGCGATCCAGAAGCGTCGTCCAGCGAACCGAGGCATTGGCCATCCAACACAAGGTCGGCATGAGGTTCGCGAGTTTGCTAGCGCCGCTCTCATTTTGCAGCGGCAGTCAGTGCTGCGTGGAGAAATGCCAGTCCGCGCACGATGTCACGCGCATCCGCGGCCCCGTAGCCGAACACCAATCCCTGCCGCGGGGCGGGGTCCAGATAATAGCGGTGTAGCGTGTGCAGTTTGACCGGACCGCCCGCGAGGTCATAGACCACCGCCTCGAGGTCGACACCGTTCCGCCCCCACGCGGCGACATGCATACCGTACTGTGACGGGATCGGCACCAGCCAATCTGCAAAATCGCGCGTCAGCAGGTCAAGCAGCCGCTCACGCCGCGTCCCATAGATCCTGCGCATCTTGCGCACGTGATGTGTGAGGTGGCCTTCGGTGATGAAGGCTGCGGTACCGGTCTGTAAGGGGGTCGAGCAGTGCCAATCGACACAATTCTTGGCCGCGATCAAGCTACGGCAGGCCCAGTCCGGCGCCACCACGAATCCGAGGCGTAGCGAAGGCAGCATGCTCTTGGAAAATGTGCCCACATAAAACACCACGTCCGCAGGGTCCGTCGCGCGCAACGATTGAAGCGGGCTCGCGTCATGTCGGAATTCGCCATCGTAGTCATCCTCGATGATGACCGCGCTGTGGCGCCGCGCGAAATCGACCAACTGGACGCGGCGGCGCTTTGACATCGTGACGCCCAGCGGGAATTGGTGCGACGGACACACGCAGATGACCCCAACGGCGGGCGGCAATGTGTCGACCACCAAGCCCTCCTCGTCCACCGACGCTGGAAGAATTCGGGCGCCGGCAGCGGCGAACGCGACACGCATCGGCGGATAGCCCGGGTCTTCCAGTGCCACCAGGGTTTTGCCGGGCGTCACCAGGATGCGGGCTAGTAAATCGAAAGCTTGCTGGGCTCCCGAGGTCACCACCACGTCGTCCGGACGGCAGACGACGGCACGCGTGACCGCGATGTGTTGGGTGATCGCCTCGCGCAGCCTGTAATGTCCCTGATTCCCCTGCGGACTCTTGAACGACGGCGGCTTTTTCTCGAGACCGCGCAGCTGCCTGGCACTCACGCGCCGATAGACGTCGAATGGAAACAGGCGCGGATCGATCAACGCGGGCCGGAAGTCGATCGAGACCGCGGCGGGGGACTTGAGAGAACAGCGCGCATCGCGCCAGAAGCCCATGGCCGAAGTCACATCCTCTCGCAGCCAGAACGGGTTCAGCAGAAAGCTGGTGGTCGACGAATCTTTCGCTGCGGGTTTCGGAAAGATGTCGGCGACGTAGGTGCCGGAGCCGCGATGGGCGACGATCAAACCGTCAGTGGCCAACCGGTCATAAATTGCAGCCACCGTGTTGCGTGACAATCCAAAGAAGTCGGCGGATTGGCGACTCGCCGGCAATCGCGCCCCGGCAGCCAGCCGACCCTGTTGGATGGCCGCCCGCAATTGACCATACAGGGCACCGGCACGACCCCGCGATCCGAGCGCGGGCAGGTCCAGCTCGATCTCGAATAGTGGGGTCTTGAAGTGGCCCAGCTGAATATCCTCGAAGCGGCCCTTTTGATCTGGGCCAATCACAGGATACTCGAGCTCTCCTATTCATTCCTCTGAGGCTCAATATGAAGATCTTTGCGGTACCTGCCGCGTGGGCTGCGGTATTCCTGGCAAGCTGCGCCGGTAACGCTTTCTGCGCCGAACTGCGCGACGGCTCGCATGATTTCGACTTCAACATCGGTACCTGGCACACCCACATTCAGCGTCAGACCAAGGCGTTGTCCGGTTCGTCGGAATTCATCGTGATGGAAGGGACGGTGACGGTGCGCAAGGTCTGGAGCGGTCGCGCCCAACTGGAGGAGATCGAGGGCAACGGCCCCAACGGTCATTGGGAGGGCATGACCTTATTCCTCTACAATTCCCAAGCTCATCAGTGGAGCCAGACCTTCGCCAGCAGCAAAAACGGCGTCCTTCAGCCTCCGACCGTCGGGTCGTTCAAAGACGGTCGGGGCGAATTGTATGCTCAGGACACGCTCAACGGCCGCTCGATTCTCATCCGGGGCACCTGGTCCGACATCAAGCCAGACTCCCATCATTATCAGGAGGACTACTCCGACGATGGCGGGAAGAACTGGGAAGCCGTGTTTATCGCCGATCTCACTCGGGTGCGGTCTTGAGCCGAACAAGCTCCTGACCAGGCGCACACGCAGGACGCTAGACTGCGCTCGGAAGGCGCCCTGGGCCATACTCAGCCATACCCGAGATGATGGTGGCGATGCGGTGTTTACGTATGCCGACGAGTGGAAAGCATCCACATGAACATGCTCGCGAGGGGCGTCTGGCCACGGCCTGATGATGAATGATTGGAAGCAGTATCGCGACTGCGTCTTTCAAGATACGAAAATCTTAGGGAAACAATGCATATCAAATACGCACCGGCTCTTCTCCTATTTCTTCTGGTGGGACGATCGCACGCGGCGATATCTGAATCGAGTGACATCGCGCGTGCCGTCGCTGATCCGTTGAGATCGCAAGCTCAAATCGATACCGACGCGAGTCGCAAGCCAGCAGAGACCCTAGCCTTCGCTGGAGTCAAATCCGGAATGATTGTCGGAGAGTTCTTCCCGGGGGGCGGCTATTTCACGCACATGATCAGTGATGTCGTGGGACCCAAAGGACACGTCTATGGTTTAGAAAATCTAGGTTGGAAGGGGGCATTGGCCGCGGATCAGGACTTTGTTAAAGAGAAAAAGTTGAAGAACGTCACTATGGAAGGGCTGCCGTTTGGGACAGTGCGCTTTCCGGAAGCAATTGATCTAGCTTGGCTCACCCAGAACTATCATGATTTGAAAGTCGCCAAGTTTGGACAAGTCAATACGGCTAGCTTCAACCGATCTGTGTTTGATGCGCTGAAGCCAGGAGGCATCTACTTCGTCGTAGATCATGAAGCGCCGCCCGGCACGGCGCTCGCCACGATTCAGCAGCTGCACCGGATCGAGAAGGCGCAGGTGATTAAAGAGGTCACGTCGGCGGGGTTTGTCTTAGTTGAGGAAGGACAGTTCCTCAGCCGTTCTGATGACGACCATACGGTTCCTATTTTCGACAAGCGCGTCCAAGGGCATACAGATCAATATGCATTGAAGTTTAAGAAACCGAGCTGAGATTTGCGCAGGGAGTCAGCCGTTCGGCAGTGAGAGTACTGAGCGGTTATACGAAAGTCATTGTCACTGCGCCCCCGGCAAATTGGCGTCAGCGTGATCACGCTGGTATTTAGTGACCTACCGGTCGTTTAAGCTCACCACCAATCAGCCGTCGGCGCTCGTGTATTCCCGAAGGCTGGTTGGTACGCGCGCCCGACAGCTTAGATGACGCCGAAGCGAGCACGCCTCCGGTTGCTGGCCTGGCCGCCTGGGTCGCACTAGTCGCGCACGGCAGATTGCGCGTTTTGCATAATCCACACGCATGCCGCGCGCTGACTAGATATATGGTTGATAGCCTCTCACCCTGTTTTTTTACGGATTCTTTATGCGGAGGTATGGAAAATAAATGCCAAGCAAGGCGGCCGTTCCGAGGCGACAGTGTCCCGATTTGTCAGTTCCAGTAGCGAGTGCTCTCCTGTGGATTCTTTTTGGCAAGTTCGTATTGCCGACAGGAAACGTACGGATGGACTCATCACGTTGGCGAATCCGCGCGGTGATCTTTTTCTACCCGCATTTTGGTGAAGCACTTTCAGATGTTGTGCGCATCAACGGCGTTAGCCGAAGTGGCCGGCTGCTATTGTATTTTTCTCGTGTTCGGCAAGGGCCGTTCACGTTGGCTGCTAATCCCAGCTTTTTTAAGCGTGGTGATTGCCGTGTGGCTGCTCAAATATAGCGGGCTGTTTGTGGACGGACAACCGACCGTTACATAGCCCAGCCCAAATCAGGACAGTCCCTGAAAAAAGTATTGGTAAAAAATTGTGGGACGGCGTTACTTGAGAGATTTCACGTCGTAATAAACTTCCCAAAACGTGAAATTACCTTCGGGCCACCGGCACTTTGAGACGCGCTTGTTATAACGCCTATGCGACCGCGAGCAGACCAGCCGGACGCTTGCGGTCAGATTTCTTATTGTGAGTTTTCCTTCAAGATGTCAATTTTTACCGCAAGGATATCCTAAAGGTAAACTTCAGGACCGATGCCCGATAGCGGTAAGAATATTTGCATCTACATGTTGAAGTGGCTCGAAATCAATTTCATGCGTTTTATTGATGACGACCTGACTCCCTTTTAGTCCCGTTCCGCCGAAAGCTTCTTCTCAACGATGAAAGTTGAGCGGACTGATCACAAGATGCACAGCACTCGGAATCAAGCTAAAGCAGATGTGTTCGATTACATCGAGAGGCTCTACAACGCGCGGCCAAGACATTCAACATTGGGATATGCAAGCCCGATAGACTTCGAGCAGATGGCCGCGGCGGCCTGAAGGTAAGTGTCCACCAAACCGGGTGCAGTCCAAAGTTGAAATTTCTGCGCCGGAGATTAAGCTGAGGATGCAATTCTGACGAATGATGACCGAGTGGTCGGTTGGACTATCTGTCGGTGCTGCCGATTTGCCGCATGCCCGCGCCTCTCGTTCGTCGCTTCACGGTGTCTCCCGGTGCTGGGAGCGCGAGCATGCTGAAGGTTAGACGCCCGCGACCGTACCATCTGGTTGTCCGAAGGGGCCGCTGTGAACGAACCTCAAGACACAGAAAAGCCCAAGATAGATCTGTATAACGCCCGCGTTGCAAGAGCATTTCTCCTTGCCTACTGGAATGCAGATCTCGCAACCGCGCTTGGGTACTGCGCCCCAGATTCAATTATTGAGCTCTCACGCTCCATTCCTATCTTGACACCGGCCCCTGCGAGCGTTGTCCTGCCGCTCATGTTCAGAGACATTTATACCCGCTTTAAGGAGGAGCGATTTGAGACACAAATTACTTCAGTGCTGGCCGATTGTGACAGGGTGTTGATCGAGTACACGGCGCGCGGGTTGCTGGCTACCGACTGCGAATTCAGTTGCGATTACGCAATCGTGTTTTGGATACAATCGGGGCTCATCGTCAGGCTTCGAGCCTATGCGGATACAAGGTACATTGCCCCGTTACTGACGTGTTGACCGGTGAGGTGTGGCATCGATGAGCCAGCGTCGTCGGCGAAAATGTCAGTCGCCGGGAGAACTCTGCGGCCTGATGGCCGGAATGGTGAAAACGACGCACAGCCCCGTCGATCCGGGGGATGCATCCGCCCAAATGCGGCCGCCATGCAGTGCGATGATGCTGCGGCAGATGGCAAGTCCCAGGCCGCTGCCGCTCGCTTCCCTGTTCGCGGCCGGGGCAAGGCGAAAAAAGCGTTCGAAAATGCGTTCACGCAGCTCGGGCGCGACTCCGGGTCCTTGATCTGAAAGCGCCACTCTCCACACCCCCGCATCCACAACCGAATGCAGCGTCACCGTTTCGCCCGGTGGGGACGCGTTCACTGCGTTGGCAAGCAGATTCAACAGTACCCGCCTCAACCAGCGGGGTTCCACCAGCACCGTGCCGGCCCCCTCGTGCGTCTGGACGTACTGCAGCCCACGATGCTCCAACAGCACCCGTGCATCCGGACCGAAGCTCTGCAACAGATCCTCCGGTTCGTGCGCCGCCAATTGCAGATCGATGTCGCGCGCCTCGGCGCGCGACAAGAACAGCAGCTCTTCGATGATCTGACTGAGCCGGGAAATCTCCTCCATTTGCAGGTGCACGGATTCTTCGTCCTCCGCTTCCAACCTGCCGCGCATCAACAATTTCTCCGCCTGCAGCCGGATCAAGGAAATCGGCGTCTTCAATTCGTGCGATGCCTCGGCTGTGAAGCGTCGAATCTGGTCGAACGCCGCTTCCAGCCGGGCGAACATTTGATTCAGCAGCTGCGCGAGTTCGGAGATCTCGTCGCGCACCGACGCCACGGGAATGCGCTCGCTCAAATTGTCGGAACTGATGTGGTTGGCGGTCTCACGAATCAGGCGCACCGGACGCAGCGCGAGCCGGCTCAGTCCGAGACCGATCGCGCCGCTCATTACGATCATCACCAGCAGCATCCAAATGCAGTCCTCGCCATAGTGTCGCATTGCCTCGCGGACGCTATTGAGCGACGTCGCAATCGTGACGTCGAACGGTCCCAGGATGAATTCGCCGACGCGCAGCTCGCCGATGCCGGGCATGAGCGCATTGAACTCGCGCTGGCCCGGGACATCCGGGATCGGCACACCGCGCAAATTGGTCGAATAGAAGATCGGCCGGACGGGGGCCTTTGGATCATCAATGGTGATGAAGAAGAGCACCGATGAAAAATCGCTGGTCTCGCGGATGCGGGAATCGATGATCCGCGGATTCAAGCCGGCGAAGTCCTCGCCCAGGTGTGCGCGTATCTGCGCAAACTCCGCCTCGTTGAGCAGGTCGAGGCCGTGGATCAGTTGATTTTCGAGGAGGTAGTACCCGGCGATGAACAAGCCGAGCATCGTCAAGGTCGCTGCGCTCGCGTACCGCAGCGCAAGCCGGGTGCCGATCGATTTCACAGTAGCTGATAGCCGACACCGCGCACGGTCTTGAACACGGGTGGCCCGGGAATCGCCTCGAATTTCGCGCGCAGCCGGCTCATATACACATCCAGCAGGTTCGCTTCGTGGTCGTAGTGCGACGACCAGCATTTCTCACAGATCAGTTTTCGCGACAGGATCCGCCCGACGTTTTGCATGAAGATTTCCAGCAACGCAAATTCGCGGCTGGTCAAATCGACCGGTTGCCCGGCCAGATGGACAGTGCGACCGACCAGGTCAAGTTTGATTCCGCGGTGTTCCAGGACCGCTTCTTTCACTGCAGACTGGCGCCGCAGCAAGGAGCGCAGACGGGCCAGCAATTCCTCCATGCTAAACGGCTTTGATAGGTAGTCATCGGCGCCGATGTCGAGCCCGTTGACTCGATCCTGCACGGCATCTCGCGCGCTCAAGATCAGGACAGGTTCGTTGAAGCCGGACCGTCGCCACTGCTGCAAGAGATGAAGGCCATCGCCGTCAGGCAGTCCCAGATCCAGGATGATGGCGTCATAGCTGGACTCGCACAGCTCGTCGCGGGCCTCGTCGCACGACCGGGCCCACGTCACCGCATAGGAGCGTTCCAAAAGCGCCTGCTTGAGGAAGACCCCAATACGTCGCTGATCTTCGACAACGAGTATTTTCGTATCCATTTCCCCCGCCTCGATATTACCGCGTTGTCGCGGGCGGGTTACATGGCAGTGCCGGGGAAGCCGCGGCTCCGTGGTGGGGGAGCCGCGGTTCACGGCCTGAAGATCCTCAGGGCCGGGGTGGAAGCCAGGATTTGGCGAACGAACTCTTGCCGTCGGTGTAGGTCGTCCATACCGCCCGCGTCTGCGGATCGATCGCGACGTTTTTGGCCGTTGCAGCCGTGGGCAAATCGCCCAGCGCGGTCACCTTGCCCCCGGAAGTGCGCAACACGGACATCTTGTCTGCGCCGGCGCAGTACAGCAATTCCCCCGGCGCGTCGAACGCGATCTGGTCGACGTTGGGCACGATGTCGATCGACCCGGCGGCCGCGCCGGACTGGGTGTCGATCACCACCAGTTTGCCGTTTCCCCCCGCGACGAAAATCCGATGATTGGCGGCATCAAAGGCCACGCCATGGGGCTGGAGCGCCGGCGCGGTGGGCCACTGCGCCGTGACTCGGTTGCTGGCCGGGTCGATGACCGCGACCGTGTCCTTCGTTTTGATGGCCAAGTAGATCCGGTCCGCTTTCTCATCGTAGACCATGAACTCTGGCACGCCGGGTATGGCGATGGTCGCCACCACCTTCGCTCTGGCCGGGTCGATGACCCACACATCCCCGCCGTTGTCGTGGGTCACGTAAATCATGTGATTCTTGGGGTCATACAGGATCGCGTCCGTGGGGCCGGGCAATTTGATCGATTTCACCTCCTTCAAGGTCTCGGCGTCGACCACGGCCACGCGCTGCGGTTCCTGCACGCTCACGTAGTAGAACTTCGAATCGGCATCCACGGCTGTGTCAACCGGTCCGCCCACCTTGAGGCGGCTGATCAGCGTGTTCTTCTTCAGGTCGACGAAATCGGAGGTGCCGTCATTTTCATGCGCCGCGAGCAGGCGGTTGTGCTTCGAGTCGATGCGCAGGAAGTCAAACTTACCTTTGGAGGCCGGAATTTCGATCGCCGCCGTCGGCGTCCAGTTCAATTGCTCGGCGGCCTTCAGAGAGGAAACTGGAATGGAGGCCGCAATCAACATCAATACAGTTTTCATGGTGCTCTTCACTTTGGGTTGGGAAAATTGTTGCGTTAGAAGGGCGGATCCGCTTTCACCCGCGGCGGCCGTAGCTGACCCTGCTTCACATCGACCTTATCGCGGCAACCTGAACGGATCCTAAATGGGGAGCTCCCCGCCACGACGACCGGGACCGTCCGGCGATCCCATTTTTCCGGCCGCCGCGCCCCCGCGACGCCCGTGTCAATCGTCGAACGATTCAGGTTCCATTTAGGCGTGCGGAGTAGTTTGAGTCTCGGAGACAGGAGCTGGCACTTCTTTTGGGGGGGAACAATGAATCATCGCAAGCACCGCGTGATCGGGATTGTGGGCGCAGCGTTCCTTGCTGCCGTGGCCGGGTCGGCCTCTTTTGCAGGTCGTGCCGCCGAGACCGACCCGCCGGCCGGGCCCTCGGCCGAGCCTGAGACGGAGGCTACCGAGATCGTCGTCACGGGCTCGAGAATTCCGACGTCGATCGACAAAGTCGCGGCCAAGGTGACCATCGTCGATGCCGAGCAAATCGACAAGGCCGGGGTCAGCACGGACGTCCTCGACATCCTGCGCAAGACGGTGCCGTCCTTTCAAGGTCGGGGCAATGCCGGCAACAGCAACGCCAACAATACCAACCAGAACACCGCCGGCGGCGCGCAGGTTCAGCTGCACAATCTGGATACCTTGATTCTGATCAATGGCCGCCGCGCGGCCATCAGTGGTATCGCCGCCATTGGCGGCAAGGCGTTCGTCGACGTCAATCAAATTGCGCCTTCGGCGATCGACCACATGGAAGTGCTCGCGGACGGCGCCTCCGCCATCTATGGCTCCGATGCGATCGGCGGCGTGGTCAACATCATCTTGAAATCCAACTACGAAGGCGCCGACATCGGTCTGCGGGACGGGCAGGCTGCCGGCGACTACCGGGAAAAATCAGGTTACTTTACCGCCGGCACGTCCTGGCACGATTTGCACATCACCGCCTCGGGCAGTTGGTCGCATAACGACCCGCTCTACCAGGATCGGCGACAGTTCTCGAGCCCGATCACCGGGCGGGTTTCCGCCGTTCCCGGGACGATCGGCGGCGCCAATCCCGCGATCTTGGCGCCGGGCCTGAACTCGCCGAGCGCGTCGAACCCCACCGGGGCGAACGCAACGGCCGGGTCGCTGGCGGCGCTGATCGCGAACGGGACCTATCTTCCCTCGACCACCGCGGGAATTGCGTCGACCTACGACCTGTCGCGCTTCCAGACCTTGTTGCTGGGACAGGACCAGAAGGCGCTCAGCATCAATCTCAACGATGAGATCATCGAGGATCGCCTGAAAGCGTTCGGTGATGCGGAATATTCGAGAAATACGAGCTTTACGCAATTTCTGCCGATCACCCAGACCCTCACCGTCCCGCAAGCCGCGCCGTACAATCCGCTCGACACCGCTTTTCCGAACGTCAATTTCGCCGACTGGAATGCGCCGAGGCAGTTCAACAACACGGCGGAATCGGCGCGCGTGACCGCCGGCCTGCGCGGCGACATCACGAGTCACTGGAACTGGGAGGCGGCGTATGTCTACAGCCGCAACACGCTGGACCAGACCCAGTCGAACCTGATCTATAAACCCAATCTGCCGCTTGCGATCGCCGGCGGCTTCGACGCCTCCGGCAATCCGGTGCCCGGCGGCGCCTACAGCAAGGTCTACGGCGGGTACTCGACCGCCAATCCGCTGGTGCTGCAGCCGGCTCTGGACCCGTTTGCGCGCGCCGCCGGCTTGAACCCGGCGTCCCTCGCCAATCTGTATGGCCAGGAACTGATCAAGACCTCGAGCTATCTGCACGCATTCGATGCGTCCGTCGTCGGCACGGTATTCAATCTGCCCGCCGGCGCGCCGGGAGTCGCCGTGGGGGTGAGCTGGCGAGAAGAGGGGCTGTCCGCGCACACCGACCCGAACGGTACGAACACCGGCCCCACCGCGCAGCGCTGGATCGGCGGCACGTTTGCGGATCGCTATGAACAGAGCCGGACAGTGAAGGGTGCCTACGCCGAGCTGCGGGTGCCGGTGACGAGCCCCGAATGGGATTTTCCGGTGTTTCACGCATTGGATCTGATCTTCGCCGGCCGCGAGGAGGATTACAGCGATGCCGGCAGTTCGTTCGTCCCCAAGCTGAGTTTTCGTTGGCAACCGCTCGACGACTCCGTGACCGTCCGCGGCAGCTATTCGAAGTCATTCACCGCGCCGACGCTGTTTGCGGAAAACGGGCCCACCGATACGCGGATCGTCGGCAGCGGCGTCATTCAAAGCGTCTTCGGCATTGCCAATCCCGGCTTCAACGGCGAAGACGGCAACAATCCCAATCTACGACCGAGCAAGACCCAGACTCACACGGTGAGCGTCACCTATGCGCCCAGGTACGTACCCGGCCTGACCCTGTCCGGTGAATTTTCGGCCATCAGCCAGCACGGGTTCCCGGGAGGAATCGGCTTTACGAATATCCTGCAGAACGTCGATCAGCTCGGCGCCGCGTCGCCCTTCGCCGGCAACGTCGCCATGGGCAACTTCCCAGGTTTGCCGGGGGCGGTGCCGTTCACGACACCCGGGCAACTGGGCAATTACTTGCGGGCAAATCCAAACAACGCGACGAATGTCTATGCCGTCGACCGGTTCATGAATCTGGGCGGCGTCAAAGTACGGACCTATACACTGAACGGCGCCTATGAACTGCCCACGACCTCATACGGCACGTTCGCTGTCGGCACGTCGGGCACCATCTTCGACTCGTTCGAGTTTCAGGCCCTGCCCTACCAAAAGTTCTATCAATATGCGGGGTATGCGACCAATGGGGGCACCGGCGTGCAGGGCACCTTGCCGAAGTATCGCTTCTACACGACCTTGGACTGGCGTATCGAGCACTGGAGCGCCACCCTGGCCAACACCTATGCGTCCTCGACGGTGGATGTCGGCGCCGGCGGCATCGTTTACGAAACCAGTACCACCCTGAAGCCGATACGGGTCGGGTCCTATTCCGCGTGGGACATCCGTGTCGCGTATACCGGAGATTCGCTATTTGGCCGGATCGGCAAGTCTTGGAGGGTGGCGCTCGGCGTGAACAACTTTACCGATCGGATGCCGCCCGCCTCGCCGCAAGCGTTCACGGACAACAACGCGGACGTGTCGAGCTTTTCGCCGATCGGGCGGCTCATCTACGCGAGTGCGGGTATCAAGTTCTAGCAATAGCGCTCGTTTGTTCTGCGCCAGGACGCCGATCGTTATTTGGTTTGTTTCATTAAACAGGAATCTGACAATGTTGCACGCATCTAAAAAGATTGGCCGCTGGGTCGCGGCCGCTGTATTAAGTGTGATCGGCGTTTCTGCGCTGTATGCGCAGGATACGCGTGATTCGGCGGCGGCCGGTCTGCGAACGGTGGATCCGAAGGAGATGGATCCGGACTACCACCAGGACGCGAAATTCGCGCAGAAGCTGGTCGACGACGCGCTTGCGAAACATCCCGAAGTGATCCTGCTGGCCATTCATGCGGGCGCGCCCAAGTACGACATCGTCGCCTCCAATTTCGGGCGCATCGGCAAGCTGGGCGATGAGGATGACCTGCGCGTGATCACGAAGGGCACGAAGAACCTGGAATTGAACAAGGCCGGCACGCACTTCGAAGACGAGCTGCCCCTGAAAACCACGGGCGGCAAGACGATCGGCGCGATCGGCGTTGTCTTCAACTACAAGCGCGGCGACGACAAGGCGGCACTGGACAAGATCGCGACCCAGATTCAGAAGGAGATGCAGGTACAGATCGCCAGCGAGGCGACCTTGTTCGGCGGGGCCAACTGAATCGGATCGAGCATGGCCGCCCGGGCGCGGACGCGCGGCCCGGGTTCGGGTGGCCATTTTCTATGCGAGGTTTTCGACGCGGCAATGGTGGCGGAAGCATCAATGG
>CAZZZU010000094.1:0-17818 GCA_964658805.1 uncultured Steroidobacteraceae bacterium
CCCGGCGCTGCCTGGCCCGGCGCTGCGGCGCCCGGCACAGCCCGCAGTGTCAAGATCATCGCCACAGCGACGGTCTTCACGGTCATGCGAATCATGGTCGCTCCTTTTTGTCTGGCTCCTGATGAGATAGACGCAAAAAGCGCGACACGCCGACATGCCGACATCAGTCGCCCTCAGCGTCGCACCGTCCCAGGCACCGGAGATGTGGTCCAGTAGCCCATCGCGTCATTGGACCGGTACCATTGAGGGTGACTTTCAGTAACAGACCCGCGATGGCCGTTGCCTGTCTTTGGATTTTGACGGGGGCCCTATTAAACGCAGCGAGCGTCGCCGCCGGTGTGCCGGGTACGCTCGTCGTCGCGCAGTCCCTGGACGACATCGTCAGTCTGGATCCCGCCGAGGGCTTTGAGCTCTCGAGTGAAAGTGCCTTTACCAGTCTCTATCAACGCCTGGCGCAGGGTGACCCTGATCACCCCGGGATGTTGCGGGCGACGCTGGCGAGCGAGTGGCAGGCCGCTGCCGATCGGCGCAGCCTCGTATTTACACTGCGCAGCGGTGCCGAATTTGCCAGTAGCCATCCGGTCAGGCCCGAGGATGTGGTGTTCTCCCTGCAGCGCGCCGTGCGGCTGAACCGTGCGCCGGCGTTCATCCTGAACGAGCTCGGCTGGAATGCTGCCAATGTCGGGCAATACATCGAGAAGATCGATGACCGGCACGTGCGCATCGGTTGGCCCGCCCGCGTGGGGCCTGCTTTCGTGCTCAATGTGCTGTCGGCGACCGTGGCGTCGATTCTCGATGCCCTCGAGGTGGAACGCCACGCGTCGGGCAACGACATGGGTAACGCCTGGCTGCATCTGCATTCGGCAGGCAGCGGCCCCTTCAAGATCCGCCGTTACATACCGCATGAGGCATTGGTGATGGATGCCAACCCCCGGGCGCCATTGGGCGCGCCGCTGCTGAACACCGTCATCCTCAAGAATGTCGCCGATGCGGCGACGCGCCGTTTGCTGGTCGAAGTCGGTGATGCGGATATCGCACGTGACTTGGGCCCGGACCAGGTCGCCGCGCTGCGCGGCAAACCTGATCTGCAGATATTCGAATGTCCATCGGCCACGGTGCACTACCTGCTGTTCAACGGCAGCAATTCCGCGAAACCCGTGCTCAAGAATCCCGCACTGTGGGAAGCTGCACGCTGGTTGGTGGACTATGACGGCATCGCAAATGCCTTGCTCAAGGGCCAGTACACGGTCCACGAGGCGTTTCTTCCGCAGGGCTTTCCAGGCGCGCTCGATGCAACGCCTTATCACCTGGATGTGGGAAAAGCGAAGGCGATCCTGGCCAAGGCCGGCATCGCACCCGGTACTGAGATCAAGTTGGACGTCTTCAACCAGCCGCCGTACAACGAGATCGCGCAGTCCCTGCAGTCTACGTTCGCGCAAGGCGGTATCAATCTGCAGATCCTGCCGGGCGTCGCCAGCGAGGTGTACGGCAAGACGCGGGGGCGGACCGAAGAAGCTGTGTGGCTGTTTTGGGTGCCGGATTACTACGATGCCCATTCGACGGCCAGCGCTTTTGCGCTGAATCGCGAAGACGGCACCCAGAGCGTTGCGTGGCGCGCCGGCTGGCAGATTCCCACCTTGAGCAATCGGACCCTGGCGGCGGTCGAGGAAGAGAACCCGGCGGCGCGCGCTCGCGACTATCAGGTCATTCAGGCGGAGGTGCAGCACAACTCGCCGTTCATCATTGCCTTGCAAGAGCGGGCAGTGCTGGTCATGCGCCATGACGTGAAGGGCTACCGTCAGGGACTCACCGCCGACATGGTCTACTACGATCGCGTGCTGCGTTGAAATATTACCGCGTCGGTGCGGCGGCGTTGACGTTGCTGATGACGCTCGCCGCGTTGCTGCTCGTAACGTTTGCACTGTCCTCGTTGTCGCCCATCGACCCGGCCATTCGGCTGGTGGGCGATCATGCCAGCGCCGAGTCGTACCAACAGGCGCGTCGCGATCTGGGTCTGGACCGCTCCTGGCCGGTGCGATTCGAACGCTATGTGAGCCATGCGGTGCGCGGCGATCTCGGCATTTCGTCGTCGACGGGGCAGCCGGTCAGCGCCGATCTGGCGGCCGTCTTTCCCGCCACGCTCGAGTTGGCGACGCTCGCGATGGGATTCAGCGCGGTCGTCGGCCTCATCTTTGGCCTGCTCGGCGCGAGACGGCCGGGCGGCGTCGTGGATGGACTGATTCGGGTTTTGTCCCTGGCCGGCAATTCGATTCCGGTTTTCTGGCTTGGCCTGTTGTCGCTCTATCTGTTCTATGCCCATCTGCACTGGACCGGCGGCCCCGGACGGATGAGCCCGGCTTATGAATACACGCTCGATCGGGTTACGGGTTTGGTGTTGATCGATTCGTGGCGCAGCGGCATGCCGGGCGCGTTTGGCAATGCGCTCGCGCATATGGTGTTGCCCGTGCTGGTGCTCGCGGCCAACACGCTCGGTAACATTGCGCGCATGACACGCTCGACGCTGCTCAACGAGGGTCGTCAGGAATACGTCACGCTGGCGCGCGCCAAGGGCGCCAGTGAAGCACGCGTGCTGCTCGGACACGTACTCCCGAATGCCACGGGCGTCATCCTGACCGTGCTCGCATTGAGTTACGCACAGCTGCTCGAAGGCGCCGTGCTCACGGAAACCGTGTTTGCCTGGCCGGGGCTCGGCCGCTACCTGACCACTGCATTGTTCGCCGCGGACACGCCGGCAATTCTCGGTGCCACACTCGTCATCGGCGTTTGTTTCGTCGCCTTAAATCGCTGCACGGATCTCCTGGTGCGTGCGGTCGATCCGAGAACTTCTTGATTGGGTTTCGGCCCAGGTCGGTCGACCTGTTGGTCGGCACGACGGTGCTCGGCCTCGCGCTCGGCGCCGCTTTGGCCGCACCCCTCCTGGCACCTTTCGACCCCATTGCGCAGGATGTGGCGCATCGCCTGGCTGCCCCGACGCTGCTGCATCCACTCGGCACCGATGGCCTCGGTCGGGATATCCTGTCCCGTCTGATTTACGGCATCCGGCCAACCCTCGCACTCGTGGCGCTCGTCATGCTGCTCACCGTGCCTATGGGACTTCTGGTGGGTATCGTCGCGGGCTACTGCGGTGGCTGGATCGAACGGCTGCTCATGAGCATGACCGACGTCGTGATGGCTTTTCCTACGCTGGTGTTGGCCTTGGCCTTCGTGAGCTTCATGGGGCCTGGGCTCACCAATTGCGCTCTGGCCCTGGCGTTGACCGGGTGGCCTGCGTATGCGCGTCTGGCCCGCGCCGAGACCCGGCAAGTGCGGCGTAGCGACTACCTCGCTGCTGCCGAGATGCAAGGCGTGACGGGCGTGCGTCTACTGTGGGGTCACGTGCTGCCGATTTGCTTGCCGAGCATGCAAATTCGTTTGGCGCTCGACCTGGCCGCCGTCATTCTCGCCGCTGCGGGCTTGAGTTTTCTGGGCCTGGGCATCGGACCGCCGGCGGCGGAGTGGGGCGCGATGATCGCGGACGGCAGCAAGGTGATTTTCGACCAGTGGTGGGTGGCCGCCAGTCCCGGTGCGGCGATCCTGGTACTGAGCCTGGCTTTCAATCTCATCGCTGACGGATTGCGTGTGATCCGGGATACGAATCGTGGCTGAGGGGACGTTGCTGGTGGTGCGGGATATGTCCATTCATCTCGAGTCGGCGCAGGGTATGCGGCCAATCGTGGATCGCGTCAGCTTCGACGTGGGTGTGGAAAGAGTGGCCTTGGTCGGTGAGTCCGGCTCGGGCAAGTCGCTGACGGCGCGCGCCTTGCTCGGCCTGCTACGCACGCCGCTCAGCGTCAGCGCGGAACGCTTCGAATTTTTGGGCCGTGACCTCAAGACGGCGACGCCTGCGCAGTGGGCGGCATTGCGCGGTGCCGGGATGGCGTTGATCTTCCAAGATCCGCGCCACAGCTTGAACCCGGTGCTGCGCATCGGCCGGCAACTGGATGAGATGCTGCGCCTGCATCAGCATCTGTCGGCGGCTGAACGTCGCGATCGATCGGCAGAAATCATGCTGGCGGTGGGACTGCGCGAGCCGGCCCGTGTCGCGCGTGCTTTTGCGCACGAGTTGTCAGGCGGAATGGGTCAACGCGTGATGCTCGCGATGATGTTGGTGAACGGTCCGCGCGTGCTCATCGCCGACGAGCCCACTTCGGCGCTGGATGAGGCGCTGCGCGAGCAGGTGCTCGATCTGATCGTGGCGCTGGTCGAAAAGCGGCAGAT
Source organism: uncultured Steroidobacteraceae bacterium (assembly GCA_964658805.1). GTDB lineage: Bacteria > Pseudomonadota > Gammaproteobacteria > Steroidobacterales > Steroidobacteraceae > Bog-1198. The sequence goes on from CAZZZU010000094.1 coordinate 4,279, forward strand.
GGGCCTGCTGCTCATCAGTCACGATCTGCCGCAGGTGGCGCGCTACTGTGAGCGGGTGCTGGTGATGTACCAGGGGCGAATCGTCGATGAGCAGCGCGCGGTTGAGCTGGCGAGCGCGCAACATCCCTACACGAAAACCTTGTGGTCGTGCCGGCCGAGCGGCAGTACCTACGGTACGCAACTGCCGGTGTTGATGCGGTGAGCCTGATTCATATCGGCGCGCTGAGCGTGCGTCATCATCACGCTGTGGCGAGTCCGCCCGTGATCGAGGCGCTCGATCTCGACATCAAGGCCGGTGAGACGTTCGGGCTGATCGGTCCGTCGGGCTGCGGTAAATCGACCTTGCTGCGGGTACTTGCGGGAATCCACCGACATTGGCGCGGGGAGATTCGAATACTGGGTGAGACGCTTGTCCCCGAACGGCGCTTCGGCGTGGCCTTGCGCCGCAACGTGCAAATGGTTTTTCAGGATCCCTATGGTTCATTGCATCCGTTACACACGGTGGCGCGGACTTTAAGCGAGCCGCTCAAAATCGATGGCGTCAAGGATATCCAGAGCCGCTTGCTCGATGCGATCGAGGAAGTGAGCTTGCCGGCGGCCGTACTGCAACGCCATCCGCATCAGCTCTCCGGTGGCCAGCGCCAACGTGTGGCCATTGCCCGTGCGCTCTTGCTGCGTCCCGCGGTGCTGCTGCTGGATGAACCGACCTCGGGGCTCGACATGTCGGTGCAGGCGGAGATTTTGAATCTGCTGAATCGATTGAAGCAAGCTCATGCGATGACTTATGTGCTGGTCAGCCACGACCAACAGGTGATCGCGCACATGTGTGATCGGGCCGCCACGCTGAAAAATGGCAAGATTGAACGCATCATCGGTCGAGATCGCCTGAGTCAGATCAATCGATAGGACTGCATCATGATACATACTGCCGTTCTGAGGTAAGCGCCCTCCGTCACGTGCCGACGCCGAAAATCCTGCTGCAAAGCGCCGTCCTCCGCTTCTGCGTTCAGCTGCGATACAAGATCATCGCCACTTTTGACGCTGGACGGTGGCCCGGCGCCTTTCCAAAAAATGGTTTTCTTTTTTTATAGTGAGGTTGCAGCTCTATGAGCGTTCGTTCCGAACCCCGTCGATCCGTCGTTGCGGCAAGCCTGTATGGCCTGCTCAACCCTATTCCGTTTGGATGTTTTGTGGCGGCGCTCATCTTTGACGTCATCTATGCGAAGACTGCTGAACTCATGTGGACCAAGAGTGCGGCCTGGTTGATCCTCTTCGGCTTGCTGTTCGCAGTGGTGCCGCGGCTGGTCAACCTCACGCAGGTCTGGATCACATCCCGGCGCATCTCGACGCGCGCCGACCTGCTGGATTTTTGGCTCAACCTGTTTGCAATCGGCGTGGCCGTTTTCAACTCTTTCGTTCACAGCCGTGATGCCTACGGCGTCGTGCCCAACGGCCTGTGGCTCTCGGTCGTCACGGTCGCGCTTTTATCAGTGGGACACATCCTCGTTGCAAGAGATCGCGTCCTCGCCGGAGGATATGTGCATGAGTAAGGTTTTATCGTTGAGCGCATTGGCGCTGGTCCTCGTGACCATTGTCAGTGGTTGCAGTGAGAAAGCGTCGATCGAGCCTGCACAGCAGTCCGGCAACGCACCACCGTTGCCCAAGGCGCAGGATTTTCTGGTGCCACCCATGAAGGTCCCCGATGGGGTCGGCTGGGCACCGGGTCAGACTCCGAAGGTGGCGGCGGGACTGAAAATCGAAAAGATTGCCAGTGGCTTGATGCACCCGCGCCAGCTGTACGTATTGCCGAACGGCGACGTGCTCGTCGTTGAAGGCAACGGCCCCGGTAGTGAAGCCGTGACGACGCCCAAGCAGTTGATCGCCGGCCAGGTCAAGAACTTGTCGGGCAAGGGTGGCAAGGGCGGCAACCGAATCACGCTGTTGCGCAAGAAAGATGCGTCAGGCGGCGAATGGGAGAAGCATACATTGGTCGAGCATCTGCATTCGCCGTTCGGGGTGCAACTGATCGGCGAGTTCTTATATGTCGCCAATACCGATGCGATCATGAAGTTTCCCTACAAGTCGGGAGACACCCAGATCGACGCGCCCGGCGTCGAATTCGCCGACCTGCCGGGCACCGTCAATCATCATTGGACCAAGGCTTTGTTGGCGAGTCCGGACGGCAGCAAGCTGTATGTGGGCGTGGGCTCGAACAGCAACATCACCGAAAACGGTCCGGAGATCGAATATCGGCGCGCAGTGGTACTCGAAGTGGACGTAGCCAGCCGTGGCAGCCGAATTTATGCTTCTGGCGTTCGCAATCCAACCGGTCTGGGTTGGGAGCCACAGAGTGGCAAACTCTGGGCCATTGCCAATGAGCGCGACGAAATCGGTGCTGATCTGGTGCCGGACTACATGACCAGTGTGGAAGATGGCGGCTTCTACGGATGGCCGTATAGCTACTATGGGCAAACCGTCGACCGCCGCGCGCAGCCACAACGCCCGGATCTGGTGGCGAAAGCCATCAAGCCGGATTACGCATTGGGCTCACATGTCGCAGCGCTCGGCCTGTGGTTCTCGGAAAAAAACGCGCTACCGGAGAAGTTTCAGAGCGGTGCATTCGTCGCGGAACACGGCAGTTGGGATCGCTCGCCCTTGAGCGGTTACGAAGTGGTGCACGTGGCATTTAGCCAAGGCAAAGCCGTGGGTAAACCAGAGACGGTGGTTTCCGGCTTCTACTCCGATGATCAGAAGAAGTTGTACGGCGCACCGGTAGGCCTTGCGCAGGATCATGACGGTGCACTGCTGATTGCGGATGACGTGGGCAATATCGTCTGGCGTGTAACGGCAGACGCTCACTAATCGAGCCGGTTGGGCCGTGCCCGATGAACTATCATCTACGAAGATGTAGGTTCATGAGGGATGTGAGAATGATTCGAATGCTTGGCGCGGTCGCGTTGCTCGTGAGCAGCGTCGCCGCGGTCTCGGCGGCACAAACCCATCCGGCCGCGGTCATGCAGGACCTGCACTGGCGACTGGTTGGCCCGTTTCGCGGCGGCCGCACCCGCGCAATCACCGGCGTTCCGGGGCAGCCGCATACTTTCCTGGCAGGCGTCGTCAATGGCGGGGTCTGGAAGACCGATGACGATGGACGTAGCTGGACGCCCATCTTTGATTCGCAACCCACACAGTCGATTGGCGCGATCGCCGTTGCGCCGTCGGACCCTGAAACGATCTATGTCGCTTCGGGCGAGGGGTTGCATCGTCCGGACTTATCCGTGGGCGACGGCGTCTACCGCTCGTCTGACGGCGGCAACTCCTGGCTCCATCTGCCAGGGCTCGAGGATTCGCAACAGATTCCGAGCATTGCCGTGGATCCGCACGATGCCCGCCGGGTTTACGCGGCGGTGTTGGGGCATCCCTATGGGCCGAGTGAGCAGCGCGGCGTATACCGATCATTGGATGCCGGTGCGACGTGGTCTAAGGTCCTCTATCAGGATGAGAACACGGGCGCCTCTTTCATCCGGATCGATCCCTTCGATGCCAAGACCCTGTACGCGGGCTTTTGGAACGCGCGCTCGGGACCGTGGGAAGACAGGAACATGTACAACGGCCCGCACGGCGGGCTGTTCAAGTCAACCGATGGCGGCGATCACTGGCAGGCTCTAAAGGAGGGGCTGCCACAGGGGTTATCGCAGATTGATGTCGCGATCGTGTCCAGCGTACGCGGGCGACTGTATGCAACGGTTGCGACCAGTTCGAGCCCCGCTGCACAAGGCGGCGCGGCGCCCGGTGTGGGCATCTACCAGTCAGACGATGGCGGCGAGCACTGGCGCTCGCCCACCAGCGACCCACGGCCGGCGTTGCGCATCGGCGGCGGCGATCTGCCCATCCTCACCGTCGACCCGAAGAACGCCAATGTTCTCTACAGCGCCTCGATCGTGGCGATGAAGTCGACCGATGGCGGCGTGCACTGGGTTCCCTTCAAGGGGGCTCCCGGCGGGGACGACTATCAGCAGATGTGGATCAGTCCGGAGGATTCGCAGCATATTGCGCTGGTCGGTGATCAAGGCAGTCTGATCACGGTCAATGGCGGCAAGACCTGGAGCACCTGGTACAACCAGCCTACCGCCCAGTTGTATCACGTGAGCGTCACACCGACGTATCCGTACCGGCTGTGTTCCGGTCAACAGGAGAGCGGCTCGGTATGCATTGCCAATCGCGGCAACGACGGCATCGTCACCCATCGTGAGTGGCACCCGGTCGGTGTGATCGAGTACGGCTATGTGGCACCCGATCCGTTGGATGCGGACGTCATCTACGGCGCCGGCCGTAATGTGGTGACCCGGACGCATTTATCCACCGGGCAGGTACAGGATGTCTCGCCGATTCCGCTCGCGACACCTGACGTTCGCACCGATCGCTCCGAACCGATTCTGTTCTCGCCGCAGGATCCGCACCGGTTGTACTACGCGGCCAATCGTCTCTACACGAGTCTCGATGGTGGCACATCGTGGCAGGCCATCAGCGAGGACCTGACACGACCGGCATCCGGGTCGCCGCCGAGCGTGGGCGGCCTGCATGCGGAAGGGGCGGACACGCAGCGTGGCGTGATCTACTCAGTCAGTGCATCGCCCGTGACGCAAGGTCTGCTCTGGGCGGGGACCGACGACGGCTTGATGTGGACCACCCAACAGGCAGGCGCCGCGTGGCGCGACGTCACGCCGGCCGGGCTCGGACCCTGGAGCAAGGTGACGCAGATCGAGGCTTCGCACTTCGATGCGCAGGTCGCCTATGCCTCCGTCAGCCGCTTTCGTCTGGATGATCTCAAGCCGTACCTCTATCGGACACGAGACGGCGGCAAGAGCTGGCAGTTGATTACTGCTGGCCTGGATCAGGATGCACCGGTCAATGCCGTCCGTGAGGATGTGGTGCGGCCGGGCTTGTTGTTTGCAGCCACCGAGAAATCGGTGTTCGTATCCTGGGACGACGGCGATCACTGGCAGTCGCTGCAACTCAATCTGCCGCACACGTCGATGCGCGATCTCGCCATCCACGATCAGGATTTGATTCTGGCCACGCACGGCCGCTCTTTCTGGGTGCTCGATGATATCGGCCCTTTGCGCGCCGGTGTCGGCGCTACGACGCCGGTGACGTTGCTCAAACCCGCCGCGGCGGTTCGTGCGCGTCGCAGTACCGGCACCGACACGCCGATTCCTCCGGACGAGCCGGCGGGTCGTAACCCGCCGGCTGGCGCGGTCGTCGATTATTATCTGCCGCCGGCCTTCAAAGGTGCGGTCAGCATCGATGTTCTCGATGCCACGGGTGGGGTCGTGCGGCACGCGTCGAGTGCCGATCCGGTCGGCTTCACTGCCGCAGAACGCGACCAAGAATTGATCCCCGCGTATTGGCTGCGGCAGCCGACGGCGCTGTCAGCGTCGCCTGGCATGCATCGCTACGTCTGGGATTTGCACTGGACTGCACCCCGCGCAGTCAAGCGCAGCTTTCCGATTTCTGCGGTCGCGGGCGAGACACCGCAAGAGCCTGCGGGACCGCTGGCCGTCCCCGGGATCTATCGGGTCAGGCTGCAGGTGGGCAGCCGCTCATGGGAACAACCGTTGAGCGTATTGCCCGATCCGCGCGTCAGCGTCAGTCAGCCGGACTATCTCGCTCAATTTACGTTGGCACGGCGCCTGGCCGAAGTTTTGGACGCGAGTTCCGCCAGGGCGCGGGAACTGAAGTCGTTGCGAACGCAGCTCAAAGCGCTTGACGCCGGGCGCGACGCGGCCCTCACTGCGCAGGCAAAAGAGCTCGACGAACGGCTCCGGACCCTCATGGATTCGAAGCGCGGGCTCGAGCATGTCAACGGCGACATCTTGAATTTATATACGCAGGTGCTCAGCGCTGACGCCGCACCCACGCAGGTGCAGCTGTCGTCCGCTGACGCCGTGTCGGCTGAATGGAAGACGCTCGCCGCCACGTACGACAAGATTTGGCAGGACGCAGGGGTGCCGCTCAATCAAAGCCTGCGGCGCGTGCATCGACCGCCGTTGCGCAGTGATGCCCTCGCCGCAGAAGATGGCGGGTCCAGCGATGAAGAGTAGGCCGGGCTAACGGGGACTCAATGCCTGCCACAGCTTGAGCTGAGTTCCCAACTTGTCGTGTAACGCGGCGTACAACGCGCGCTGCTGAGCGGTCGGCGGCGTGTCGGCATCTTCGAGTGTGCCGGCGAACGCGGCCAGCTGCTCATTGAGCATGCCGGGAAAGGCCAGGTTCGCCTCCGAGCCATTCATGTTCACCTGCATCAGCGCCTCTTCGATGCGCGCAAGCTTGGCATCAGGGCCGGAGTGCGCCTGCAGCGCCTTGCGCCGCAGGCGAATATCATTGACCGCGCGATGCAGCGCATCGATGTCCCGCCAGGTGGCGAGCGCGAGGGCGGTTTTGTCAGCGATGCCGGCATCGCCATGGGCTATTCGAGGATCGGCGACGACGCTCAGCGTGGCCGTTTCGGTCGCGTCGCCCAGCTTCAATTTTAATTGATACTGACCGGGTGCGACCACCGGGCCCCGCGGCGCACTGCCTTGATAAAACGCACCGGGAATCTGCGTCGGGTCATCGTAACGCAGATCCCAGATCATCCGGTTCATACCGGCGTGCGCCGGGATCAGGTCGCTGGGTACGATTTGGTCCGGCCACTCCGGCGGTTGTATTTCCTTGGCTGTCTTTGTGCTCGACAGATGTCTGACCAGGTCGCCTTTGGAGTCGACGATGTCCACGGTCAATTCCGTGGCGGCATCGACGGGCAGCACGTAATCGATGATGGCACCCGCCGGCGGATTGGTACCCACCGGGCGCCGCGTGTTGACCTGGTCGGGGTAATACAGACGCAGCGCGCGCGCCGGTGTGTAGAGCACGAGCTTGGCGTCGCTGGCCCGGGCCTGGCGCAGCGGCGTGACGTCATCCAGGATCCAGAAGCCGCGTCCGTGCGTGGCGGCAACCAGGTCCGTGTCATGCACGGTCAGATCATGGATCGGCGTCGTCGGCAAGCCGCTCTGCAGCGGTGCCCATTGCCCGCCATCGTCGAAGGAGACGAATACACCGAGCTCGGTGCCCGCGTAAAGCAGTCCGCGGCGCACGGGGTCCTCGCGCACCACATGCACCACCGCGCCCGCAGGCAGGTTGGCCGCGATCGAGGTCCAGCTGTGACCGTCATCCGCGGTCTTCCAGGCGTAGGGCGCATTGTCATCGAGCCGATGGCGGTCGACCGCGATGTAAGCCACTGACACGTCGAAATGCGAGGGCTCGGTCATGCTGACCGTACTCCACGCGGGCATGGCGGCGGGCGTGACATTGCGCCAGTGCGCACCGTCGTCCGCGGTCGTCTGCACCAAGCCATCGTCCGTGCCGATCCAGAGGCTGCCCTTGCGCAGCGGCGATTCGGCGACCGCAAAGATCGTGTCGTAGTATTCGACACTCGTGATGTCCTTGGTCAGCGGGCCGCCCGATGCGGTCTGTTTGGTCTTGTCGTTGCGGGTCAGATCAGGGCTGATGATCTTCCAGCTCATGCCGTGATCCGTGGATTTCCAGAGCACTTCGGAGGCCGCATAGAGGCCGTCAGGATCGTGCGGCGAGATCATGAGAGGCGCGGTCCAATTGAAACGATGCTCGAGTTCGCTGGCGGGATGGCCGGAGTTATCGATCGGATCAGGGCTGATGTTCTGCGACTGCCGCGAGTGGCGGTCGAAACGCGCGTACTGATTTTCCGCATCGCTGTAGATGATGTTCGAATCGCGTGGATCGGGGACCACGAAACCGGACTCACCGCCGCCCGCCGGGAACCAGTCGCTCGCGGTGATCACGCCCTCATCGGCGAAGCTCGCCACCGCCAGATTGGTGTTGTCCTGCTGGGCGCCATAGACGGTATAGGGAAAACGCGCATCGGTCGCGACGTGATAGAACTGTCCGGTCGGTTGGTTATCCTGAGTCGACCAGGTATCGCCGCCGTCGAGCGATATGCTCGCGCCGCCATCGTTGGCGTTGATCAAGCTGTTGGAATTATTGGGATCGATCCACAGCGCGTGATGATCGCCGTGCGTTGCGGAAACCAGATTGAAAGTCTTGCCGCCGTCAACCGACCGTAGCATCCCGGTGTTCAGTGCATAAACCGTATCGAGGTGCTTGGGATCGGCGTAGATTTTCGAGAAGTACCAGGCACGCTGGCGTATCCGCCCATCATCACTGACCCGCTGCCACTGCGTTCCCGCATCGTCCGAGCGGTACAACCCGCCGTCCTTCGCTTCGATCATGGCGTAGACTCGCTTCGAGTCGACCGCGGACACCGCGATGTCGATGCGGCCGAGGATGCCCGTCGGCAAGCCATGCCCCTTGAGCTGCGTCCAGGTCAGTCCGCCATCAACCGATCGGTACAGCCCGCTGCCAGGACCGCCGCTCGAAAAATTCCAGGGCTGACGACGCACCTGCCAAAGCGCGGCATAAACGATTTTCGCATCGTGCGGGTCGGCAATGAGATCGATCGCGCCGGTCAGCTCATTCTTGTAAAGCACGCGATCCCAGGTTTTGCCGCCGTTGACTGACCGAAAGACACCGCGCTGCGTATTCGGGCCGAAGGCATGTCCGACGGCGGCGACCAACACGATGTTCGGATCCACCGGATCGACGATGATGGCGCCGATCTGGCGCGTGTCGGTCAAGCCCATGTCAGTCCAGGTTTTGCCTGCATCAGTTGATTTCATCACGCCGGCGCCCCAGGTGACGTTGCCGCGCATGTTGGCCTCGCCGGTGCCCACATAGATGATGTCGGGATTGCTGCGTGCGACTGCGATGGCTCCAATGGACGAGGTCTTCATCGCGTCAGAAATCGGACTCCAGGTGGCGCCGGCATCGACAGTCTTCCAGACGCCGCCCGCGGCGGCGCCAAAATAAAACAGGTCAGGCGATCCCGGCACACCGGCCACCGCGACGGCGCGGCCGCCACGAAACGGTCCGATGCCGCGCCACTGCAGGTTGCTGTAGCTGCTCGCGGGTGGGGGAGCGCTCGATACCTGATCAGCGGCACAGAGGTTTATTGCGACACAGGTGAGTGCAAGGCTGGGCACCCAGGTTTTCATTGTTCTCATCGACACGCCGCGATCTCTCCAGGTATTTGTGAATGGGTTATCTTACCTGCTTAAACCTGCTTAAAAAAATCGGAGTGGTGGGATGCGTTATTTTTGGATCGCGGCTCTGTGCCATGCCGCGTTGTTTGCCGACCTTGCAGCCGCCGAAGTAGCGGATAGCTCGCTCGATACGGTGGTAGTCACCGCGACCCGAACCCCTGAACCGCTGGATCGTATCCCGGCCGATCTTTCCGTGGTATCCGGGGATGAGCTGCGCGCCCGCGGAGCCCGCGACATGGCCCGCGCCTTGAGTCTGGTGCCGGGCGTGGAAGCGCCTGCCGGCGGAGATGCCGGGCCCTCGAGCGCGGTGCCGGCCTTCTGGGGATTGCACGAATTCGATGCGTTCTTACTGGTGGTCGACGGCGTGCCTTGGGGCGGCGCCTTCAATCCGGCGATCACCTCGTTGAACTTCACCAACACCCAGCAACTCGAGGTGTTGAAGGGCGCAGCGCCGGTGATGTATGGCGCCACCTCGTTCGTCGGCGTCGTGCAGGTGCTGCATTACCCGGCCGGCGAGGCGAGCAATGAGGCGGATCTGGCGGTCGGTAATTATGGTTCCGCGCGTGGCTCGGCGGCTTTTGCACTCCCCAGCATAGGCGGCTATCGGCAGTCGATTGCCGTCGACGGTGAGAGCCTCGGTTTCGCGGACCCGCGTGAGAACGTGTCGGATGGGCATCTGCTGTATCGCGGCGCCGTGGAACTGGGCAGCGGTACGTTGCGCGTCGATGCCAACCTGACCTTCGTCCGCGATGTGCCGCCGAGTCCGATCATTCGGGTGGGTCCCGGCCTCACGAATCTCACGCCCATCAACTCAAACTTCAATCCGGCGGATGCCAAGATCAACGAGGACAAATATCAGTTGGCGGTGGGCTATACACAGCCGACTGCATTCGGCACCTGGGACACGCTGTTGTCCGTGGCGCACTCCAATATCACCGACATTCGCGCGTTCCTGGAGCCTGACTTGAGCGGCCCCGCGGATACGCAAAATCAGAGCCGACATATCGATGATGACTACCTCGATACGCATGTCACGAATACCCGGTTTGCCAACACCACGCTGGTGGTCGGCGCTGACCTGCTCTACGGACGCGGCACGCAGACCTCCCGCAATGGCAATGCGGCGTATACGGTGCCATTCGACGGTTCGGTCATCCCGCCTCCCACCTCGGCACTGCCGGTGAACGAAATCGGCAGCACCAACGACAAACGTCTTTTCGGAGGCCAGTACGCGCAGATCGACTGGAAGCCGGGCGAAGGTTGGGATGTCATCGGCGGGGTCCGGATGAACGAGGCGTATGAGCAGAAGATCTCCAGTGACTACACCGTCCCACCGCCGCTGCTCGTGTCCGAGAGCGTCAGCAAGACTATGCTCCGTCCTTCCGAAACCCTCGGCGTCAGCTACAAGTTATGGGCGGCGGGACAGGATGAGGCCGTGGTGTACGCGGACTTTAGAAATGCGTTCAAGCCTTCCGCGCTCGATTTCGGCCCGGACTACACGCCTGATTTGTTGAGCCCGGAGACGGCGCAAAGCTATGAAGCCGGCTTCAAAGGCGCGCTGGCCGGCGGTCGGTTTACGTATCAGGCCGAAGTGTTTCTGATGAATTTCAAGAATCTCGTGGTCGCCACCGCGGCCGGCTCACTGGCCAACGCGGCGGCCGAGAAGCTCAAGGGCGTCGAATTCGAAACTCGCTACCAACTGGGCCCGGACCTCGCGCTGGCTGCCAATGCCGCCTATCACGATGCGCATTACACCCAGTATGATTTTGTGGACGGTGATGCAGCCGTGAGTGTGGCCGGCCGCCAACTGCCGCTGTCGCCGCGTGTCCTCGCCGGCGCGGGCCTGCTGTACACGCCCAGGAACGGGCTCAATTCCACCCTCGTCGCGCAGTACGTGGGACGGCGCTATCTCGATGAAGAGAATATGGCTGCCGTCGGTGGTTACACCAATTTGTCTGCCACCCTCGGCTATGCCTGGGGACAGTACGGTGTCTCCATCGAAGGCACCAATCTGACCGATCAACGGCCACCGGTCAGTGCGAGCGAGTTTGGTGGCGGAGCGCTCTATCTGCTGAATGCGCGCACCGTGTGGCTGCGCTTCCGCTACCGAGGCGATTGATCCGGGCGGCTAAGTTCGTTTGCGTGAGATCTTAAGGTTCCGACGCATGATCGGTCTGGGCGGAACATGGCAGGCGACCGTCTTGAAGCCCGCGCGCGCGAACGTGGTGGCATAGCCGGTGCCAGAGGCACTCGGTGTCTTGCTCGCGTCGAGCGGATAGGCCTCGAGCTGCGGCGCCTTGGCTCGTTCCGCTACGGTGATAGCTGCTGCGATGAGCGCCGACGTGACACCGCGCCTGCGGTATCCGATTCGCACGTAAAAACAGGAGATCGCCCAAACCGGTACTGCATCGACGCACTTGAGTCGCCAGTCATGTTCCAGCCACGGCAGCGCACTGCGCGGCGTAAGCTGACACCAGCCGACCGCAACATCGCCGATGAATGCCAACAAGCCGGGCGGCGGTCCTCGTTTTACGATTTTCTTGAAAGCTGCTTTGTTCTCAGCGCGTGGCCGTTCACGGTACGCGGCGCCGATTCGCCAATACATACACCAGCAACCGTTGCAGGCACCGCGCTCACCAAAAAGATCTTCGAGCGCAGGCCAGAGCGCCGCAGTCAGAGGCCGGATACCAAGGTCGTCAGGTGGCTCCAACGCGTCCTGCTAGTGATGTCGGGTCAGCTTGGCGTCCAAGAAGTCGGCAGTGGCGTGATAAGCACGCAGCCAGCTTTCATGGCGCAAGAAGCCGTGAATTTCATCGGGAAATATCAGATCTTGGTGCTCGACGCCCTGACGATCAAGCGCTTCGATCAGCCGTACGGTTTCGGTAAACGTGACGTTGCGGTCATCGTCGCCATGAATGAGCAGCACCGGCGAGCGCCAGCTCGAGACTGAGCTCAACGGCGAGGCGGCGAGGGCGACCGCCAATTGCTCGGGTGTGGCATCCAACGCGTAGAAGTCGCGGCCGCCGCGCGCGCCGATACTCCAGTTGTGCCAGTCATGTACGCCGTGCAGATCGACGCCGGCTGCGAACAGATCGGAATTGCGCGCGAGTCCCAACGCCGTCATGTAGCCGCCGTAGCTGCCGCCCCACAGACCGATATGCGCACCATCCACGTCTGGCCGAGCCTTTAGATAAGCGGCAGCGGCCAGCAGGTCGTTGTACTCGCTCGCGCCGGTCGATCCATAGTGCTCCGCCTCGCGGTAGTCAAGGCCATAGCCAATGCCGGAACGGTAATTCAGCGCCAGCACCACATAACCTTTGCTGGCAAGGTACTGATTCATGCCGTAGGCATTGCTGTAATAGTCCATGTAGTGCCAGCCCGCGAGCATCTGACGGATAGGACCGCCGTGCATGAAGATCAGTGCGGGTCGGCGTTCCTTGCGAGGCTCGCCCGGTGGCAGGAACAGCTGTGCGTGCGCAGCCATGCCCGCCTGCACGGGCAGCAGCAGCGAGTCCGGCGTGACCAAGCCGGCGGGAAAGTCCTTGGGCAACACGTCGCGAACGAGATCCGCGCCGGGCTTACCGGCATCCAGCGTCGCAACGCGCAGGGGGGTCTTGGCATCGGACCGCAGGTAAGCCACTGACGCGCCATCGGCGCTGACGACCGGCGCAGTCTCGATCCCAACGCCGCGGGTGGCCGCCTGCAGTGTTCCCTCCGGCAGCGCGAGTCGCCACAGGTGCCGTCGGTCAATGTCACCGGCGTTGCTTGCAAAGACGATCGCCTTGCCGTCCGGCGTTGCCGCCGCATACTCAATCTCAAAAGCGCCCGGCGTCAGAAGCTGCACTGCGCCGCCTGTCAACGGCACCGCATACAGATGCAGCCAGCCATCGTTCTCGGCTGGAAACACGATTCGATTGCCGGCAGTCCAATAAAGCTGCGCCGCTGAACTCAAAGGATGGAAGATGCTGCCGGCCCCCTGCGGTGCGCGGTATATCTCTGCAGAGGGCGCGTTGCTGTCGACACTCGCCACGTGGATGGACCACGGTTGACCGCTTCGATGCGGGCCGATACCGACCTCGGCATGACTCCACGGCAGGCGCAGAAACGCAAGCTTCTTGCCGTCCGGCGACCAACGCGGTTCCATGTCGAGTGCCGCGCCCGGATCGATCCACTGCACCGTTTTTGCGGCGAATGAATACACACCGATGAAACTGTGATCGCCGCGTGTGCTGACAAAGGCAAGCTTGCTGCCGTCCGGCGCGAAGCGCAGCGAGTCCAGGCTCCCGCGCGCCTTGAACAACTGCGCTGCCTTGGCGTCGGCCCCCGGGGTTACCGTGAATATCTCACCTTTGTGAAGAAAAACG
>CAZZZU010000095.1:0-17224 GCA_964658805.1 uncultured Steroidobacteraceae bacterium
ATACAGTGCGGCATTCATGCCGGCGAAGTGGAGGGCAAGGAGGCCGCGTTGATGCTTACGCGAGACATTTTGCTGGGCCGACACGGTCCGCTGCTCGATCGCGTGACGTTGCTAGTGGTCCCCTTATTCAACGCCGACGGAAATGACCGGTTCAGCGACAAGCACCGCAAACTTGAAATTGACCGTTTTCAGGGTCAGCTCGGTCCGCCGTCGGTCGGCACCCGCGAGAATGCCGCCGGCATCAACTTGAACCGCGACTATATGCGACAACAAGGCGAGGAAATGCGTCTGATGCAGACTCGCGTCTGTCATCCCTGGAACCCGCATCTGGTGATCGATTGTCACACCACGAACGGCTCCATCCATCGCTTCGCCATGACCTACGACACCCCGCATGTCGTCGATAGCGGTCGCCGCGAACCGATCGACTACATGCGCGAACACTTCATGCCGGCGGTGCGCGCGGCGGTTAAGGCGAACGATGGGCTGGACTCCTTTTGGTACGGCAATTTCTTGCGTGACGAGGGCGGCGAGGGTATGGGCTGGATCACCTATCCGCACAATCCGCGCTTCGGTGGTAACTACCGCGGTTTGACCAACCGCCTTGATCTGCTGCTCGAAACCTACTCGTATCTGTCGTTTCCCGAACGCGTGCGTACCACCTATGCATTTCTGCGCGAGTCCCTCGTATACGTGGCGGCCCGGTCTGACGAGATTCTGACGCTGCTGAACGCATGCATCGAGCCGCCCGCAGACGTGGCCGTGCGTTATCGACAGGAGGCTTTCGATGCACCCCCTGTTTGCATCCTGACCCGTGAACCCTACACGCTCGAGGGTCGGCCGATCGAAGTGACGGTCCCGCATCTTGGTCAATTCGTCGGGCTGAAACCGGTCAGGAGGCCGGTTGCCTACGCAGTGCCGCCGGCGGTGGCCGAACATCTGGTCGCGCACGGACTGCGGTTGGCTCGGGCGGACGGCGCAAGGGTGCGTGCTGAGATAGCCACCATACGGGGCGAGGTCGTGAGCGGCGGCCGCGACATTCTCGAGGCGGCTACCGATGCCTACCTCGAGGCTGACTATGCCAACGAGGAGCGCACGCTGCCGGCGGATTGGCGCCTGGTTTATACCGACCAACAACGCGGTGCCATTGCCGTGTATCTCTGCGAAGCGAGCAGCGATGATGGCTTATTGGCTTGCGGTCTTGTCGGAAAATTGAAAGCCGGTACGGAGTTTCCCGCCTGGCGCGTACATCAGGTTCTGTAACGCGCGCGCTGTGAAATATCGCCAGCGCGTTCTGCTTCTATTGGCTTTGCTGTCGGTTATCACCTATCTGGATCGTGTCTGTATTTCCGTAGCTGGACCGCGCATCCAGGGCGAGTTCGAGCTGAACGCGCAGCAATGGGGTTACGTCACCGGGGCCTTTGCAATGGCCTACGCACTGTTCGAGATCCCCAGCGGATATCTGGCGGATCGATTTGGGGCGCGAAGCATGCTGGTTCGCATCGTCTCCTGGTGGTCGGTATTTACGACCCTTACAGGATTCGTCGGCGGCCTTGGGCCTCTCGTGCTGGTGCGATTTCTGTTCGGGTTGGGTGAGGCAGGCGCCTATCCCACCGCGTCCACCGTGGTCTATCGCTGGTTTCCCGCGGTAGAACGCGGTCGCGCCTTCAGCGTCGTATTGCTGTCCGGACAGCTTGGCGGGGCGATCGCATCCCCCCTGGTCGTGCCGCTGCAGGCGAGTTTTGGCTGGCGCGCTTCTTTTTATATATTTGGCGTGGTCGGCGCGTGTTGGTCGCTTGTTTGGTGGCATTGGTATCGTAATAGTCCGCAGGAAAAAACGGCGGTGCCAAAGGCGGAGTTGGCGGAAATCGGTGCTCACACCGCGCCTGCCGCACACTCGCTGCCGTGGCGGGCGATCAGCGCGAATCGCAGCGTGTGCGCGCTGATGGCAGCAACATTCGGATATCTATTCTGCTATTACTTTTTTCTGTTCTGGCTGCCTACCTTTCTCATCAAGGCGCGTGGCTTCACCGAAGTGCAGACCAAGCTGTCTGCGCTGCCTTTCGTGCTCGGCATCCTCGGCAACCTGCTTGGTGGTCTGGCGCGCGATGCGGCCGTGCGCCGTTGGGGTCGCACCTGGGGACCCCGTTGTATTGGCGTGGTGGGGTTGGGTATGGCTGCCGCGGCGATCGTCGCGACGCTGTTGTCGACATCAGGCTACGTCTCGCTGGCGTGGCTCGGTGTCTGTTATACCGGCATCACTTTCCAGCAGCCGACCGTGTTTGCAACCTGCATCGACATTGGCAAACGGTATGCCGGAGCTGTGGCAGGCTTCATCAATACGGCCGGTGCTGTAGGCGGCTTCCTGTCGTCGCTCATTTTTGGCTATCTCGTAGATCGCTTTCATTCGTACGATGCGGTGCTTGTCACGATGGCGGGGGTGCTCGCCATCAGCGCGGCGTTGTGGTTATTCATCGATGCCAACGAAGCACTCGATGTACAGGAGGTTCCGCGATGAAAACCATCAAGCAACAGGCCAGAGCGGCCGGCTTGCTGTACTTTCTGGTACTGCTCATCGCACCCATCGGCCTTGTGTACGTTCCTGGCAAGTTGTACGTGCGAGGGGATCCGACCGCGACCGCGGACCATCTCCGATCCTTCGTGTGGCTTTTCCGTATCGGCATCTCAACCGAATTGCTGCATGAAGTGATCTGGGTATTCGTGGTCTTGGCGCTTTACCGTCTGTTCAAGCCAGTGCATGAAACGTATGCGCGTCAAATGCTGATTCTCGGCGCCGTCGTTTCTGTGCCAATCGTTTTCATCTGCGTGCTCAATGAGATCGCGGCGCTCTTGCTCGTCAGCGGGACCGACTATATGGGGGTTTTCAACAAGCAGCAGCTGGACGCCCTGGCTTATCTTTTCTATCGGTTGCACGGTCAGGGAATCAACCTGGCTTCGATCTTTTGGGGCATCTGGCTGTTTCCATTTGGATTGCTCGTGATTCGGTCCGGATTCATCCCCAGGCTGCTTGGGATGCTGTTGATCATCGCCGGCCTGGGCTACGTCGCCAGCTCGAGCACCACGTTGCTCCTGCCGCAGTATCAGGACCTCGTCGACAGCGTCGCGAGCAAGCTAGAAATTGGCGAATTACCCATCATTCTTTGGCTCCTGATATGGGGCGCGCGGGAAACGACGGTCACGTATCGAGCCAACCCGCCCCTCTGATAACTCCGTCGCGGATTCGTGCCTCTGGACCGTGCATCATCCGAGAATGGCGACGCTCAACACCGAACAGGCTAAGGCCTTCATGATCAAGCTGCTGACCGGAATGACCAATTCCGGCGGCTCGGATCTTTTCATCTCCAAGGACTTTCCGCCCAGCATGAAGGCTCAGGGCAAGCTGCAACCGATGGGTTCGCAACGACTCAGCGGTGAAGTCACGCGCGAACTGGCGAACTCGATCATGAACGAGCGGCAGCGCGAAGAGTTCGCCAAGGAACTCGAGTGTAACTTTGCGATTGCGCTACCGGACGTGGCGCGCTTTCGCGTCAACGTCTTCATGCAACAGCTCAACGTCGGCATGGTGATCCGCACCATTCCCTCCGAAATGCCCAACTTCGATAAATTGGGCTTGCCGGAGACGCTGAAAGAAGTGGTGATGGCCAAACGCGGGCTGGTGCTGGTGGTGGGGGCGACGGGGTCCGGGAAATCGACCTCTTTGGCGGCAATGATCGATCATCGCAACCGTTCTTCCGCCGGCCACATCATCACCGTCGAGGATCCGGTGGAGTTCGTCCACACCTCGCAGCAGTCGCTCGTAACGCATCGTGACGTCGGCATCGATACGCACAGCTGGCATCACGCGCTCAAGAATACGCTGAGACAGGCACCGGACGTCATTCTCATCGGCGAAATTCGAGATTCCGAGACGATGGAACATGCCATCGCCTTTGCGGAAACCGGTCACCTGTGCCTCGGTACGTTGCATTCCAACAGCGCTAACCAGACCATCGATCGCATCATCAATTTCTTTTCCGAGGAGCGCCGCAAGCAGCTGCTCATGGATTTGTCGAGCAATCTGAAAGCGATCATCTCGCAACGTCTGGTTCGCACTGAGGACGGCAAAGGCCGCCGGGCCGCCATCGAGATCCTGCTCAACACGCCCATCATCGCGGACAAGCTCCTGAAGGGTGAATTTCACGAGATCAAAGCCATCATGGGCAAGTCGCGGGAGCTCGGCATGCGGACCTTCGATTGGTCGTTATTTGAGCTCTATAACGATGGCCAGATTTCCTATGATGAAGCGCTGCGGAATGCCGATTCGGCCAACGAACTGCGACTCAACATCAAATTGAACGGCACGCGTGCGACGACGGAATCGACCGGCATCACCGCAATGACGGCATCCTAGTCAGGCGGCGAAGTCTGCGATGTTGTGATCGCTGTCGTCCGGGCCGTGACTGAAGAGGTCGGTGTCGGATGCGATCTGCCGCCCCATCTCGGTGATCTTGTCCCATTCCTGCGGTGTCAGCTGCTCACGTTTGGCCGCAAACTGCTGCACCACTTCCAGGAACGCGGCGCGGTTGGTCGCCGCCTGGGCGTAATAGGTCTCCAGCAATTTCAGCTTGAGATCCGGCCGCTCGGGCTCCAGGGAGATGGCCTGCTTGAGTGAGTCTTCCAGATCGAAAGGGCGTTCCTGCGAAACCGTTGACTCGTCGAGATGGAACTCGTGCACCTCTTCGGGTTGCCTGTTTGCGGCCTGCGATTCGATCTCTTTCTGCGCCTTGTCCAGTTCGATTAAGTTGTAGTCGAGGCGCGTGGAATTTTCGTATTCGCGCTCCAATTCCGCCGAGATGGCCTCCAGTAAGTCGGTGCCATCCACCAGCGGCGCTTCGGGGCGCTTTATCGTCACCGTGGCGGCCGGCATGCTGGCTGTGTCGCTGGCCAGATTCACTGTGTCTTCCTCTTCGGCAGGATCCGGCGTCTTTTCGAGCACTACCGTGTCGGTCTCCACGTCCGGCGTTTTTGCCTTGGAGTGGTCTCGTTCACTGATCCACGCGTCAAGGAGCGCGTCGTCGTCCTCTTGCGTCGCCCCTTGCGGGGTGGCGGGCAGGCGCACTTCGGTCACCACGGTGCTCGCGGCCAGTGGTGCCGCCAATACGATGGCTGCTGGTTCGGTGGCAAAAGCAGGCGGCAAATTCGCGGACCTAGGCTGTTCGCGCCGCTTGCCACGCCAGTAAAAGATGCCAAGTATGCCGGCAAGCGCAGCCAGGCCGCCCGCGATCTGCGCAAAGAGACTGTGATCGACGCTGTTGTGCTGCGGGATGCTCGGCGGTGTGGCGGATGCCTCGGCTTGGACCACCCGTGCCTGAATGCCGGCGAGCTTATCGTTCTCATGATCGATGAGCGTTTGCATGTCGCTCAAGCTCTTTTCGAGCGACTGCACGCGCTGCTTCAACGCTGCATTTTCATCACCCGTGACGCTCGCGGCGGGCGCGATGGCCACGGGTGCGGCCACAGCAGCCGTCGTTGTCGCGGTCGAAGCTGCGGTGGCGGTGGCTTTGGCGGCTGGCCCCTTGGACGCACGCCACGTCGCCATCTGCGCGGCGGTTGCGTCGTGCGCGTCAGCCTGTGAAATGGCGGCGACAATTTCGGGCGCCGGAATGTCGATAAATGCGCCCGTGCGCAGGCGATTGATATTGCCGTCGAAGGCCGCAGGGTTGGCGCGAAACATGGCCATCATCATGCGCTGCAGGTCGGCCTCAGAGCGGGCGCCGGCGCGCCATGCGACCCCGCGCAGCGTTGCCTTGGCGCCGATCTTGACGCGCGTCAGAGGAACCCTGGGAGCAGGTATGGGGCTTACCGCGGATGGGGCCGCAGGCGTGCCTGCCGTACGCAGCTGTTCGCCGATGCGCGAACCGAACGACATCTCGGCAGGATCGAGCAGCAGGCTGTACTGGCGGGTGACCGCGCCGTTATGCCAGCGCACATCGACGACCATGTCGACGGCCGGTTCATTGAAAGCATCCCGGGAGCGCACCTCGAGTACCGAACGGCCGGCTGCGTTCTGCGCCACTTTGAAGGTCGCCGTGCTCAGGAATGCCGGCTTGTCGGCGTTGAAGCGGGCAAACGTGTCACGATTCGCCATGCTGGCATGCAGGCTCAGCAGATCTTCCGGGGTCGCCCCGACGATGTCGATTTCGGCGACCAGCGGCTCGTTCAGCGAAGAACGCACATGAATTTCACCGAGGCCAACGGCATGGCTCATGCCCGGGACCGCCAGGGCCATCATCAATATCAAAGGATTTTGAGCCATTAGCTTTTTAGTTTGCATACCGAGTGCCTTCAATCGAACTTGGGTTCGATGCTATGCGAGGGGCGGCAACGGTAAAATGAGCGGGTTCCAGGACTTCGACACAGTTCACGCATGTTTTTCCTGCCATCGGCCGCCAGGGCGCGGCCAAACGATGTTGGCGCGCGATTGTGTGACGTTGCTCACGCGACCCTCAGCACCCGAGCTTGGGCTAAGATAGCCTCTCGCTCAATTGCGGAAGCCCAGTGACCATCAATTTCAGCAGTGATAACGTCACCCCCGCCAGCGACGCCGTCATGGCCGCGTTGCAGGCGGCGAATGCAGGCAACATGCCCTCGTACGGCGCTGACGATTACAGCGCCCGCCTGCAGCTGCTGGCGAATGAAGTGTTCGAACGCGAAGTCGTCATCCTGCCGGTCACCACGGGCACCGCCGCGAATTCCCTGGCCTTGGCGCAACTCGTGCCGCCGTATGGTGCTATTTATTGTTACGAAGCGGCACACATCGTCACCGACGAATGCGGTGCACCGGAATTTTTCACGGCAGGCGCCAAGCTGATCGGCCTGCCGGCGGATGACGGCAAGATCAGGCCCGCGCAGATCGAAGCGGCGGTGTCTGCCGCACGGGACATGGGCGTTCATCATGTCAAGCCTGCGGCGGTGAGCGTCACCCAGGCTACCGAGTGGGGCACCGTGTATTCACTGGCCGAGCTTGGCGCCTTGAGTAACGTGGCGCGCGAGTTCGACTTGCCGCTGCACATGGACGGTGCGCGCTTCGCCAACGCGTTGGCGCATCTCAAGTGTTCGCCCGCTGACGCGACGTGGAAGAGCGGCGTCGACGTGCTGTCCTTGGGCGCTACCAAGAACGGCGCCTTGTGCGCTGAGGCCGTCGTGTTCTTCAATGCGGCGCTGGCGCAAGACTTCGAACGGCGCCGCAAGCGTGCGGGCCACCTGTGGTCGAAGATGCGATTTCTGAGTGCGCAACTACTCGGTTATCTGGAGAATGATCATTGGCTGCAGAATGCGCGGCATGCGAACGCCATGGCCGGCAAGCTGTCGCAGGCGTTGAGCGCCATGCCGGGTACGCGTCTGCTGCAGCCGGTTCAGGCCAACGAAATTTTTATCAGCCTGACGCCGCACATCGTCGATAAGCTGGAGCGGCAGGGTTTCAAGTTTTATCGTTGGCCCGCGCCCGCGGGCACAGCAGGCGTCCTGGTGCGCCTGGTGGCGTCTTACGCAACGCAGGCGGCCCACGTCGAGGAGTTCATCGCGGCGGCCGGCGCGGCCGCGCGCACGCAGTCTTAGCCGCATGCTCGACGCCCGCGTCAATTCCGACCGACTGTGGTCGCGCCTCATGGAAATGGCCACGATCGGCGCAACGGAACTCGGCGGAGTGAATCGTCAAGCCTTGACGGACCTGGATTTCGAGGGCCGCGCACTGTTGCTCAAATGGGCTCAAGCGGCGGGCTGTACAACTCGTGTCGATGCCATCGGCAATCTGTTTGTGCGGCGCGCCGGCACGAATGATGGTTTGCCAGTGGTGATGACCGGCAGTCATCTGGACACCCAGCCGAGCGGCGGCAAGTTCGACGGGGTGTATGGCGTTCTGGCGGGCCTCGAGGTTCTCGAGTCCTTGAACGATTTCGGCATACGCACGGCGCATCCTGTCGAGGTTTGCGTTTGGTGCAACGAAGAGGGCGTGCGTTTCCCGGCGGCCATGATGGGCTCGGCAGTCTGGTCCGGCCGTATGAGCATGGCGGATGCCTATGGCCTGACGGCGCGCGACGGCGCGACGGTACGGGGTGAGTTGCTGCGTGGCGGGTACCCCGTGGACATCGCTGTCGAACGAGCGCCCGCCAAGGCTTTCCTCGAAGTCCATATCGAACAGGGACCGATCCTCGAACAGGAGGGGCGTGTCATTGGCCTGGTCACGGGCGTGCAGCACATGAGCCGTTACGAAATCTGCATCGAGGGGCAGGCGGCGCATGCGGGCCCGACGCCGATGCACGGCCGTCGTGATCCGGTCCGCGCGCTCGGCGGCATGTTGCCGGCGTTGTATCAGGCCACCGAGCAGTGTGGCGCCGCTGCACGATTGACCATCGGCTGCCTCGAGGCGCAGCCGGGGTCTGCCAACACGGTCCCGTCAGCGGTGCGATTTACCGTCGACGTGCGGCATCCTCTGCTCACTGCCTATCGAGCGCTACGCGCTGATGTAGAGAAGATCGTGTCAGAAAACCTGCGGCGGTTTTCTCTCGAGGGCAGCGTGCGCTGTATCTGGGAAGCGCCCGGTGTGACCTTTGACCCGCTCTGCATCGAAGCGGTTCGGCACGCCGCCATGATGATGCACATGGACGTATTCCAGATGGTGAGCGGTGCCGGCCACGACTCCTGCAACGTCTCGGCAGTCGTACCCACCGCCATGATCTTCGTGCCGTGCGCAGGTGGCTTGAGTCACAACGAGGCGGAAAGCGCCACAGCCGAACACCTGGCGGCGGGCGCGAACGTGCTGCTGCAAGCGATGCTGGCGTTGTCCGTCACCCATTGATTACTTCGAGGAGCATGTATGGATTTGAAACTGAGTGACAAGACCGCACTGGTGACCGGGTCAACCGCCGGCATCGGCAATGCCATCGCCACGGCGCTCGCGCAGGAAGGTGCGCGGGTGATCTTAAGCGGACGTACGGCCGCCGCGGTTGCGCAAGCGGTGACGTCTCTGAAGAAAACGTCGGTTGCCGAGGTGCTGGGATTCGCCGGCGACTTGAGTGATGCCGCCGCGGCCGCCGAACTGGTGAAACAGCATCCGCAGGTCGACATCCTGGTGAACAATCTCGGCATCTTCGAAGTGCGGGCGTTCGAGGACATCTCAGACGACGACTGGCAGCGTTTTTTCAATGTCAATGTCCTGAGCGGTGCGCGGCTGGCGCGCGCATATTTGCCGCACATGCGCGCGCGCGATTGGGGTCGCATCATTTTCATCTCCAGCGAGAGCGGCTATCAGATACCTGCTGAAATGATCCACTACGGCATGACCAAGGCGGCGCAGATTGCGGTGTCGCGCGGGCTGGCCGAAGCGACTGCCGGCACCGGCATCACGGTGAATAGCGTGTTACCCGGACCGACACGCTCGCGCGGCGTGGGTGAATTCATCGACGACTGGGCTTCGAAAAGCGGTAAGACCGCTGCGGCGGTGGAGGCGGAATTCTTTCAGACCGCCCGCCCGACGTCGCTCATAAAACGCTTCATCACGCCCGAGGAGGTTGCATCGATGGTTGCCTACGTCGCAAGTCCACTGGCAGCGGCGACAACCGGTGCGGCGCTCCGGGTAGACGGTGGCGTAGTGAAAAGCGCCTTCTAGTGTGGACCGAGAAACCGGGACTCGCGCTTGCGCTGGATCGCAGCATGCAGATCGGAGGCGGCCGCGCGGATGGCCGCGGCGCTGCCGTCGGCGGCATAGATGATGCCGCGCGACGAGTTGATCAGCAGCCCGCTGCGTGATGCATCGAGACCGGCGTCGAGAACGGCATCCAGGTCACCGCCCTGAGCGCCGACGCCGGGTACCAAGAACGGCACGTCCGGATGAGCGCGCCGCAGATCCGCCATCTCTCGCGGATAGGTGGCGCCCACGACCAACATGAGGTTGCCGTGCGAGTTCCAGTCGCGTGCCGCCCGCTCGGCCACCCGTCTGTATAACGGCAGACCCCCCACGTCCAGGTCTTGAAAGTCCCGGGCGCCGGGATTCGAAGTCCGGCACAGTACGACGGCGCCGCGCTCCGGACGTCGCAGAAAGGGACGAACCGAGTCCTCGCCCATGTAGGGACTCACGGTCACCGCGTCAGCCTGATACCGATCGAATGCTTCGCGCGCGTACGCCTCTGCAGTGTTGCCAACGTCATTGCGCTTGGCGTCGAGGATGACCACCGCGTGCGGTGCGCGCGCGCGAATGTAGCGGATCGACTCTGTCAGTTGTTCCTCGACGCCGAGAGCGCTGTAAAAGGCGATCTGCGGTTTGTAGGCTGCAGCGAGATCGCAGGTGGCATCGATGATCAAGCGATTGAAACTGAGTACGGCGGTCGGCTCACCACGCAGCTGTTCGGGGATCTTGCCGGGATCGGGATCGAGTCCTACACAGACCAGACTACCGCTGTGCTTTATTGCCTGCGAGAGCCTTGCATCGAACCGATCGGGCATGCGAGGGAGTATGCTGAAATCACCTTGAGAACGCTATTGCCAGCCAAGCCGACGCGCGCCGGTCCACGATTGGTCCTACAACCGGCGAGCCGCCGCGCTGCCAGGCACACGAGCACTATGGCACTGAAGCGCTTTTTCGCCATCGCTGATGCATGGGAGTTGTCTCCTCTGCAGCAGTGCCGGCTGTTGAAAATTCCGTCGCCGCAGGTGCTCGAACGCTATCGGCTGGGTCAGGCACCGCGGTTGTCGGCCACGCAGCAGGAGCGGGCGGCACTGATTGCTAACATCCACTTCGCGCTCAACTCGGAGAAGGGTTCCAAGGAGCGTGCCTGGGCTTGGATGCATGGCCCCCGCAAAGAGCTGCCGTTTGATGGCGACAGTCCGCTTTACTATATGTTGGAGAACGGGCTGCCGGCGTTGCGGGAAGTCGCGCGCATGCTGGTGCGCGAGAGCGAACCCCGCTGAGGCGCTCGCGTGGGCGTTGTGCAAGCGCATCCGCTATACTTGGCGGCTAATCAAACGCGAATGTGGCGGAATTGGTAGACGCGCCAGACTTAGGATCTGGTGGGGTAACCCGTGCGAGTTCGAGTCTCGCCTTTCGCACCAACGAGAGGTTTTTTATGCAGGTTTCCGTTGAAAGCACCGGCGCGCTGGAGCGTCGCATGCAGGTGCAGGTTCCGGCCGAACGCGTCATTCAGGAAATTGCGCAGCGCCTCAAGACTTTAAGCCGAACGGCGCGGTTGAAGGGCTTTCGTCCGGGCAAGGCACCGCTTACCGTCATCCGGCGACAGTTCGGCGGTCAGGTGCACCGTGAGGTGATAGGCGAGCTGCTGCAGTCGAGCTATTCCGAAGCGGTCACGCAGCAAAAGCTCTCCCCGGCGGGAAGTCCGCGGATTGAGCCGCAGACGGTGGATGAGGGACAGGACCTCACCTACGTAGCGACCTTCGAAATTCTGCCGGAGGTAAAGCTCGCGCCAATCGAGTCGCTGGAGCTCGAACGGACGACAGCCGAGGTCACGGAGAGCGATGTTGACGCCATGATCGAGCGGTTGCGCAAACAGCAGACCGAATATATCCCGGTCACGCGTCCCGCAGTCAGCGGTGACAAGGTGACCATCGATTTTGAGGGCGCGATCGACGGTATCGCCTTCGCCGGCGGCAAGGGCGAGAACATCGCCATCGTGATCGGTGAAGCCAAGATGTTGCCGCAACTTGAACAGGGCCTGGTGGGCGCGGCTGCCGGTGACCAGCGCGACATTGACGTCGATTTTCCTGTCGATTATCGGGCCACCGAATTGGCGGGCAAGCGCGCGAAGTTTGCCACCTCGCTGAAGACAGTCGAAGAGCCGAAGTTGCCTGAGCTCGACGACGAGTTTTGCAAATTGTTCGGCGTGGCTGAAGGCGGTGTTGCCAAGCTACGGGAGGACGTGACGGCCAACATGCGTCGCGAATTGGAACAGGTGCTGCGTAACCGCAACAAAACCGCCGTGATGCAGCAGTTGCTCGCATCCAATCCGCTCGAAGTGCCGAATGTTCTCATAGAGGCCCAGGTGCGGGACATGCAGATGGACGCAATGCGGCGCTCGGGGGCTAAGGAAGGTTCCCAGATGCCGCCGCGCGAGCCGTTTCTGGAAGGGGCCCGGCGCCGTGTGATTCTCGGGTTATTGCTGAGCGAGATCATTCGAAGTGAAAACCTGACGGCCGATCGTGAGCGGGTCGGGGAGCGTTTGGATGAGATGGTGAGTACGTATGGCGACCCGGCTGCCCTGAAGCGCGCCTATCTGCAGAATCCCGACGCACTGCGGCAAATTGAGAATCTGGTGCTCGAAGATCAGGTTTCGGAATGGATATTGAACAAGGCGCAGGTGCGCGATAAGTCATCTACCTTCAAGGAATTGATGAACTTCGAGGGCTGAGTGTATACAGCGCTTGAAATAAGGATATAAAGTCACCAAGTTACACACATCCGCCGCTTCATTGGTAAGGAACGAATACATGACGACCCGTGCACTGAATTTGGTTCCGATGGTTGTCGAACAGACCGCTCGCGGCGAGCGTGCCTACGACATCTACTCGCGACTCCTCAAGGAGCGCGTAATTTTCATCGTGGGTCCTGTTGAGGACTACATGGCCAATCTGATCGTGGCGCAAATGCTGTTCCTGGAATCGGAAAATCCGGACAAGGATATTGCCCTGTACATCAACTCGCCGGGCGGCTCGGTGAGTGCGGGTCTTGCGATCTACGATACGATGCAATTCATCAAACCCGACGTCAGCACCATCTGCGTGGGACTCGCAGCGTCCATGGGGGCGGTTTTGCTGGCCGGTGGCGCGGCCGGCAAGCGGTACTCGCTACCCAACTCGAAGATCATGATCCATCAGCCCTCTGCCGGATTTCAGGGGCAGGCGTCGGATATCGATATTCATGCCCGCGACGTCATGGAAACCAAGCATCGTTTGAACGGCATCCTGGCCAAACATACCGGGCAGACGGTCGACCGAATCAAGCAGGACAGCGATCGGGACAATTTCATGACAGCCGAGCAGGCCAAGGCTTATGGCCTGGTCGACTCGATGCTCGAGAAGCGGGGCGAGCTCCCGGTCAAGGGTTGATGGCGGCGCGCCTTGACGGACCCGCGTCACAGCTGGTCGGGCCCCGCCTTTGCGCGGGTTCCTTTTGGGTGCTATATAGTTGTGGCTATTGCTGTGACGCCGTTCCCTCCAGGGCACGCGCTACAGTCAACTTGAGGACAGCATGAGCGAAGATTCGCGCGGCAAACATGACGATGGCAAGCTCCTGTATTGCTCTTTTTGCGGGAAGAGCCAACACGAAGTTCGCAAACTGATTGCAGGTCCTTCGGTATTCGTCTGCGACGAATGCGTTGAACTCTGTAATGACATCATTCGCGAGGAACTCGAGGAGCGCGCCGAGCGCACCCGGGACAAATTGCCGAAACCCCAGGAAATCAAGAAGGTCCTGGATGAGTACGTGATCGGCCAGGAGCGCGCCAAACGCGTCCTGTCGGTGGCGGTTTACAACCACTACAAGCGATTGCAAACCCGTAGCGCGGAAGGTGTACGTTCCCGCGACGAGGTCGAACTTGCCAAGAGCAATATTCTTCTGATCGGACCAACCGGTTCGGGCAAGACCTTGCTTGCCGAAACCTTGGCGCGGCTTCTGAACGTGCCCTTTACCATCGCGGACGCGACGACGTTGACCGAGGCCGGCTACGTCGGCGAAGACGTCGAAAACATCATCCAGAAGCTGCTGCAGAAGTGCGACTACGATGTCGAGAAGGCGCAGACCGGTATCGTGTACATCGACGAGATCGACAAGATTTCGCGCAAGTCGGACAACCCGTCCATTACCCGCGACGTCTCGGGCGAGGGCGTGCAGCAGGCGCTCCTGAAGCTGATCGAGGGCACGATTGCGTCGGTGCCGCCGCAAGGTGGCCGCAAGCATCCGCAGCAGGAATTCCTGCAGGTCGACACCACTAACATCCTCTTTATCTGCGGCGGGGCCTTCGCGGGTCTCGAAAAGATCATCATGAACCGCACGCACAAGAGTGGCATCGGCTTCATGGCAGAGGTGCGGGAGCAGAACGCGCGCCCGCATGGCAATGATGTGTTCCACGACACGGAACCTGAGGATTTGATCAAGTACGGTTTAATTCCGGAGTTCGTCGGCCGCCTGCCGGTGGTCGCCACTTTGGAAGAGTTGGACGAGGACGCGTTGATTTCGATTTTGATGCAGCCGAAGAATGCGTTGACGAAACAGTATCGCAAGCTGTTCGACATGGAAGGCGTGGAACTCGACTTCCGCGAAGACGCATTGCGTTCGGTTGCGCGCAAGGCTATGCAGCGCAAGACGGGGGCTCGCGGCCTTCGCACGATTTTGGAAAACGTTTTGCTGGACACGATGTACGACCTGCCGTCGCTGCGTAATGTGCAGAAAGTTGTGGTGGATGAGCAGGTCATTGAGGGCCACAACAAACCGTATGTCGTCCACCGCACCGAGGAAACCCGGTTGGTGGCACCGGTTGAGGAACAGCGGCGCCCTACGGGCTCAGATCATCTATAGAGTCGAGCTTGAAACTCACTGTATGGGGCCGCATGTCTTCTGGTCAGCGAGTGCCGATCTGACCGTGCTTTGAAACCTAAAGGCTGCCTAAGTGAGCGATGAATCAAAAGTCGATGTTCCTGAAGTAGCCACCGCGACGCCGCAGGCGGGTATGCCCGTGTTGCCACTGCGCGACGTGGTCGTGTATCCCCACATGGTGATCCCGCTGTTCGTCGGTAGGGAAAAATCCATCGTCGCGCTCGATCTGGCCATGAAGGCCGACAAGCGTATTTTGCTGGTCGCGCAAAAACAGGCTGACGTGGACGATCCGAAGGCCGAGGATCTCTACCGCGTCGGAACCGTCGCCACCATCCTGCAGCTGCTCAAATTACCTGACGGCACTGTCAAGGTTCTAGTCGAGGGCGTGGATCGCGCCAGCATCGAAAAGCTGGTCGAAGGAGAATTTTTCTCCGCCGAGGTGACTGCGCTGCCGGACCAGGAGCGTTACGAAGAGCGCGAGATGGACGTCCTGACGCGTTCCGTCATTACGCAATTCGAACAGTACGTGAAGCTGAACAAGAAGGTCCCGCCGGAAATCCTGACTTCGCTCGCCGGGATCGAGCAAGCCGGGCGACTCGCGGACACGGTCGCGGCCCATATGTCGTTGAAGTTATCCGAGAAACAGAAAGTGCTCGAGATACCGGACGTTCGCAAGCGGCTCGAACACATGCTGGCCGTCATCGAAGGTGAGATGGACGTGCTGCAAATCGAGAAGCGCATCCGGGGGCGCGTCAAGCAGCAGATGGAAAAGAGCCAGCGCGAGTACTACCTGAATGAACAGATGAAGGCCATTCAGAAGGAACTCGGCGATCTCGATGACGCCCCCAACGAAATTGGTGAACTGGAAAAGCGCATCAAGGCCGCGGGCATGCCGAAAGAGGCACGCGAGAAAGCGAATTCGGAACTCGCCAAGCTCAAACTGATGTCGCCCATGTCAGCGGAAGCCACCGTCGTGCGCAATTACGTCGACTGGTTGGTCAAAAGTCCGTGGAAAAAGCGCAGCAAGGTGCTGCTGGATATTGCGTCCGCTGAGAAGGTACTGGAAGAAGATCACTACGGTCTCGACAAGGTCAAGGAACGCATCGTCGAGTACCTGGCGGTAC
Organism: uncultured Steroidobacteraceae bacterium; assembly: GCA_964658805.1. Lineage (GTDB taxonomy): Bacteria > Pseudomonadota > Gammaproteobacteria > Steroidobacterales > Steroidobacteraceae > Bog-1198. The sequence goes on from CAZZZU010000095.1 coordinate 15,724, forward strand.
AGCAGCGGGTGAAGAACCTGCGCGGCCCCATTCTCTGTCTGGTCGGACCCCCGGGCGTCGGCAAGACGTCGCTCGGCCAAAGTATTGCCCGCTCTACCAATCGCAAGTTCGTCCGCATGTCGTTGGGCGGCGTGCGCGACGAGGCCGAGATCCGCGGCCACCGGCGTACCTACATCGGCTCCATGCCGGGCAAGATCATCCAGAATCTGGCCAAGACAGGCGTGCGGAATCCGCTGTTCCTGTTGGACGAGATCGACAAGATGTCGACGGACTTTCGTGGCGACCCCTCCTCGGCATTGCTCGAGGTGCTCGATCCCGAACAGAACTCGACCTTCAACGACCATTATCTCGAAGTGGATTTCGACCTCTCCGAGGTGATGTTCGTTTGCACCGCCAACAGTCTGAACATCCCGGCGCCGTTGCTGGATCGAATGGAAGTCATTCGGCTACCCGGCTACACCGAAGATGAAAAAGCGAATATCGCCCGGCGCTATCTGTTGCCCAAGCAGGTGAAGCAGAACGGCCTCAAGCCGGATGAACTGGCGGTGGACGATGCGTCGATCCTGGACATGATTCGTCATTACACGCGTGAAGCCGGGGTACGCAACCTGGAGCGTGAGCTGTCCAAGATCGGCCGCAAGGCGGTGAAGCAGTTGCTCCTGAACCCGAGCGACAAGGTCGTGACCATCACGACCAAGAATCTGAACAACTTTCTGGGCGTGCCTCGCTTTCGCTACGGTAAGGCGGAGGAGAGCAACCGGATCGGTCACGTCACGGGTCTGGCATGGACCGAAGTGGGCGGCGAGTTGCTCACCATCGAAGCGGCTAACGTCGCGGGCAAGGGCAAACTCACGCATACCGGTCAATTGGGCGAGGTCATGCAGGAGTCGATCCAGGCGGCAATGACGGTTGTGCGCAGCCGCTCGGCCATGCTCGGTCTCGAGCAGGATTTCTATCAGAAGTCAGATGTGCACATTCATGTGCCCGAGGGCGCAACACCAAAGGATGGGCCCAGTGCCGGCATCGGTATGTGCACCGCGCTAATTTCAGCGCTGACCAAAATCCCGGTACGTTCGGATGTGGCCATGACGGGGGAGATTACGTTGCGCGGCGAAGTGTTGCCCATCGGCGGCCTCAAAGAGAAGCTGCTGGCGGCCCACCGCGGCGGTATCACCACCGTGCTGATCCCAGACGAGAACAGCAAGGATTTGGCCGAAATTCCGGACAATATCAAGGAAAAGCTCGACATCAAGACGGTCAAATGGATCGATGAGGTGCTGCAGTATGCCTTGGTGAAACAGCCGACGCCGCTACCCGCGCCGCCGACTGAAAAAGCACCTGAAGAAGCGGTGGTTGCGGCCAAAAAGCCGCGCGCCAAGAAGCGCGAAGAAAGGGCGCACTAGCCAAGCCAGTTCACGTCACGTACACTCTCGCGCCTCTTCCAGAGGGTGCTTAGCTCAGCTGGTAGAGCATCGCCTTTACACGGCGAGGGTCGGGGGTT
>CAZZZU010000096.1:0-17097 GCA_964658805.1 uncultured Steroidobacteraceae bacterium
CTGCCGCTGAAGTGGCGCGATCAGCCGGTCGGCCGCGATCGCGGCCTGGCACTCGAAGAAAGCCAGTCGCTGTTGTTCGAGATGAACCTGTGCCGCGGCCGCCCGTTCGTCAAATACGTCAAACCTCTATTGGAGAAATACCTGCAGGTGAGCGGACCCGAGTGGCAGGAAGACAACTTGTACCGCCATCTGACTCGCGTCCGCCGCAGCTGCATCCGCATGGACGCCGATGAGCTCACGTATCCGGCGCACATCATGCTGCGCTACGAATTGGAGCGGCGGATTTTGGACGGCTCACTGCCGGTGGCGGACTTGCCGGAGGCGTGGAATGAAAACCTCGAGCAACGCCTGGGGGTGCGGCCGGCCAACGACGTCGAGGGGTGTTTACAGGACATTCACTGGGCGGTCGGCCACTTCGGTTACTTCCCGTCGTATGCACTGGGTGCGGTCATCGCCGGTCAGTTGCATGAGGCGCTGCGCGCTGCGCATCCCGCGCTCGACGACGAGCTGGCCGTCGGTCAATTCGGCGGCGTCATGGACTGGCTGCGCGACAACGTGCACGGCGTGGGCGCGCGCCTGCCGGTACAGGAATTGATCAAGCAGGCTACCGGCAAGCCGCTGACCGCAGCGGCGTACTTGCGCTACCTCGAGACCAAATACCTGGAAGCGCCATGAGCTCGAATACCTTCAACAAGCTGCAAGCGCAGTTGCGCGGCTTGACCGGCAAGGCGATCGGCGACTACGCCATGATCGCGGACGGCGACCACGTCATGGTATGTCTTTCAGGCGGCAAGGATTCTTACACGATGCTCGATATGTTGCTGAGCCTGCAGCGCGCAGCGCCGATCAGCTTCAAGCTCACCGCAGTCAATCTCGATCAGAAGCAGCCGGGGTTTCCACAGGACGTGCTGCCGGACTATCTGACCGCGCTCGGTGTGCCGTTCCACATCATCGAACAGAACACCTACTCGGTCGTGAAGCGCGTAATCCCCGAGGGCAAAACGATGTGCGGCCTGTGCTCGCGCATGCGGCGCGGCGCGCTGTACCGTTACGCCGCGGAGCACGGCATCACCAAGGTGGCGCTGGGCCATCATCGCGACGACATCGTCGAGACCTTGTTTCTCAACATGTTCTTTGGCGGCAAGCTCAAGGCCATGCCGCCGAAACTTCTGAGCGAGGATCAGCGTCACATCGTGATCCGACCGCTGGCCTATGTGCCCGAGCGTCTGCTCGCCCGGTACGCGACCGCCCGGAATTTCCCGATCATCCCTTGCACGCTGTGTGGCTCGCAGACCGACCTGCAACGCCTCGCGGTGAAGAAGATGTTGCTCGACTGGGAGCAGCAGCACCCCGGCCGCATCGAATCGATTTTTTCCGGCATCTGCAATGTTGCCGGTTCGCAGCTCGCCGATCCGAAGCTGTTCGATTTTGCGGGGCTCGACGCGCGCCAGCAGGGTGTGCACTGACCGATGGCACGCCGCGCTCGTCATGCCTGGGAAGCGCTGACGGACTCACAGCTGCTGAGTCTGCGTTTCTGCGATCTCGGCCTCACCATCCGCGGCACGGAACTCGAGGACGCCATCGAGCGCCTGTATGGTGAGCTCACACAGCGCGGCATCCGCTTCAAGCCGCATTGCTGGCTCGCCCAGGAATGGTTTTCGCCGGACGGCATCCCGGGCATCGCCATTCCTTTCTATCTGGCGCACCAGCGCCTGATCCGTCTGGAACGCCATTACATGCGCGAAGTGGAGGGCGGCAACCGTAACTGGCTGATGCGCATCCTGCGGCATGAAGCCGGCCACGCCATCGACTCCGCTTATCAGCTGCGACGCCGTGCGACCTGGCGCGCCGCCTTTGGCCCGGCGTCGCTGCCGTATCCGGATACCTATCGGCCGCGTCCGGGCAGCCGCCGCTTCGTTCAACATCTGGGGGCGTGGTACGCGCAGGCGCATCCCACCGAGGATTTTGCCGAGACATTTGCCGTGTGGCTCAAGCCGCACTCGGCCTGGCGACGCGAGTACCTCGGCTGGCCCGCTTACGGCAAGCTTGAATATATCGATGTCCTCGTCAAGGACATCGGCGCCGTGAAGCCGCCGGTTGCCGACCGCAGCACCATCGAGGAAATCACCGAGGATACGCGTACCCTGCGCGAGCACTACGAGCACAAGTTCGCACGCTACCGCATGCCGCGGCGGTCCGGCGCCGATGAATTGCTGCTCAAGGTGTTCACGACCGTCCCGCGGCTGCGCCATGCGCCGAAAGCTGCGAGCGTGCTGCGGGAGATGCGCACGCCGCTGCGCAAGCAGATCGTGCAGTCAGGCGCGTTCAGTGAGTACCTGGTGCACCAGGTGATGCGTTTGATGATCGATCGCTGCGAGCAGTTGAATCTTTATGTGCGCGGTTCGCGACGCAGCCTGCGCCCGCACCTCGTCTGGATCATCGCGAAGCTGGCGGAGTCCTACGAGGAACGGCAATTGCCGCGCCTCGCACTATGAGGAAGATGCGCACGCTGGTGCTGGTGCATTCGACGCTGGTGCCGCCCGACTCACTGCAGGGTTCCACCGAAAAAGAAATAGAGGAATGGCGCACCGAATATGACGTGATCTCGCATCTGAAGAAGGCGGGTCACGAAGTCATGACGCTCGGCCTGAGCGACAGTCTGTCGGAGCTGCGCCGCGCCGTCAGCGAGTGGCGGCCGGAAATCGTCTTCAATCTGCTGGAAGAGTTCGACGGCATCGTCACGTACGATCAGCATGTGGTCGCGTTTTTGGAACTCATGCATCTGCCTTACACCGGCTGCAATCCGCGTGGCATGCTGTTGTCGCGTGACAAAGTGCTGTCGAAGCAGTTACTCACCTACCATCGCGTGCCGACGCCGCAGTTCCTTGTATTCCCGCGCGGCAAGACCGTGCGCATCCCGAAGAAGCTGCGCTTTCCGCTGTTCGTGAAGTCGAACACCGATGATGCCTCGCTCGGCATCGCGCAGGCATCCGTGGTCGCCGATGCACGGCAACTGGTGGAGCGCATCGCCTTCATTCATGAACAGACTTCATCGGACGCGCTGGTCGAGGAATACATCGAGGGACGCGAACTGTACGTGGGCGTCCTCGGCAACGATCGTCTCAAGGTGCTGCCCGTGTGGGAGATGACTTTTGGTTCGCTGCCCGAGAACCTGCCGGCGATCGCGACGCGCAAGGTGAAATGGGACCGGCGCTACCAGGAGAAGTACGGCATCAGCACTGCCGCCGCCACCGATCTTCCGGAAGGCACGCTGGCGCGGCTCGAGAAAATGTCGAAGCGGATCTTTCGCGCCTTGCACCTCACGGGGTACGCGCGCATGGACTTTCGCTTGCGGCCGGATGGCCAATTATTCGTGCTGGAGGCGAATGCCAATCCCAATCTTTCCGCGGACGAGGATTTTGCGCAGTCCGCGCAGAAGGCCGGCATGAAGTATGCCGACCTGCTGTTGCGCATTCTGCAACTCGGCGAGAATTACCCCGCGGCGTGGCGCGCCAGCGAAGTGTAGTTACGGCGCGGCCGCCGGCGCCGCCGGCACCGTCGGCCGTGTCCATCGGTCGAGCCAGTCGAACACCGCGCCGTACCATTGCTCGCTGTCCGCGGGCTTGAGCACCCAATGGTTCTCATTGGGAAAGTACAGCAGCTGACTCGGTATGCCTTGGCGCTGCAGCGCCGTGAACACCGATAAGCCCTGTGCATCCGGGACGCGAAAATCCTGGCCGCCGTGGATCACCAGCATCGGGGTCTTCCAGCGGGTCACATAGTCAGCCGGATTGAATTTCGCGTAGCCGCCCGAGTTCTGGAATTCAGGACCGCCGAATTCGTGTTCGGGAAACCACAATTCTTCCGTGGAGTAGTACATGCTGCGCAGATCGAAAATGCCGTCGTGGCTGACGATGCATTTGAACCGGTCGGGCCAGCGGCCTTCGATCCAATTCATCATGTAACCGCCATACGAGGCGCCGAGCGCGCAGGCATGCTCGCCATCGAGCCAGGGGAATAACTTCACGGCCGCGGCCAGTCCCTGCTGCAGATCGAGCAGCGGTTTCCCGCCCCAGTCGCCACTGATCGAGTCGGTGAATGCCTGGCCGTAACCGGTGGAGCCGTGGAAATCCACCATCACGACGCCATAGCCCGCCCCGGCAAAAGCCTGCGCGTTCCAGCGATAGTTCCAGGCATTGCCGAAGCTGCCCTGCGGGCCACCGTGCACGAGATAGGCGATCGGATACTTGTGCCCGGGTTGGTAATCGGTGGGCTTCATCACATAGGCGTAGACGTCGTCACGATCCGCGCCCTTGAAGCTGAATTGTTCGTAGTCGGCCATGTGGCGCTGCGCGAGGAGCGCCTGGTTGACCTGCGTGAGGCGTGTGGCCTTGCCGCCGCCGCCGGCACCATGCACCGGCATCGCAAAGAGGTCCGCCGGACTGCCGAGCGTCGACAAGGTGTAAAACACCGCGGCTGCGCCCACGCTGAAGCCCTCGACCTCGCCCGTGCCGGTAAGCGCGGTGACGCGCCCGCTCTTCAGGTCGATGCGCCATAACGGCCTCGAGCCGAGATGATCGGCAGTCGCATAGAGCGATTTGCCATCGCGGGACCAGGCATACGCCGCCACCGAGCGATCCCACCCCGGCGTGAGCACGCGCTTGGCGCCGCTGCGCACATTCAGGATCACCAGGTGAAATCGATCGGCTTCGAAACCCGGCCGATCCATAGCCGTGTATGCAAGCAGCGTCCCATCGGGTGAATAGGCAGGCTGTGCATCCCAGGCGAGATTCTCCGCGGTGAGATTACGCGGCGCTTGCGGCGTGCCGAGTTGCACTTCGTAAATATCGAAATTGGTCGACCACGGTTCACCGGTCATCGCACGCGCTGCGAACGCGAGCCGGGTGCCGTCGGGACTGATGGCGAAATCCTCGCGCCCACCGAAAGGTTTGCCAGGAACGTCGCCCAAGCTGCCGCTCAGATTGAGGGGCGTGCCTTGCGCCGCGCCCGCGCTGTCGAGCGTCATGCCATAGAGTTGCGCACGGCGTCCGTCGCTCCACGTATCCCAGTGACGGGTGAAAAGATGATCGTGCAGCACGCCCGTGGCTTTGGATTTCGCAGTGGCGGCCAGGCGCGCCGACGTACAGGCGAGATCCGGGCAATCGAGAAATACATCGAGGCTCACGACGATGCGGTCGCCCCTGGGCGCGACGTGGAAAGCGCCGACGTCGAGGGGCAGATGCGTAACCTGAACAGGCTCGGCGGTCGGCACGGCGCGCCACACCTGGGATGTGCCGCTGCGGTTCGACAGAAAATATACGAAGCGGCCGTCGCTGCTCCATTCAGCCGAATTGGCGTTGACCTCGCCGTCGGTGAGTCGCACGGGCGCCGCCGCGGCGCTGCCGCCCTTCGACAGTTCCAGCATGAATAGCCCGGTGCGACCCTTGTCGGCTTCGAGGTCGGTGCTGCGCTCCGTGTAGATCAGTCGTTTGCCATCCGGCGATGTGGCGACGTCCGAGACGCGTGCCAGACTCACGAGATCGGCTGGCGCGAACGCTGTGGCGGCAGCCAGGGCGAGCGCAATCAGCATGGCACGCCGTCCACTTCCGGGAGCGGATGTCCTTCATCGGCCGCAGCCGCCTGCCAGGCGCGCAGGTCCGGATCTTCAAGCGCCGTCGCCAGGTAGGCTTGCGAACTTGCCCGCAGCGCCGCGCCGTACGTCTGGAAGCGCAACGCTACCGGCGCGAACATGGCGTCGACGATCCCAAAGGCGCCGAACAGCCAAGGACCATCCACAGGATCGGTGCGGCTGCGGCAGTCGCTCCAAAGTGCATCGATGCGTGCGATGTCGGTTGCCAGGCCAGGTGTCAGCGGCACGCGGCGGCCGCGCGCCCGCACATTCATGGGGCAATCGTTGCGCAGATGCGCGAACCCGGAATGCATCTCCGCCGCCATCGCCCGGGCCAGCGCGCGCTCTGCTTGCGCGGCCGGCCAGCCGCAGCCGGTGCGCTCAGTCACATACTCGCAGATCGCCAGCGAATCCCAGACCCTGATATCGCCATCGATCAGCACGGGCACGCGTTGTGACGGTGACCACGACGCGATCTGTGCCTGGTAGCCCGGAGTGCCGAAATAAATGACATGCTCGTCGAATTCAAAGCCCGCTTTGCGCGACAATAGCCACGCGCGGAGCGACCAGCTGGAGTAGTTCTTGCTGCCGATGACGAGCGTGGGTTTCATGATGGCGCCAATGGTGTTGAGCTTTGATCTGGATGATACGTTATGGCCGGTGGAACCGGTCATGGTGTCGGCCGAACACAAGCTTCTCACCTGGCTCGCCGACGAGCATCCCGACGTCATGCGCGACCGCGACGTCGAGACCTTGCGCGCGCTGCGCGCCGTCGTGCTCGCCGAGTTCCCTGAACTCGCGCACGACATGACCTTTTTGCGCCACCGCACCCTTCTCAAGCTGTTCGCCGACCACCCCCGCGCGCAGGCCTGCGCCGACGCGGCCCTCGAAGTGTTCATGGCCGAGCGCAATTGCGTCAGCTGCTATGACGACGTGTTCGGCAACCTCGAGCGCCTGCGTTCGAAATACCGCCTGTTCGCGCTCAGCAATGGCAATGCGGATCTCGCCCGCTGCGGTGTCGCCACGCTGTTCGATGGTCACGTCACCGCCATCAGCGCAGGCGCCGCCAAACCCGATGCACGCATCTTTGCGCATCTCGCCGAGCTGGCAGGCGTGGCGCCGGGTCAGGTGCTGCACATCGGCGATGATCCACACTGCGACGTGGTCGGGGCCATGCGTGCAGGCATGCAGGCAGCATGGCTGAACCGCGATGCCCGGCCTTGGCCCGCGGGCTTGCAGCCGGTACGCACCATCTCGACGCTCGCCGAACTTATCTAGCACCACGCTGACGCGTGTGAGAATTCTGACTGTAGTTCGCGTTTTTTCGTTTCACTTCGTGTTTGCATTGCCGCTAGGATTGGATGTGACCAGTCTTTAGGGAGCATGCATGCATACAGCGTCTGCGGGATCTCTGGTAGCGGTGAGTTCCTTACGGGAGTTCTTCCGCGATTCTTTTCACGCGGCCAGCACCAAGCAACACCTCGACATCGACGAGCATGCCGAGGCATACGTCGTCAATCTTCTCACCATGTTTGCGCGCGCCGACGCGCTGTATGAAAAGACGCCCGATGGGCTGCGGATCCGACCACTCGCGCACATGCTCGCCGACGCGCTTGCGGCGCCGAGCGATAGCGCCCGCCAGCGGGCGCTGCAACGTCTCGGCGACGTCTCCCTGTTCATCGCCGGCTTCTTCGCCCGCAGCTTCGCGCGCAAGCTCATCGACATCGACTATCACATCGCCATGGGCGGCAATGCCTACGGCTCACTCGCCGACACCCTGCAGCGCAAGAGCTCCGGCGCCTGTGTGGCGGCCATCTACGCGCAGCTCGCGCGCAAGTTTCAGGGCCTGGTCGATGCGCTCAACGAGGTCAGCGACATGTCGCACCAGCACAGCGACGCCGACATCCTGCGCCTCTACGAAATCTGGATGAAGACCGGCAGCCCCCGTGCCCACGGCTTGCTACGGCAGCTCGGCGTGCAACCGGTGACTGTCCCGGGTGCGCGGCGCGAGCACTGAGCGATGGTCCTGCGCGGCCTGCAGTCGCTGCTCGGCACCCTCTACGACGTCGAGTTGCGTCATGACGTCTACGATTATCTCGTCACCGATCGCAAGCTGTTGGACCAGCACCCTGCCGTGAACGACCGGCGCGTGCTGGAAGAAGAACTGCTGCTGGCCGAGGGGGCGGAGGGCACCGATGGCGCCGGCGTCGCGCTGTTCCTGGATCCGGACCTGATCGCGCGCCTGGAAAAGGCCGATCCGGTGGGGTTTCTTGACGAGAGCAATCTGGCTGACTACTGCACGGCGCTCGAAGGGGTGAGTCACTTCGTCTATAGCACCTGGCGGTTGGAACGCGACTCGCCCCTGTCCTTGCTCGAGCTCGAAACCCAGGCCGAGGTCGACAAATATGCGATCACCGTGTTCCTGCTCAAGTATCAACAGGGCGGGACCTATCCGTCGCAGGTGCATGCGCGGCTGTTCGATCGCGTCAGCTTCGACGCGCGGCTCGAACCGGATCAGCGCGAGCGGTACCACATGGCACATCGTTCGGCGGCACGCTATTGCCGCCGTCTGGAGCAGCGTTTCGTGAATCGCGGCGTAGCCCGCATCGAAGGATTGTTGCGTGAGCTGCGCAAATTCTACCGTCTTGGGTCGACGGCCAAGCTCAGCTACGCGCTCTCGTAAGAGCGGTCTAGCGCTCGCCTTTGATTTTCGCGTGCTGCTTCTTGAGCTTCATCCATTCGCTCAGGCGGCGCAGATCGGTCTTCTTCGCCGGTACGGTGCTCGCGGGCTTGCTGAGGCGGCCGCTCGCGTAAGGATCATAGCCCTTGCGCAAGCCATGGGGATTGGGCGGCGCCACGTCGAACGGCGAAGGCGCATCCTCCGCCAGCGACAACGCGCGATTGTTGAGACGGCGCAGGGCTTCTTTGCCCGCGTCAGGGACTTCCCAGGCGACTTCGTCTGCCACCGCGGGACTCTTCGGTTTGATTTTGGTCTTGTCTGCGCTCACATGACCCTTGTAGGGCATGGCTATTTCAAGTCAATGCGCAGTACGGCAAACCTGTAGCGGCGTCACACTTCTGCGCGCAATTGGGCCTGTGCCCGCCACAGTGCGAGCGCAGTCTTGCCGTCGTTCCATTCCCCGCGCAACACCCGCTGCATGGCGTGCTCGAGCGGCAGCCATTCGAGTTCCAGATCCTCATCTGCGTCCGGCGCAGAGACGCCGACGGTCAGCTCGCGTGCGAGATAGAGATGGATCACCTCCGTGAAGATGCCCGGAGCCGGCAGGTACAGGCCCAACGACGTCCAGTGACCGGCCGTGACCCCGGTTTCCTCCTGCAGTTCACGCGGTGCACAAACGTCGGGCGACTCGCCCGGATCAAGCTTGCCGGCCGGGATCTCCCACAAAAAGTCAGCGATGCCATGTCGGTATTGGCGCACGAAGCAGACGCGCTCATCTGCATCGACCGCGACCACCGCGGCGGCGCCTGGATGGCGTACGAAATCGATGTCGTACTCGCGGCCGTTCGCGTAGCGCAGTCGTTCGGTCGAAAGGTGAATTACGCGGCCCTGGTGGATGGGCGTACTCGAGATACAGGTCGGTTTGAGCATAGCCCCCATAGTGTCAAAAACCCGCTCGACTGTGTGACCTGCCGCCACGAGTTCGCGCGTGATTTGCGCGATACTCTGTGTATACGTACAGTACGGCCTGTCCATGATGAAAGCCAAAACTGCGACCGCATTCGAGTCGCTGAACCCCTCGCAGCGCCGGGCCGCGCAGTTCGGTACGGTCGGTGAAAAAGGCGTCGACGCGGGACCGCTGCTGATCCTCGCGGGCGCGGGTACCGGCAAGACCAATACGCTCGCGCACCGTGCCGCGCACCTCGCCCTGAACGGCGTCGATCCGGCCCGCATTCTGATGCTGACCTTCACGCGCCGCGCTGCTCAGGAAATGATCAGGCGCACGCAGGGCATCGTCGCCGGCATCATGGAGGAGCGGGGCAAGGCGGGCGATCGCAGTGTCGTATCGCGACTCATCTGGAGCGGCACGTTTCACAGCGTCGGCAACCGCATCCTGAGGTTGTACGCAAAGCACCTCGGGCTCGATCCGAATTTCACGGTTCTGGACCGCTCCGACGCCGCGGATCTGCTCGACGTGGTGCGCCACGAGCAGGGCTTGTCTACCAAGGACAAACGCTTTCCGCGCAAAGACCTGTGTCTTGCCATCTACTCTTATCGTGTCAACACGCGGCTCTCCCTGAAGCAGACGCTGGAGGAACAGTTTCCCTGGTGCCGCGAATGGGAAGCCGACCTCACCAAGCTGTACCGTGAGTACGTCGGGCGTAAACAAAAGAATCGCGTGCTCGATCTGGATGACCTGCTGCTCTACTGGCACGTGATGATGCAAACCCCGGCGCTGGCACAAAGTCTGTCGAAGAACTTCGATCACGTCTTGGTGGACGAATATCAGGACACAAGCTCACTGCAAGGCGAAATCATTCATGCGCTGAAGCCGGACGGCAAGGGTGTGACCGTCGTCGGCGACGATGCGCAGGCCATTTATTCCTTTCGCGCGGCGGCGGTGGAGAACATTTTGGGGTTCGCCGACCGTTTCACGCCGAAGGCCGACATGGTGGTGCTCGCGCAAAATTACCGGTCGACGCAGCCAATCCTCGATACGGCTAACGCGCTGATGGCAGACGGCGCGCGTCAGCACCGCAAGACGCTGCTGAGCATGCGGCAGTCGACGGCCAAGCCTCTCTACGTGGCGCTCGATGATGTGCAGGCACAGGCCGAGTACATCGCGGGCCGGATCTTGAAAACGCGCGAGATCGGTGGATCGCTCAGGCGCCACGCCATACTGTTTCGCAGCTCGCATCACAGCGATGTCCTCGAGGTCGAGCTCACCAGGCGCAACATCCCTTTCGTCAAATACGGCGGCTTGAAATTCCTGGAGGCGGCACATGTCAAAGACGTTATGTCCGTGCTGCGTTGGGCCGATAATCCGCGCAACCTCGTCGCCGCCTTCCGGGTGCTCAAATTACTGCCGGGTATCGGACAGGGGCATGCACGCCAGGCGCTCGATCAATTCGAGGCTGGCGGTTATGAAGTCAAAGGTCTGGATGGCTTCGACACGCCTCCACCCGTGAGGATGGAATGGAAACGGTTTTGCGCGCTGTTCGAGCGACTGAGCGATGCGCAAACGCCGTGGGCCGGCCAGGTGGGTCTGGTGCGCGAGTGGTACAAGCCGCAGCTCGAACGAATCTACGATTCCGGCTGGACGCGCATGGGCGACATCGAACAGCTCGAGCACCTTGCCTCAGCACAGCCGAGCCGCGAGCGCTTCCTGACCGAGCTCACGCTCGATCCGCCGTCGGCCACCAGCGACCAGGCCGGACCCGCGTCCAAGGATGACGACTACGTGATCCTCTCCACCATTCACTCGGCAAAGGGCCAGGAATGGGATCACGTTTATGTATTGAACGTCTCGGACGGCAACTTTCCGTCTGAATTCTCCGTCGGTAAGCCTGAAATGGTGGAGGAAGAGCGGCGGCTGCTGTACGTCGCCATGACCCGTGCGCGCAACGAGTTGCATTTATGCGCGCCACTCAAATTTGCTGTCACCGGCCAGGCGAAGACCGGTGACAAGCACGTTTACGGCGCGAAGAGCCGCTTCATGACCGACCGGGTGGTGGAGACGTGCGAACCCATCTCCATCCGTACCACTGCCGGTGTCGAGAACTTGCGTGCCGAGGAAGCCGCGACGGTTGACGTCGTGGCTCAGCTCAAAGAAATGTGGTGAGAAGGCCTCGCGGTCACCAGCGGCGCGAGCCGCCACCACCGCCACCGCCACTGTTGCCGCCGCCGCTGTAACCACCGCCGCCGCCTCGGTCGCCACCGCCACTGCCGCCGCCATAGCCGCCGCCACCACCACCACCACCGTATCCACCACCGCCGCCAGGCGATTTAGATCGCGGCGCCCGCTCCTGCGCTTCGTTCACGCGCAGCGGTCGTCCGCCCATCTGGAAGCCATTGGTTTGCTGGATCGCGTTCTGCGCTTCACCCGCAGCCATATCCACGAAGGCAAAGCCGCGCGGCCGCCCGGTTTCGCGATCGTTGATCAGTTTGACGGAGTCGACTTTGCCGTGCTTCTCGAAGAGCCCGCGCACTTCGTCTTCCGTGGCAGTGAACGGCAGGTTCCCAACGTAAATCGTCGTCATTTCGACTAATCTCACTAATTAGTTTTCTACACCCCAGACAACCGCGCCTTCGCGCCCGGCCTGTACCTCGAGGGTCGTCCTGAACCTTGTTGTACCGAGGATCGAGCCTCGCGCCGATGCTACCCCGACCGGATCGCGATTGGCAAACGCCTGTTTTAAAGGTGCTTAGGCGTCATTCGCCTTCGAGATAGGAGTAGCCGTTGAGCTCGTTTTCATAGAAGCGCTTGATCGACTGCGCCTCCGCCAGCGACATCCGGCCCTCCTGGACCGCGCGTTCGCAGTCGCGCGCAATGCGCGGGTAGAGCTCGTCGGTGTCGTACTCCATGTACTCGAGCACTCGGACGGCCGTATCGCCTTTGACGATTTCCTCGATCCACCAGCCGCCGTTGTCCTGCAGCTTGATGTGGACGACGTGCGTGTCGCCAAACAGGTTATGCAGGTCGCCCAGAGTCTCCTGATAGGCGCCCACCAGGAAGGCCACCAGATAATAAGTCTCATCGGTCTTGAGTTCGTGGACCTCGAGCGTCCGCTTGGTGTTGCGCGGATGGACGAAGCGGTCAATCTTGCCGTCCGAGTCGCAGGTGATGTCGGCGAGCACGGCGCTGCGCGTCGGGCGCTCCGCCAGGCGTTGCACCGGCATGATGGGGAACAACTGGCCGATGGCCCAGCTGTCCGGCAACGACTGGAAAATCGAGAAATTGCAAAAATAGATGTCGCTGAGAAGATCTTCGAGGTTGCCCAATTCCTCCGGCATCCGGTCGAGCGTGCGGGTGTAATCACGTATTTTGGTGCATGTCGCCCAGTACAGTTTCTCGGCCAGCCCGCGAAACTCCAGACTGAGGTACCCCAGGTTGAACATCTGCAGAGTCTGATCACGGGCCTGCAGGCTGTCGTGGTAGCACTCGACCAGGCGCCGCTCGTTGACTGATCGATAGCTGTCGAACAGATCGCGGACCGGCTGCGGCAGTTCTTCCTTGCCGTGATAGTCGTCCTCGGGGCGACCAGTCACCTTGAACTCGTCCAGGCGCGATGAGCCGAGCACGTCAAAAATCAGGAGGCTATGGTGCGCTGCGATAGCACGCCCCGACTCGCTCACGATCATCGGATGCGGCACGTTGCGCGCATCCAGCACGGCCTTGATGCGATACACCACGTCGCTTGCGTACTCGTTCAGGGTGTAGTTCATCGACGATTCGTAGTTCGTGCCGCTGCCGTCGTAATCGACGCCGAGGCCGCCGCCGATGTCGATGTACTGGAGTCCGGCGCCCATCAACTTGAGTTCGGCATACACATGCGCAAGTTCGTTGATGGAGTCTTTTACCCGGCGGATATCCTGCAGCTGACTGCCGGTGTGACAATGCACCAGTTGCAGGCAGTCGAGCATGTCGCGCTCTCTGAGCAGCTGCACCAGATCGAGGATCTCGCTGATGAACAAACCGAACTTGGACTTCTCGCCGGCCGATTCGCGCCAGCGTCCGGCGCCTTCACTCGCGAGTTTGACGCGCACGCCGATCTTCGGCCGCACGCCATAGCGCTCGGCATGTTTCAGGATCAGGTGGATCTCTTCGAAGTTCTCCACCACCGGAATGATGCTGCGCCCGAGTTTGGCGGCGATCATTACCGCCTCGATGTAGCTGTCGTCCTTGAAGCCATTGCACACCACCAGCCGATCTTTGTCGCTCTCGGTGATGGACATCACTGCCAGCAATTCGGGCTTCGAGCCGACTTCCAGGCCGAAACCGAAGTCGCCGCCGTACTTATAGACTTCCTCGACCACCAGGCGTTGCTGATTCACCTTGATCGGGAACACGGCCGCGTAGCGATTCTTGTAGTCGTTCTCGGCAATCGCGAAGCCAAAAGCTTCCGCCAGGTGGCGCAGGCGGTGGGCAAGGATGTCCGAGAAGCGAACCACCACCGGCGTGTGCAGGTCGCGCGCCTTCAATCCTTGCACCACGTCGTACAGATCGATCTCCCGGCCCGCCTCCTGGGTGGGACGGATCACGACGTGGCCCGCCGAATTGATGGAAAAGTAACCTTTTCCCCACGCATCGACCTGGTAGAGATCCACGGAATCGGAGACCTTCCAGTCGAGGCTTGCTGGAACAGCTTTGGCGGGTGTGCTCATGAGGCGCGCACGATAACAAATTACGGCGCGACGGGCCGCCCGGGATCGCGGATCCACTCGCTCCAGGAGCCGGGATAGAGCCGGGCGCCGGACAGGCCCGCCACCTCGAGGCTCAGCAGGTTGTGGCAGGCGGTCACGCCCGAGCCACACATGGCGACCACGCGCGCCGGCGCGCGGCTGCCGAGCCGCTGCTGCCAGCGTTGCCGCAGATCAGCCGGATCGAGCCAGCGCCCGTCAGGACGCAGGTTGTCGGTGAACGGGTGGTTCAACGCGCCGGGCACGTGGCCGGCCACCGGATCGATGGGTTCCACCGTTCCGGCGAAGCGCGGTGCGGCCCGCGCATCGACGAGCGCCTGCGAGGTGTCTGTCAGCAGCGCCAGCACTCCCTGTACGTCGACGGTCATCTCCGGTCGAGGATGCGGCACGAACGCCGCGGCCGCCGCGCCGTCGGCAGCCGCGGAAGCGAACTCGCCCGTTTGCAAAGGTCGGCCGTCGGCCCGCCACGCGGCGACGCCGCCGTCGAGGACGGCCACGGCGTCGTGGCCCAGCCACCGCAGCATCCACCAGAGTCGTGCAGCAAACGCGCCATTGCCGTCGTCGTACGCCACCACCTGCGAGTGATTGGCGACACCGAGCCGCGTCAGGACCGCAGCGAATTCGTCGGCGCGCGGTAACGGGTGCCGGCCCGTGTGAGGCATGACCGACGCGGCCAGATCATGATTCAGGTCAGCGTAGCGCGCGCCCGGAATATGTCCGGAAAGATACGCGGCACGACCCGCGTCAGGCTGCATCAGATCAAAGCGGCAATCGATGATGACGGGCTCGCCCTTGGGCTCGCCCTCGGTCATGAGAGAGCCCAGCGCCGCCACATCGATCAACGTGTTGTAGGTCATGCGATGAAGCTTAGTACAATCGCCGCATGGCGATCACTCTCTACTGGGGCAGCGGCAGTCCGTTTTCGTGGCGTGTGCAACTCGCGCTCGAGCACAAGCAACTGCAATATGAATCGCAGTTGCTGCACTTCGACAAGCAGGAGCATCAATCGCCGCTGATGTTGAAGATGAATCCCCGCGGCCGCGTGCCCGTGCTCAAAGATGGCGACTACGTCTGCTTCGAGTCGGTGGCCATCCTCTATTACCTCGACCAGAAGTATCCGGATCCGCCCATCTTCGGCACCACGGCCGAAGAGGCCGGCGTGATCATGCGCGTGATTTGCGAATTCCAGTCGTACGCCGAACCATTCTTGCAAAAAATCATCGAGGCTGTGTTCACGGGCGAGACCAGCGATGAAATCGAGGAGCTGACGGACGCGATGCACATCGTCGGCCGTGAAGCGCGCACCATCGAAGGCCGCCTCAGCAAGGAAGCCTGGATCGTCGGCGCGCAATATACGGCGCTCGACATGGTCATCTTCCCGTGGATCCAATTGCTGCGTCGCGCTCTCGACAAACCGGCTGCCGCCGGGCTGGGTGCGCGATTTCTACCGATGGAAACGCACTATCCGGCGCTCGCGCGCTGGATTCATCGTATCGAAGCGCAGCCCGGTTACGATCGAACCTATCCGCCGCACTGGCGCAACCCTTAAGGTTTCCGCCAAAGCTTGAGCTATCGGCCGGCCGACAGTACGCTGGCCGGTTTCCCGTGTTCTGAATCAAATCGAGAAGGCAATAAACGAAATGGGTGTGAAATTATGAGTCAAAACGAAGTGTATGTGGCATTCGCGGGCAGGATCGTCATGGTGGGTTTCGGCAGCATCGGACAGGGGATCTTGCCACTGATCTTGCGTCACATAGGCACTTCGTCTGATCGGATCACCATCGTCACGGCGGAAGAACGGGGCCACGCAGAAGCTGATGAATACGGCATCAAGTTCGTCAACAGCGCGCTCACCCTCGACAACTATCGCCGCATTCTCGAGCCGTTGGTAAGCAAGGGCGATTTCGTCCTGAATCTGTCCGTGGATGTATCGAGCGCAGCGCTGGTCACCTTCGCGCGCGAGCGCGGTGCGCTCTATCTCGATACCTGCATCGAACCGTGGGCCGGCGGCTATACCGACAGCAGTTTGTCGGTAGAATCTCGCAGCAACTACGCCATGCGCCTGAATGCGCTCAAGCTGCGCAACGCCGACCGGACCTTGCCGACTGCCGTGCTGACGCATGGCGCCAACCCCGGCCTGGTGTCGCATTTCGTCAAGCAGGCGCTCATCAACATCGCGGCGGATACCGGCGTGCGCGTGGCGACGCCGACTGATCGCAGCGGCTGGGCCAGCCTGGCCCAGACTCTGGGCGTGAAGGTCATCCATATCGCCGAGCGCGATACGCAAATCTCGAACCGGCCGAAGCAGCCCAATGAATTCGTCAATACCTGGTCGGTGGACGGCTTCGTCAGCGAGGGCGCGCAACCGGCCGAACTTGGCTGGGGGACGCACGAAAAACATTTTCCGGTCGATGGCGGCCGGCACAGCCAGGGTTCGGGCTGCGCCATCTACCTGAACCGTCCCGGCGCGAGCACGCGGGTGCGCACCTGGACGCCGGAAGCGGGGCACTTTCATGGTTGGCTCATCACACACTCGGAAGCCATTTCGCTCGCCGACTACTACACGGTGCTCGACGGCGACAAGGTCGTGTACCGACCGACCAGTCACTATGCCTATCACCCGAGCGACAACGCGGTGTTATCGGTGCACGAGTTTGCGGGCCACAACTGGCACCTGCAGGAGAGCAAACGCATCATGCTGGACGACATCACCAGCGGCATCGATGAACTCGGTGTGCTGCTTGCCGGGCATGCAAAGAACGCTTATTGGTACGGTTCGCAGCTCTCCATCGGCGAGGCGCGCAAGCTCGCGCCTTACAACAGCGCCACCAGCTTGCAGGTCACCGCCGCGGCACTTTCCGGAATGATCTGGGCCATGGAGAATCCGTTACGCGGCGTGGTCGAGCCGGACGACATGGACTTTCGTCGGCCGCTCGAGATCTGCATGCCTTATCTCGGCAAGGTGGTGGGGAAGTACACGGATTGGACGCCGCTGTATCAACGCAGTGAATTGTTTGCGGAAGACCTCGATCAGTCCGATCCCTGGCAGTTCAAGAACATCCGGGTCGTCTGAGCCCATAGTCGATCG
>CAZZZU010000097.1:0-16744 GCA_964658805.1 uncultured Steroidobacteraceae bacterium
GGACAACGGTCTCTGACACCGTTTACCTAGGTTCGAATCCTAGTCCCCCAGCCAAGCATGGGGCCCACGTCGGTGGGTCCCACCTTTCCAAGAGTCTGCAGCTAACACATGTCGGGTGAAAACAAGTCGAGTGGGCGGCTGGCGCCAGTGGCGCTGGCGGCGCTCGGTGTGGTGTTCGGCGACATTGGCACTTCGCCGCTTTACGCCATCGCGGGATGTTTCACCGGCGCAGGCGTCGACGTCACGCCGCAACACGTGCTCGGGATTCTATCGCTGATCTTCTGGTCGCTGGTCCTCGTCATCCTGATCAAGTACGTGGGCGTCGTCTTGAATGCCGACAACAAAGGCGAGGGCGGCGTATTGGCACTCACCGCACTCGTCATCAACACCACCCGTCAAAGTCCGCGCCGCAAGGTCTATGGCACCATCGGGATCCTCGGCGCTGCGCTGTTTTTTTCCGACGGCGCCATCACGCCCGCCATCTCGGTGCTGGGTGCGGTGGAAGGCTTGCACGTTGCTGCTCCTGATGCGCAGATTCCCGCCGTGCCCATCACCATGATCGTGCTGGTCGTGCTGTTCCTGATCCAGAAGCAAGGCACCGGTTCCGTGGGGCGGGTGTTCGGACCTGTCATGGTGATCTGGTTTGCAGTGCTCGCCATCCTCGGCATCAACTGGATCGTGCGTGAGCCACAGGTGCTCGGTGCACTCAATCCGGTTTATGCGGTGGAGATGTTGATGGAACACAAGGTCAGTGCACTCGCGATCCTGGCCGGCGTTTTCCTGACGGTGACCGGCGGCGAGGCGCTGTATGCAGACATGGGCCATTTCGGCAAGACGCCGATACGACTGAGCTGGGTCTGCATCGTCATGCCGGCGCTGGTGCTCAACTACTTCGGTCAGGGCGCGATGTTGATCGAGAACCCAGCAGCGATCAGCAATCCGTTCTACCTGATGGCGCCCAGTTGGTCGCTGTGGCCGTTGTTGATACTGGCAACCGCTGCCGCCGTCATCGCATCGCAGGCGGTCATCTCGGGCGTGTTTTCCGTAACCACCCAGGCGGTGAGTCTCGGTCTTCTGCCGCGCGTGCGCGTTGAACACTCTTCCGCCTTGAATGCCGGACAGATTTACGTGCCCACCATGAACTGGATACTCATGATCGCCGCGCTGCTACTGGTGGTGGGGTTCGGCAGTTCGACGGCGCTGGGCGGTGCCTATGGGCTGGCCGTGTCGGGCGCCATGACGATCGTGACGCCGCTGACCTTGAGCTACAAGAAGTCCTGCACCGGCGCGCGCAGCCGCTGGTTGCGTGCCGGGCTGTCGTTGCTGTTCATCATCGACATCGCTTTCCTGCTTGCGAACCTTACCAAGCTCGAGGACGGCGGTTGGCTGCCGTTGGCCTCGGGTCTGATCATCTTCTGGTTGATGCGCACCTGGCAGACGGGCAGGGCTTCCGTTTTGATGCGCCTGCTGCGCGAGCAAAAACCGGTACGCGATTTTCTGGAGGACCTCAAGCGGGACCCGCCGGTCCGGGTTGCGGGCACCTCCATCTTCGTGGATCCGAAAGCGACCGGTATCCCGCGCGCGCTGCTCAACAACATCAAATTCAACCGGGTCATGCACGAGCACGTGGTGCTGCTCACCGTGGTGACGCGAGAACAGCCGCGCATCTCTGCGTCCAAGCGCCTGACGGTGACGCCGGTCTGCGAAGGCATCGTGCGTGTTGTGGCCCATGTCGGTTTCATGGAAAAGGCCAATATCACGGAGATCCTGCGCGAGGCGGAACAGCATGGCGTGCCCTACGACCCCGAAAATACCACCTTCTTCCTGAGTCGCGAGGAATTGCTCGCGGGTCAGCGCTCCGATCTGCCGCCGCTACGGCGTCGGGCCTTCATGCAGATGGCGCGCAGCGCGCAGGTCATCGCCGACTACTATGGCCTGCCACCGAGCCGCGTCATCGAGATAGGCACCCGCCTCGAAATTTGACGGGTGCGGTGCGTGCGCCTCAGGGCGTGATGGTGCTGACGCCACTATCGCCCGCAACGAGCAGCACGTCGGCACCCCGCCGGGCGAAGAGTCCGACCGTCACCACGCCGGGCAACTGATTCAGTTCCGTTTCGAAACCCTGCGGATCGGTGAGCGACAAGTGATGCACGTCCAGAATGACGTTGCCGTTGTCGGTGACCACGCCTTCGCGGTAGACGGGCAACCCACCCATTGCCACCAGCCGCCTTGCCACGAATGAGCGAGCCATCGGGATGACCTCGACAGGGAGTGCGAAGCGACCGAGTACGTCGACCAGCTTCGAGTCATCGATGATGCAGACGAATCTGGCGGAAGCGGCGGCGATGACCTTCTCGCGCGTCAACGCGGCGCCCCCTCCCTTGATCAGACTGCCACTGGGTGTCGCTTCGTCGGCTCCGTCGATGTAGAGCGTGAGCGCGCCGGCCTCGTTCAATTCCAACTCCTCGATGCCGGCGGCGCGCAATTTCGCGGAGGTGTCGCGAGAACTGGAAACTGCTCCCGCAAGCTCGAATTTACGGTCTTTCAGCACTTCTATGAGTTGCGTCACCGTGGAGCCGGTGCCGATGCCGAGTATCTGGCCTGCTTCGATATAAGGCAGTGCAGCTTCAGCCGCGCGGCGTTTCTTGTCGGTCGACATAGGTTGGTTTTCCTGACCGCAGAAACAACTGTGCCCGCTTTCGCGGGCACAGTTGGTAACTTTCCGAAGGCCTACTTTTTCTTAGCGGCCTTCTTCTTCGCTACCCTCTTCTTCGCTTTTTTCGCTTTCGCTGCCATGTTAATACTCCGTATGTCGGGTTAGTCCGGGGACCGAGTATATACAGCATTAAGTAATTTACAAGCAATACTCCACCCCACGTACACGACTTTGTGCTAGCGATGTGAGCGAGGTCACTCAAGTGTGAGGATGAACTGCCACTCTTCATTGGTCACGGGCATCACTGACAGACGATTCCCACGGCGTAACAACGCAAACTCTTTGAGGCGCTTCGTTGCATGCGTGCGCAGCGTTTCCAATGTGATCACCTGCTTGAGCTTCCGCTCGAGCTTCACATCGACGACGAACCAGCGTGGCTTGCTCGGATCACTGTCGGCATCATAGTAGTGATGCTTGGGATCGAAGGCTCCAGGGTCAGGGTAGCCTTCGCGGGCGATACGCACGATGCCGACGATGCCGGGCACTGCGCAACTCGAATGATAGAAAAAGGCTTGATCGCCCTTTTTCATTGCATCGCGCAGCATGTTGCGCGCCTGGTAGTTACGCACTCCATCCCATGCTGCCGTTCGCTTCGGTGATCGCGCCAGCGCATCGATGCTGAAACTGTCGGGCTCGGACTTCAGCAGCCAGTAGTTCAAAGTGTCCCCTGCGCGAAATGGCGTAGCCCGAGTTCTGTGGCCAACGCGTCCAGCCGAACGTCCCAGGGTTCGGCGAACAGCGCCGGCGTGCGCTGACATTCGAAGCCGAAACCTACCAGGCGCGGAGCACGCCAGTGAGTGCGGTGGCGCAGGAACGCGAATGCACGGTCGTAAAATCCCCGGCCCATTCCGAGGCGACGGCCATGATCATCGACCCCCACCAGTGGAACGACGACAAGGTTGAGCCAACGTGCTCCCAAAGGCCCGCCGCTCGTTGCGGGAATGGCGATGCCGAATTCGCCTTTGCGGGTCGTACCCTCGAAGGGGTAAAAACGCATGAGGCCGCGTTTGCGGTTCACAATGACAGGCAGGTATAGCTTGACGCCCCGACGGCGCGCTGCAGCGATCAGGCCAAGCGTATCGGTCTCACGGTCGAACGGCAGATACAGCGCTACTCTCTTGCCGTACGCGAATCCAGGGAGGCGGGCCACGGCCGCGGCAGCGCGAGCGGACGACGCCGCGTGCGCAACGCCGCTCAAGGCGCGGCGCTCGCGCCGCAGGCGCTTACGCAACTCGGTTTTCATAAAAGGGATGGCGCTGTCCGCATTTGCCGTTTTGGACCGTTGCTCCCGACCTGAGCAACAGGTGGGGCTAACTGCGACACTTAAGGCTTTCCGTTCGAGACGGACTTGCACACGAGTGCCAGCAAGCATGGCCCCTGGGGTTTACAAAATTAGGGTCAGGAGGTAACCCGATCCGCATCGAACACCGCAGGCAGCGCCAAATTTAATCGTTCGGAAGCATAGACCCGCAACCCATTTTCAAAGTTCCAGTTGCTGGCCCTTGTCCAACACCGACTCTACGCGCTCACGCAGGATTCGCAAGCGTCCGCCCATATCAGCTTCGAGATTGGTATCACGGTTACGGAAACGAATCAGCTCATTTGCCATGTTCAGGGCCGCAATCACCGCTATACGGTCCAGTCCTACGACCTTGCCGGCATCGCGAATCTCGCGCATCTTGGCGTTCAAATATTCCGCCGAGTCGAGGAGATCGGAACGTTCCTCGATGGGGCAGACTATGTGATATTCCTTTTCGAGTATCCGCACACTGACACGCGCCTGGTTGTCACTCATGCCTGCTCCATGGATTTGAGACGTCCGATCATCGCTTCGACACGCGCCCGTACCTGCTCATTTTTCTGCAGCAGGGTCGCGCGCTCGGACGTCAATGTGTCCTGACGCTGACGCAGCGCCCGATTTTCTTCTTTGACTTGACCGACCGTCTCGATCAGGTCTTCGAGACGTTTTTCGAGCCGCTTCAACTCGATCTCGATGGCCGAATTCGGGGTGTTCTCGCTCATGCCTGCAATATAGAGCGCGCAGTTTCGCATTGCAAAGGCGTTAGAATGAGGGTCATGCTCGGCGACATAAAATTTCAGGATTTCGAGGATGTTTTGGCAACCGCAGGCAGCCTTGCAGATGCTGCTGAGGCGCACGGCTCTCTGTGCGGCGCACTGTGTGCCATGGCACCTTACAAGATGCAGGACTGGGTCAACGAAATACTGCCGGACGGCTCTGGGTTGTCGGAGGAAGCGTCTGCGGTGATCGAGCGGGTCTTCACCGAAACCGCAAATTCATTCGGTGAGCAGGGCATGGAATTCGAGCCGCTGTTGCCCGATGATGAACAGCCGCTGAACGGGCGGGCCAATGCACTGGCCCTGTGGTGCACCGGGTTTCTCTACGGTCTCGGCACCGGCAGCATCTCGGATTTGGCGGGCCTCAAGGGCGACGTCGGCGAGATCGTGCGCGACTTCACCGAAATCTCGCGTGCCACCGGCGACGACGCGGACGCCGATGAATCCAACGAGCAGGCCTACGCCGAACTGGTGGAGTTCATTCGCGTCGCCGCACAAGTCGTGTTCGAAGAATTATTGCCCCTGCGCAGACAAGTTTATCCGGCGCAGCAGCGGCTGCACTAAGGGCCTCGCGGCATGGACCGCAAGGTGCACGACGTCGACATAGCGGTGGTGGGGGGCGGCATGGTGGGCGCCTGCTTGAGCCTCGCGCTGGCACCGCTCGGCATCCGCGTTGCGCTGATCGAGGCGGTGCCGCATACCGCGGCAGCGCAACCCAGTTTCGATGAGCGCACCACGGCGATGTCGAACGGCAGCCGGCGCATCCTGGAAACACTGGGCGTATGGACGGTCGTACGATCGCATGCGACGTCGATTCGCCGCATCCATGTCTCCGATCAGGGGCGCTTTGGCTTCGCACGCATCGACGCCGCGGAACAGGGCCTGGAGGCGATGGGTTATGTGGTGCCGAATCGAGCCTTGGGTGCGGCCCTGTGGGATGCCGTGGCGCGTCACGAGTCGATCACGGTGCTCTGTCCTGCGCGCGCAGGTTCACATGCGTCGGACGCGACCGGTGTGACCCTGTCGGTGACCACGGCGCAGGGCACGGCTGACGTGCGCAGCCGCCTGCTGGTCGCTGCCGATGGGGCACGGTCGGCGGTGCGCGATGCTGCGGGCGTAGACGCGAGTACGGCGGACTACGATCAAACGGCGCTCATTACTACGGTGCTGCCCGAACGTTTCCATGAGCATGTCGCTTACGAACGCTTCACCCCGACCGGGCCACTGGCGTTGCTGCCGCTCGACGGCGGACGCTGCACCCTGGTGCTGACGCTGCCGCGTGCGCAGGCGGCTGCGGCCATGAACTGGTCGGATGCCGAATTGCTCGCCGAGGTGCAGCAACGATTCGGCTTTCGGCTTGGCCGTTTCCTGCAGGTGGGACGGCGCAACGCGTACCCCTTGTCGCTGGTACAGGCGTCGCGCACGAGTGCGGATCGTGTCGCCATCGTTGGCAACGCGGCGCAGGCGCTGCACCCGGTGGCCGGCATGGGATTCAACTTGGGGCTGCGTGATGTGGCGAGCCTTGCAGAATTGATTGCGGAGAGTTCCCGTCAGCCTTTCGATCCCGGCGCGGCGCCGTTGCTGCGCGCCTACGACGCCTGGCGGCACGCAGACCGCAAGGGTGTGATCGCATTTACGGATGGGGTCGTACGCTTGTTCGCGAGTCCACTGCTTGCGCTCGGGCGGTTGCGCAGCCTGGGATTGCTGGCGTTCGACGTGTTGCCGCCGGCCAAGGCGGCCTTGTCACGCTTGAGCACCGGCGGCGGCAGCCGCGTGCCGAAGCTGGCCCGGGGCGTAACGCTATGACGGCGGAGTCAGCCCGTGACCCGGACGTGATCATCGTCGGTGCCGGGATCGTCGGGGCCGTGTTGGCAGCCGTCCTGCTGAAGCGCGGTATCGTCGCGCGCGGTCGTCTGACATTGCTCGCAAACCGCTTCGAGCCGGCTGTGGCGCCGGAGGCCGACTGGGACCTGCGCGTGTTCGCACTGAGCCGTGCGTCTGAGCGACTTCTGAGTGCCTGCGACGCGTGGCCACTGCCAGGCAATCGCATCCAAGCCTATGAGCGCATGTGTGTCTGGGATGAGCACGATGCGCCGACAACGGCCCGAGCCTTGCGACTCGACTGTGCCGAGTTCGGTGAGCCGAATCTGGGCCATATCGTCGACGCCAGCACGTTGCAAAGTGTTTGTCTGGACGCTGCGCGGCGTGCGGGTGCGCAGCTGCTCGAAGGTGAATGCAGCGAGATCACTCAGTCAGACGGCAGGGCGCGCGTGCGTCTGCGCGACGGGCGCGCGCTGCATGCCGGTCTTCTGGTGGGTGCCGACGGCGTCGATTCAACGGTGCGTGAGCGCCTGAATATCGATACGGCCGGTCACACCTACCATCAGGATGCCCTGGTGGCGCATGTGCACACGGCGAAGCTGCATGCGGCGACGGCCTGGCAGCGCTTTTTGCAGGCGGGCCCGATCGCTTTATTGCCGCTAAGCGATGGCCGCTCGAGCATCGTGTGGAGCGTTGCGCGCCACGACTCCGCGCGCTTGCGCGCGCTGCCTGCCGCCGAGTTCGGTGCCGCGGTGACCCGCGCCAGCGGTGACGTCCTCGGCGATTGCACGTTGGCGAGTGCCGTTGCTGCGTTTCCTCTGCGTCTGCAATACGCGGCCGCATATGCACAACCGCATGCGGTTCTCATCGGTGATGCCGCGCATGTGGTGCACCCGCTCGCCGGGCAGGGCTTGAATCTTGGCCTGCTGGATTGCGCGGTGCTCGCCGAGGTGCTGGGTGCAGCGGGCGGTGCTGCACGCTTCGGCGATATGGCGGTATTGCGACGCTATGAACGCCGGCGGCGCAGTGAAAATCTGAAGGCGGCAGCTTTGCTGGACGGCATCGAACGCATGCCGCGGCTGTTGCGCTCGCTGGCCCTTGGCGGCGTCTCACAGGTCCGGGCTCTCAAGGGCGGCGCCATTCGCCACGCACTCGGACTGGCAGGCGATGTGCCCGCTTTTCTCAGAGCCGATCGATCTTAGCGGCGCAGATGAAGTCGTTGTCGGAGAGTCCGCCGATGGAGTGCGTCGAGTAGGTGACGCGGCAGGTGCCGTAGCCGACTTCGAGCTCCGGATGATGGTCTTCGACATTGGCGATATGCGCCAGCGCATTGACGAAGCTCATGGTGCGGTAGAAATCCTTGAATTTGAACGAGCGTTTCAGGCTCTTGGCGTCATCGCTGAGCCGCCAGTCCTTGTGCAGTTGCTTCTGCAGGTCACGGGCGAGTTCGGGGGTCAGCGGCAGCACACCGCCTTCGCACGGCTTGCATTGCTTGTCGACGAGATCCGTCATTGCGGCACCGGGCTGTATGTACGTTCGATGTAACGCTCCACCATTTCCTGAAACTCCTCGGCGATCCGGTCGCCTTTCAACGTGACGGTCTTCTCACCGTCTTCGTAGACCGGCGCAACCGGGTGCTCACCGGTGCCCGGCAGGCTGATGCCAATATTGGCGTGTTTGCTCTCGCCGGGTCCGTTCACCACACACCCCATCACAGCCACGGTCATATCTGCGACTCCGACCCGCTGTTTGCGCCATTCCGGCATACGGTGGCGAATGTGCCCCTGGATTTTCTGTGCGAGTTCCTGGAAATAGGTGCTGGTGGTACGGCCGCAGCCAGGACAGGCGATGACCATGGGAATGAAGGCGCGCAGTCCCATGGTTTGCAGGATCTCCTGGGCAACGATGACCTCCTGGGTACGGTCGCCATGCGGCTCCGGCGTCAGCGAAACGCGAATCGTGTCACCGATGCCTTCTTGCAACAGAACGCCCATGGCCGCGGTCGAGGCGACGATGCCTTTGCTGCCCATCCCTGCCTCCGTCAGGCCAAGGTGCAACGGATAGGTGCAGCGCTGCGCAAGGCTGCGATACACCGCGATCAGATCCTGTACCCCGCTGACTTTGGCGCTGATGACGATCTTGTTCGCACCGAGGCCGAGTTCTTCGGCCCGCCGGGCATTGTCGAGCGCCGATACCACGATGGCTTCGCGCATGATGTCGATCGCCGGCAAGGGCACGGCCTGTCTCGAGTTCTCGTCCATCAGACGCGTGAGCAGATCCTGGTCCAGGCTGCCCCAGTTGACGCCGATGCGCACCGGCTTGTCATATCGCATGGCCACTTCGATCATCTCGGCGAATTGCGGATCGCGCTTGCTACCGCGACCCACATTGCCCGGGTTGATGCGCAACTTGCCGAGCGCCTGCGCGCAATCAGGATGGGCTTTCAACAGCTTGTGCCCATTGAAATGGAAATCGCCGACCAACGGCGTAACGATCCCCATCGCATCGAGGCGTGCACGGATGTGCGGCACCGCGGCGGCGGATTCGTCGTTATTGACGGTCACGCGCACGATTTCGGAACCGGCCCGAGCCAAGGCTTTGACCTGTGCAACGGTGCCTTCGATGTCGGCGGTATCGGTGTTGGTCATCGACTGGACCAGAATCGGGGCTGAACCGCCAATGGTCACAGGTCCCACTTGCACGGCTAAAGATTGACGGCGTTTGCTCATTCCTCATTATAACCCGGCACGCCACGGCGCGGTCGGAGGGGTGACGCGGCGGGCGTCCGCCGCCGCCGAAATCCCGTAAGCTAATGCGGATGACTTCGCGGCTCGTTTATTCCACCGGCGTGGGCAGCCTTTGTCCGAACTGCCGACACGCGGTGCGGGAATGCGTCTGTCCAAAAGGCGCTCCAGGCGCTGCGGCCGGCAAGATCGGCGTCGTGCGCGTCGGCCGCGAGACGCAAGGCCGATCAGGCAAGGGCGTTACCACCGTGACTGGCCTGCCGCTGTCTCCGGCCGACCTTGAAACACTCGCAACGCAGCTCAAGAAGCGCTGCGGCTCGGGTGGTACGGTACGAGGCGGCGTCATCGAAATACAAGGAGAGCATCGCGACAGCATTGTTGCCGAGCTCAACAAACTGGGATGGCCCGCCAAACGGTCAGGCGGATAATCCTGCAACCTTTCGGGAGTTTCATGCTGCGTACTTCGATGTGCTCATTCGTGCTGTTGCTATTGCTTGCGCAAACCTGCGACAGCAAAGTGCCTGTCCGTGCCAAAGGCATACCGGCGAGTCCTGCCACCTGGGCGCAAACTCTCGAGCGCATCGCCACGGGAGTCGTCACGATTCAAATCGACAGCGCACGTGCATTCGATACCGAGTGGAACGCCACCGCCCAGGCGACCGGTTTCGTCATCGATGCAAAACGCGGACTCATCCTGACCAATCGGCATGTCGTCACGCCCGGACCTGTGACTGCGCAGGCCATCTTCCTGAACCGCGAAGAGGTTCAGCTCTATCCGGTCTACCGCGACCCGATTCATGATTTCGGCATCTATCGTTACGATCCGACCAAGCTGCGCTTCATCAAGCCGGCGGAGTTGCCCCTCTATCCACAAGGTGCGGTGATCGGCCGCGAAATTCGAGTCGTCGGCAACGATGCCGGTGAGCAATTGTCCATTCTCGCGGGAACGCTCGCGCGCCTGGATCGCGAGGCACCCGAGTACGGCTATGGCAAGTACAACGACTTCAATACGTTCTACTATCAGGCCGCCTCCGGCACGTCGGGCGGCTCCTCGGGATCACCGGTCATCGATATCGACGGCCGCGTGGTGGCGCTCAATGCGGGCGGATCGCAGGGCGCAGCGTCGAGCTTTTATCTGCCGCTGACCGCGGTAGTGCGTGCGCTCAAATTCATAGACGCGGGGAAACCGGTACCGCGCGGTACGCTCGAAACCGTCTTCAAGTACACGCCATTCGATGAGTTGCGCCGGCTCGGCTTGAATGCCGCAACCGAAACCCGGATTCGCGGCGCCTACCCTAAATTGACGGGCATGTTGGTGGTGGCCGATGTGCAGCCCGGCTCGAGCGCGGATGGCGTTCTACAGCCCGGCGACATCTTGGTGGCGATCGATGGCAAGCCTATTCCGGAATTTTTCGCGCTCGAAGATGTTCTGGACGATCGCGTGGGTGCGCAGGTGGAAGTGGAGGTGCAGCGCGGTGAGCGCAGCGAACATCACGCAGTGTCCGTGCAATCATTGGCGGCCATCACGGCAGACGAGTTTCTCGAGTTCGGCGAAGCGGTGGTGCATACCTTGTCGTATCAACAGGCGCGGCATTTCAACGTGCCTATCAAGGGTGTCTATGTGGCCAACCCGGGCTATGTGTTTGGCAGCGCCGGCATCGCGCGGGCCGCCCTGATCACGACCTTCAACGGCAAGAAAGTGGCGAGTCTTGCCGACTTCGAAGCTGTGTTTGCGGAGCTTGCCGACGGTGCCAAGGTGCCGGTGCGCTATACGACGCTCGAGGATCCGCGTACGCCGCAGCTCAAGGTGATCCGCATGGATCGGCGCTGGTTCCCGGCGCGCAAGTGCAAGCGCGACGACACGCTCGGCACCTGGCCGTGCGTGAGTGTGAGTGCGGGGCCGCCGCCGCTGCCGGAGAAGCCGGCGGAGACTCAGTTCCCGAAAACGGGCGACCCGCGCGTCGATAAATTGGCGCCGTCTCTGGTGCTGATCAATTTTGACATGCCGTACTCCGTGTCGGGCGTGACTGAGAAGAATTACCACGGCACCGGGCTCATCCTCGATGCCAAGCGCGGCCTCATCGCTGTGGATCGCAATACCGTGCCGGTGGCCATGGGCGACGTTCGCATCACCTTTGCGGGCACGGTGGAGGTACCGGGCCGGGTGGTATTCGTGCATCCACTGCATAATATGGCCGTCATCGCCTACGACCCCAAGGCGATCGGAAATACCCCGGTGCGCGCTGCCACGCTGGTGAACGCCGAGCTGGTGCCGGGCGAGGACGTCTGGGTCATCGGGCAGCGTGGCGACGCCAAGGTGCAGTCGCAAAAAACGCAGATCTCGAATGTCGATGTGGTGTCTTTTCCGCTGTCGCGAACGCTGCGCTTCCGCGACAGTAACCTGGAGGCGGCAAGCATCATCAATCCGCCGGGAGATCTGGACGGCGTGCTCGCCAACGAGAAAGGCGAAGTCCTGGCACTGTGGTCCAGCTTTGCGTTCGAGTCGCAGCGCGAGCTGGAACAGATCAATCGTGGCATCCCATCCGACTTGATCACCGAGATGCTCGGCGTGGTTGCCGAGGGACGGCCGCTGTACTCGTTCGAGGCGGAGTTCGACGTGCAGTCGCTGGCCGGTGCACGTGAACTCGGTTTGAGCGATGCCTGGGTGAAGCGCCTCGAGGAGCACCATTCGCAGCGTCGCCAGGTCTTGAGCGTCGATCGCCTGGTGGCCGGCTCGCCGGCAGCCACGTCGCTCGAACCCGGCGATCTGCTCCTGGCGATCGACGGCAAGGTGGTGAATCGTTTCCGCGAAGTGGAACGCGCAGTGCAAAATCCCAGCGTCGATGTGACGGTGTGGCGCGACGGGGCCGAGAAGACGCTGCCCCTGCAGACGGTGCCGCTGCAGGGCGGGGATCTCGATCGTGTGCTGATCTGGGCCGGCGCCACGTTACAGGCGCCGCACCGCGCCATGGCCGTGCAACGCGGCATCGCGCCCTACGGTGTATTCGTTTCCTTCTTCTTTTATGGCTCGCCGGCCACGCACTATGGCCTGTATGCGGGTCGTCGAATCGCCGAAGTCGATGGCCAACCGACACCCGACCTCGATGCCTTCATCCGGGCGGTGAGCGGCAAGGGTGATCGTGCCTCGTTACGGCTCAAGACCATCAGTTGGAATGGGCAGACCGACGTCATCACCTTGAAACTCGATAAACATTTCTGGCCGGCTTACGAGCTCGATCGCCAGGCCAATGGTACCTGGACGCGCGTTGCGCTCGATCCATGATATGTATCGAGGAGGTGGTGCCGGCGGACCTGAATGCCGTGCTCGACATCTACAACGAGGTGATCCGGCATTCCACCGCGGTATTCACCGAGGATGAATATACGCTCGAGCGCGGTCGCGTTTGGTTCGACGACAAGCGCAAAGCCGGCGGCGCATTCATCGTGGCACGGGATGCCAGTGGTGTCACAGGCTTCGGCAGCTTCGGTGTGTTTCGTACCTGGCCGGGTTACCGCCACAGCGTCGAACACAGTGTGCATGTGCGCGCCGATCGGCGGGGTCAGGGCATCGGCCGTGCTCTGGTGCAAGCGTTGCTGGCACGCGCCGCACGCGCCGGCGCCCATGTCATGTTGGCGGGCATCGATGCAGACAATGCCGCGTCCATTGCTTTGCATCGAAAGCTCGGTTTCGAGGTTGTAGGACACCTGCATGAAGTCGGCTATAAATTCGGACGCTGGCTGGACCTTAAGTTTTTGCAACGAATCATCCGCCCCGACGAGTTTTCCTGACACGAAAGCGTGCATAGGTCACGGGTTGTCGGCAACCCAGACTTGATATCATGCGTCAGTGGTAAGAGCGACACAGACCGAGATCGAAGAGGCGGTAGAAGCACTACGCGCCGGCGAGTTGGTGGTTTTCCCAACTGAAACCGTCTATGGACTCGGCGCGAATGCGGCGAACCCCGCGGCTGTGCGCAAGATCTTCGAGGTCAAGGGCCGACCCCCTGACCATCCGGTAATCGTGCATCTCGACGACCCGAAGTATCTGCATCGCTGGGTGTCCGAGATACCACCGGTCGCTGCCCGCCTGGCAGAAGAATTCTGGCCCGGTCCGCTGACCTTGATTCTGCCCAAGGCGGACAACGTCAACGACATTGTGACGGGTGGGCAGGACAGTATCGGCATCCGTATTCCCTCGCATCCGATCGCGCAGCAGCTGCTGAATGCCTTCGGCGGCGGCATTGCAGCGCCCTCGGCGAACCGCTTCGGACGCCTGAGTCCGACCAAACCGGAGCATGTTCGGGATGAGCTGGGCGACGCCGTCAAGATCCTCCTGGATGGCGGCGACTCACCCATTGGGCTGGAATCAACCATCGTGTCATGCCTCGGTAACGAGGCGCGCTTGATGCGCCCCGGCTTCATCACCCGTTCACAGCTCGAGAAGGTGGTGGGCGTGCTGCGGCTGGATGGGCCCGTGCCGCGCGCGCCGGGCGACCGGTTGCAACATTACGCACCTGCGACGCCGCTCGAGATCGTAGCGTCGAACGATCTCGAAGCGCGCGCCGCGGAAGTCGTCGCGCGGGGTGAACGGGTGGCAGTGCTCGCGATGCGGCCGCCGCTCGAAACACAGCGGCACATGACCTGGATCAATGCCGGCAAAAAGCCGGAGGCGTATGCCCACAATCTCTACAATCATCTGCGCACGCTCGACCGCACCGGCTGCGTACAGATTTTTGTGCAGAGTCTGCCGCCGGATGAAAAGTGGGCGGCGATCCTGGATCGCCTGCAGCGCGCCAGCGGACTGGGAGATGACGCCCTGGAGATGAGCATTGGCTAAAGCGAGCGAGAGCGTGCGCTTCGCGGCCGAGGCCGGCACGCACGCGGAGTTGCCGGCGACACAGGATCCGTTCGCCACCGAATCCATTCGTCATCTGGTGGCGCGCTATGGCTCGCCGTTGTTCATCATCGATGCGGAACGTGTGCGCGGCCAATACCGTCGCTTGGCGGCCGCATTGCCCGGTGTGGAATTGCATTACGCGCTGAAGCCTTTGCCGCATGCGGCGGTGATCACGACCCTGATGGACGAGGGTGCGAGCTTCGATCTGGCGACCAATGGCGAGGTGGATCTGGTCCGCAGGCTGGGCGTCGCGCCGGAGCGCTGCATTCACACACACCCCATCAAACGCGAAAGCGACATCCGCACGGCGCTCGATTTCGGCGTCACCCGTTTCGTGGTCGACAACCCGGACGAGGTGCGCAAATTCGTGAAGTTTCGCACGCGCGCACGCCTGTTGATCCGGGTCTCGTTTCGCAGTCCGGGTGCGGTATGCGATCTGTCGCGCAAATTCGGCTGCGATCCGGAGGCGGTGATGGATTTGATCCGCCTGGCTGAGGAGTTACGGATTCCCATTGAAGGTTTGTCGTTTCACGTAGGGTCGCAGGCCGCCGATTCTGGCACGACCGTGCAGGCCATCAATATCTGCAGCGCGCTGATTGCCAAGGCCGCAGCCTCGGGTCACGCGCTCGCGGTGCTCGATATCGGCGGCGGCTTTCCCGTCGACTACGTCAAAAGCAGTCTCCCCATCGAACAGTTCTGTGCGCCCATCCGTGCGGCGCTGCGCGAATTGCCGCCGGGCGTGCGCGTGTTCGCCGAGCCCGGTCGTTTCATCGCCGCACCGGCAGCCATCGTGGTTGCCTCGGTCATGGGTCGGGCACTGCGCGATGGCCAATGGTGGTATTACCTCGATGACGGCCTGTATGGCAGTTTCAGCGGACAGATGTACGACCATGCCGTTTATCCCGTGGCGGCGTTGGCGCAGGGCGGCGCGACGTACCCCTCGGTGTTGGCCGGTCCGACCTGCGACAGCATCGACGTGATCCGCGAACAGATCGAATTGCCGAAGCTTGAAGCCGGTGATCTCATCGTCGGCGGCGTGATGGGGGCATACACCTGGGCGTCTGCATCGGACTTCAACTTTTTTCCGCGTGCCACGGTGCTGGCGCTCGATCATGGACGCTTGCTGCCTGACAAGCGGAGCAGTGCATGAGACTCACCCGGCGACAGTTGCTCGGGGCAGGCGCGCTGGTCGGCTGGGCCGCGGCAGCCACGGCCGCCTCACCCGGTCGCCATATCGCCTTTACGAACTTGCATAGCGGCGAATGCGTGGAGATGGAGTATGCACGCGGCGGCGCTTATCAGCCGGCTGCGCTCGCAGCGATCGAAGACGTATTGCGCGATCTTCGCAGCGGCGAGCGCCATGCGATCGATCCTGCGCTGATGGATTATCTTGCCGACGTGGCAGCGCGTGCCGGCCGGGCCGCTTCCTTTGAAGTGATCTCTGGGTATCGTTCACCTCGTACCAACGAGCGACTACGTGAAAAGAGTGCCGGCGTCGCCCGCAACAGCCTGCACATGCAAGGACGGGCCATCGACGTGCGCCTGCACGGCGTCGACACGGCTGCCCTCGCTGGCCATGCACTCGATCTGCAGCGCGGCGGCGTGGGCTATTACCGGGCGTCGAATTTCGTGCACCTCGACACGGGCGCATTTCGCACCTGGCGCGGCTAGCGCCGCGTGGCGCAAACGCGTGCCGCAAACGACAATCCATAAAATGGTGGCGGCATGCCAAGCGGGCGCTTGCGTGTCGAGCGTCGGGCGACTGGCCTCCGGTTGGCTGATTCTGGCCGAGCAGCAGGTGCTGACCGGATACTGCCTGTTGTTACCGGACCCCGTGGTGCCACATCTGAATGCCCTTACCGCCGCGGACAGAGTGCAATTCCTGACCGATATGGGTGCCGTCGGCGACGCGTTGTTGCATGTCACCGGCGCGGTGCGCATCAACTATGCCATTTTCGGCAATGTCGAACCTGCCTTGCACGCACACCTCTTCCCACGTCGTGTGGACGAAGCCGAGGCGGTACGCACGCTGCAGCCTTGGGGGCTCGACTGGAATGCCGCACCTCGGTATAGCGATGCGGCGCATGGCGTCCTGCGGAACGGGCTTCGGCAGTCGCTACTTGCCGGCGGCACCCTCAAAGAAGTTGCGCAGTGAAGGCGCGGGCCAACTCGGCGAGATCGTGCACCGGCGCCGCACACGTCATGCCGTTGCAGACGTAGGCCACGGTGTCGCCCGGCGGCGCTTTTGTCGCAAGACCCGGCGGCAGATCATCGGCATCCGACGGGATGGCGAAAACCATGCGGCGCGGCGCATAGAGCGGCCGTAATTCGCGGGCCCAGCGTTCTGCGGCAGCGCGTTCGCCCCGTATGATGACGACCTGCGGCAGGTGCAGGTAGTCATCGAGGGCATTGCACAAGGTCATGTGCGCCTGCGGGAATTCCCGCAGGGACCTGAAGGCCGACCGCAGGGTCGTTTCCGCGCAATTGAGC
>CAZZZU010000098.1:0-16686 GCA_964658805.1 uncultured Steroidobacteraceae bacterium
GCAGGCGCCAAGAGCAAGAGTGCTTCCGTGCCGAAGCCGGTCGCGAAAAAAGTCTAGGAGGCTGGATGACGGTCGATGCGCCCGCCGTTAAACGCTACCTGAGTGCGTTGCAGGATCGCATTACCGCCGCCGTCGAAGGCGTCGACACCGTGCGCTTCCGGTCGGACCGATGGGACCGCACCGAAGGTGGCGGCGGCGAGAGCCGCGTGCTCACCGGCGGCAGCGTATTCGAACGCGCGGGAGTATCGATCTCGCATGTGTTTGGTGACAAGATGCCGCCGGCCGCCTCGAATAACCGGCCACAAATCGCCGGCGCGCCGTTCGAGGCCATGGGTCTCTCCCTGGTGTTCCATCCGCGCAATCCGCATGCGCCAACGACTCATTGCAACATCCGCTTCTTCCAGGCACTGCCGCCTGAGGCAGAACCGGTGTGGTGGTTTGGCGGCGGTTTCGACCTGACACCGTACTACGTGCATGACGCGGACGTGTTGCATTGGCATCGCACCGCCCAGCTGGCCTGCCATTCTTTTGGCGCCGAGCTGTACGCGAAGTACAAGGACTGGTGCGACCGCTATTTTTACCTGCCGCATCGCAACGAAACCCGTGGCATCGGCGGATTGTTCTTCGACGATCTCAACCTCGAGGGCTTCGACCAGTCGTTTGCGTTCCTGCGCAGCATCGGCGATCACTTCCTGCCGGCCTATATGCCGATCCTCGAGCGGCGCAAGGACGCGGCCTATGGCGAGCGCGAGCGCGCCTTCCAGTTATATCGCCGCGGACGTTACGTGGAATTCAATCTGGTCTATGACCGCGGCACGCTGTTCGGGCTGCAATCGCGCGGCCGCACGGAATCCATCCTGATGTCGTTGCCGCCCGAAGTCCGGTGGGAATACGACTGGCAACCACAGCCCGACTCGCCGGAAGCAAAGCTGTACCGCTATCTGATGCCGCGCGACTATCTCGCCGAACTCGCTTGAACTACCGGCATGTTTTTCACGCCGGCAATTTTGCGGACATCGCCAAACACGTCGCGCTACACGTCTGCCTCGATGCGCTGAAGCGCAAGGACAGCGCCTTTTTCGTGCTCGACACGCATGCCGGTCGCGGTTCGTATGACATGCAGTCGGCGGAAGCAACCAAGTCCGGCGAAGCAGAGCGCGGCATCCAGAAGTTGATTCAGGCGAATCCGGACGAGGCAGTCGTGCGCGCTTACATCAACGCGGTCGGTGGCCGCAAGGGTAAGCGTCTGGCTCGCTATCCGGGCTCGCCCGGACTGATCTCCGCAGCGCTGCGCGCTCAGGACCGCGCATTGTTCGTGGAAATCCTGCCGGCCGAAGCGCGCGCCATCGAACGCGAAGTGGCAACGCCCGGGCGGCTGCGCACCGAAATCGGCGACGGCTATGCGGCGCTCAAGGCATTCTTGCCGCCGGAAGAACGCCGCGGGCTGGTGCTGATCGATCCGCCCTATGAGAGCGTCGACGAACTCAAGGAGATGGTGCGCGCATTCGTGGAGGCATATCGCCGCTGGCCAACCGGGATCTATCTCATGTGGTATCCGATTCGGAGTGCCGCGCAACGTAATCTGGTGCACGGCCGCTTCGAGGCACTACGCATTCCGAAGATGCTCTACGCCGATCTCGCCGTACATCCGGACGACGCCACCGCGGGTCTGGCGGGCAGCGGGATGTTGATCGTCAATCCGCCGTTCGGCGCTGACGATGCCCTGCTGTCGGCGTATCGTGCCATTCACGCGGCCATTGCCGCACCGGACTCCGGCTACGTGGATGTGGGGCGCCTGAGTCCCGAGCGAATGGCACAATAGACGTAATGATTCCGAGGACCTGACCATGGCTGATGAAAAACTGCGCGCACAACTGGCGCAACTGCATGCCGAGCTGAGTGAGGCGCACAGCCAGGACCCTGCCACGCACCAGTCGCTGGGGCAGGTGCTGCCGGACGTGCGGGCCGCCGCCGACGGCACGGCCGGCGATGCCGGCCTGCCCGAGCGGCTCGAGCGGATTGCCGTGCAGTTCGAGGCGGACCATCCCACGGTTGCCCGCAGCCTGCGGCGACTGGTTGACCTGCTCGGCGAAGTCGGGATCTAAAGGCGCGGCTAGCGCGTCCAGACCAGCGCAGCGGCGACACGCGCCGCAATATCGTCGACGGCCTCGCGATTGCTCGGATCCTGCATCAGAACCGCAAGGCTGCCATGCCCCGGCAACGGCACGATGGTGCCGCGATAGCCGCCCTCGTCGAAACGCATCCGCCGCAGGGCTGTTTCATGCGCCAGCACCATCACGGTGACCGGTCCGGCAGCCGACTGCACCACCAGATGCGGCACGCGATGCCCTCGAAATTCGCAGGCGTTCGCATAACTCACCATGCCGGCGGTGCGCGCCAGACGCAGCTTCGACTGCGCCAGCACCCCGTCGAGCTGCGGCTCGGCCACCGCATCCGAGGTCCGGCGCCAGGCGTCCGGTTCCTCCGCCATGTGGGCCACCACGGCGGCAGCCAGGGTCCGTTCGCTCGACAAGGTCCATAGTGTCGTCGCCACCCCGACTCCGAGGAGCACGCTGGCGGCGAGCGCCAGCCAGCCCGCCCAAGGGCGCCGCGTCGCAGGACGCAACACATTGACGCTTGCCTCGGTACGCCAGGTGACCTGCAGGGCGCGCTCCAGGCGTGCCTCGAAAGCCAGTGCCGCCTGCGTGTACGCGCCACAGGCCTCGCACGCTTCGGCATGTGCGCGCATATCCGCTGCTGCCATGGCGACGGCTGGCTCCTCCAGCAAGCGGCGGCGGTATTCAGCGTGGTCCATCAGACCTCCCCGTCCGCGGCGCCGTTCGCGCCACACAGTTCACGCAACTGCCGGCGCGCCCGAAACAGGCGCGTGAGTACCGCCGGCACAGTGAGCCCGAGCTCCGCCGCAATCTCCGCGGAGCTATAACCCATCAGCACCTGCAGCACCAGCGGCTCGCGGTATTCATCCGGCAGCTTGAACATCGCAGTCCGGATATCCGCCAAATCCTGATCGTCAGTGGTCGCCAGCAGCGGCTCCTCGCGCGCGATGAGTTCCTCGACACTCTCGGTCGGTAGGCGCTTGCGTTCGAACGTCCGCGCAAATTCGC
The DNA here is from genome assembly GCA_964658805.1 of uncultured Steroidobacteraceae bacterium. GTDB lineage: Bacteria > Pseudomonadota > Gammaproteobacteria > Steroidobacterales > Steroidobacteraceae > Bog-1198. The sequence continues at coordinate 3,126 of CAZZZU010000098.1, forward strand.
GGCGCACGATGGTGAGAAGCCACGGTTTGGCCGCCTGCTCGTCGGTCAGCGCATCTCGCGCTTTCCAGGCACGCAGCAAACTCTCCTGCACGACGTCCTCCGCCAGCACGCGGTCGCGCGCCAGCCAGAACGCAAAACGCAGCAAATCCGGGCGCAGGGCTTGGCACAGTTCCTGAAAACGCGCGCGTTTCTGATTTCCGCGAACCTCGTCCTTCATGCTTAAATCTGCATCCGGTTGTACGCTGCAACGGCGCAATAGTACCGCGCTGCGGTCCACCACCGGCTGAAGAACGAAAAACGGGTTAAGAGGAGCCATTTACAAGATGACCGGGCCAGCGGCAGTTTCATTTCCGGGCATGCGCATGCGACGCATGCGACGCGACGAGTTTTCCCGCCGCCTGATGCGCGAAACCATCTTGAACACCGATGCCCTGATCTATCCGATGTTCGTGGTCGAGGGCCGTAAACAGCGGCAACCCATCGCCTCCATGCCGGGCATCGAGCGCCTGTCGCTGGACGAGCTCCTGCGTGAGTGCGAGTCCCTCATGCACCTCAAGATTCCGGCTATTGCGCTGTTTCCGAACACGCCTGTCGAAAAGAAAACGCTGGACGCACGCGAAGCCTGGAATCCGGACGGCATCGTGCAACAGAGCGTGCGCGCCATCAAAAAGGAATTCCCGACACTCGGCGTCATCACCGATGTCGCACTCGATCCCTTCACCACCCACGGCCAGGATGGGCTGATCGACGAGCATGGCTATATTCTCAACGACATCACGGTCGAGACCTTGGTGCGCCAGGCGCGCTCGCACGCGGACGCGGGCGCCGATGTCGTCGCCCCATCCGACATGATGGACGGTCGCATCAGCGCCATCCGCGCGGCGCTCGAGAGCGGCGGACTCGTGCACACCCGAATTCTGGGCTACGCCGCGAAATACGCATCGAGCTTTTACGGGCCGTTCCGTGACGCGGTGGGTTCCGCCGGACAGCTCGGCAAGGGCAACAAGTACACCTACCAGATGGACGTCGCCAACTCCGATGAGGCGTTGCGCGAAGTCGCCATGGATATTGCCGAGGGCGCGGACATGGTCATGATCAAGCCCGGTCTTCCCTACCTCGATATCGTTCGGCGCGTCAAAGATGAGTTTGGCATGCCAACGTTCGTCTACCAGGTCAGCGGCGAGTACGCGATGGTGATGGCGGCGGTGGGTCACGGCTGGCTCGATGAGCGCGCCATCGCGCTCGAGTCGTTGCTCTGTATCAAGCGCGCCGGCGCGGACGCCATCCTCACGTACTTTGCGAAGCGCGTGGCCGCGTGGCTGGCTGAGTGAGCGCGCGCGGGCTGGGTCCAGCTGAGCCGCCCGATCTGTACGGTGTCGTCGGACACCCTGTGGCCCACAGCTGGTCACCGTTCATTCACGGTATGTTTGCCAAGGCGACCGCTCAAAATCTGGTGTATCGCCTGTTTGACATCAAGCCCGAGCATTTCCGTCGCGACGCCTTACAGTTGCTCACCGACGGCGTGCGCGGTCTCAATGTGACGCTGCCGCACAAGCAGGCGGCAGCGGACCTCGTCAATGAACTGACGCCGCGTGCCGAACGCGCGCAGGCGGTCAACACCATCGCCTTCTTCGATGGCGCGAATTTGATCGGCGATAACACCGACGGGCTCGGATTGCTCATCGATCTGGAGAACAATCTGGGCCTCAAGCTCGCCAACAAGCGCGTGCTCATCATCGGCGCCGGCGGCGCGGTGCGCGGCATACTGGCGCCACTGCTCGAGCGCGACCTCAAGGAAGTGGTCATCGCCAACCGCACCGAGGCACGCGCCGTGCAACTGGCACGCGACTTCGAAGATCTTGGCCGGATCACTGCATGCGGACTGCCCGGTCTCGCGGGGCCTCCGTACGATCTCGTGATCAATGCGACTTCAGCGGGCCTGCATGGGCAGATGCCGGAAATGCCGGTCGGCCTCGTGAGCGAGGAAACCGTCTGCTACGACATGGTCTACGGCCGCGGCCATACGCCGTTCACGCTATGGGCAAAATCACTGCACGCCGCCCGTGTCGTCAAGGGTTGGGGAATGCTGGTGGAGCAGGCCGCCGAGGCCTTTCTGCTCTGGCGTGGCGTGCGGCCCGACACCAGGCCCGTGATGGACGCGCTGGTGAAGCACACCTGAAGCGCGTCGCTAGCGCATCGTCACCAGTTCTTCGGCGCTCGTAGGATGGATGGCGATCGTCTCGTCGAAATCACGTTTGGTCGCACCCATGCGTACCGCGACCGCAAAACCTTGCAGCATTTCATCGGCGCCGGTGCCGATGATGTGGCAGCCAACGATGCGCTCCTCGGGTCCGACGCATACGAGCTTCATGTCGGTACGCGATTTGCGCGTCGTGAGCGCGTGATACATCGGCGTGAAATCCGCCACGTACACCTTGACCGCATCACCGTACTGCGCCCGCGCTTCGGCTTCGCTGGCGCCGACCGTGCCGATCGGCGGATGCGTGAACACCACCGTCGGGATCATCTCGTAGTTCAGCCGCCGCTCGCTCATGCCGTTGAAGACGCGATCGCTCAGCCGGCGGCCGGCGGCAATCGCCACGGGCGTCAGCGCTGCGCGCCCGGTGATATCGCCGACGGCATACACGCCTGCCACGTTGGTGTTCTGAAACTCGTCGGTGCTGACGAAATTCTGTGCATCTATCGCGATGCCGGCTTTCTCGAGTTGTAGCCCGGCAACGTTCGCATCCCGGCCGATGGCCCAGAGCAGCGCGTCGTAATCGCCGAACTCGCGCCCGTCCGCCGCCACCAGCGTTTTCTTGCCGGCCTGCTCACGGACGGCTGCGGGGATCACATGTTCGTGCAGCACGATGCCCTGTGCCTTGATCTCGCGCATCAGGGACTTGCCCAGCATCACGTCGAAGTGGGTCAGCAGGTGATCCTTGCGGATGAAATGATCGACGTGACTGCCGAGTTCGTGGAACGAACTCGCAAGCTCGCAGGCGATGTAGCCGCTACCGATGACCGCCACGCGCGCCGGGCGTTGTTCGAGCGCGAAGAAGCCATCAGAAGTGATCCCGAGTTCGGCACCCGGCAAGTCGGGAATCGTCGGCCTGCCGCCGGTCGCGATGACCACGTGCCGGGCCGTATAGCGCTGTCCGGCCACTTCGATGGTATGCGCGTCCACAAAGCTTGCGGAACCGCGCACCCAACTGATGCCCTTGGCCTCCAGGTTGCGCGCATAAATGGCGTTCAAACGGCCCACGTAGGCATCGCGCTTGAGCTTGATGGCGCTCCAGTCATGCCCTCCGGCCCGAACGTCGAAGCCATAGTCCACGGCATCGTCCAGGCCAAGCGCCAGGGTCGCTGCATTCCACATCACTTTCTTCGGCACGCAGCCGACGTTCACGCAGGTACCGCCAAGTGGCCTGGGTTCGATCACCGCCACTTTGGCGCCATATTCCGCAGCACGCTGCGCGCAGGCGAGTCCGCCGCTGCCGCCACCCACGCAAATGAGATCGAAAGTCTGCTCAGCCAAATCCTTCTCCGTGCCCACGCCACGTCGGCGCGAGCTTGCCATCATACGTGGTTGCGCGGACCTCCTGCCCGGCGGTCGGCGGGTGCCACTCTGCTAGAATGCGGAGGTGAATAACCCACTGTTAGACCTCGAAACGTTGCCGGCTTTCGGCAGCATCCAGCCCGAACACGCGAAACCCGCCCTCGAGCACATACTTGCCGAAAACCGCGCCCGGCTCACTGAGCTGGCGGCGCAACGTGATCCCACCTTTGCCTCGCTGATCGTGCCGGTCGAGGAGCTGAGTTATCGCCTGAGCCGCGTCTGGAGTCCCATCGGGCACTTGAACGCGGTGGCCAATTCGACTGCCATGCGCGAGGCTTACAACGAATGCGTGCCACTGCTCACGGCCTACTCCTCCGAGCTCGGCCAAAACGAGCACCTGCAGGCGGCCTATGCGCGGATCTTGCAGAACGAGGGCGAGACGCTCGATGCGACCCAACGCAAGGTGGTAGAGAACGCGCTGCGCGACTTCAGGCTCGCGGGCGTCGATCTGCCGACGGAAAAAAAGAGCCGCTACCGCGACGTCATGCAGAAGCTCGCGCAGCTCGCCACCAAATTCTCGGAAAACGTGCTCGATGCAGGGCGCGCCTATTCTCGCAGCGTGCAGAACACGGCGGAGCTCGCCGGGCTGCCCGCCAATGCCGTCGATCGCGCGGCCGCCGATGCGCGGGAAGCCAATCAGGACGGCTGGCTGTTCAAGCTCGACCAGCCCACTTATGTCACCGTGATGGAAAGCGCCGAGAGCGAATCCTTGCGTCGCGACATCTACGAAGCCTGGGTGACGCGTGCCTCCGAGCTCGGGCCGAGCGCCGGCCGCTTCGATAACAACCACATCATTGCCGAAATCCTGCCTCTGCGACATGAATTGGCGCAGTTGCTCGGGTTCAAGAACTTCGCCGACTACGCGCTCGCGACCCGCATGGCCAAGAGCAGCAAACAGGTCCTGTCGTTTCTGGACGATCTCGCACGGCGTTGCATGCCAGCCGCGCGCGAAGAATTCTCGGACCTCGAAGAATTCGCAGGCCGCAAACTGAATGCCTGGGACATTTCTTTCTACAGCGAGAAGCTGAAAGAGCAGCGGTTCAAAGTCTCGCAGGAAGCGCTGCGGCCGTATTTTCCCCTGCCCAAAGTGTTGCACGGCTTGTTCGCCCTGGTTTACAAGCTGTACGGCATCCGGGTGCGCGAGAATGCCGCAGTTAGCGTCTGGCATCCGAGCGTGCGTTTTTACGATCTCGTCGACGACGGCGAGCAAGTGGTCGCCGGATTTTATCTCGATCCGTATTCGCGCAACGACAAGCGCAGCGGCGCGTGGATGGATGAATGTGTGATCGCCAAGTCCCTGCCGTCGGGTACCTCCACCCCGGTGGCGCAGCTGGTCTGTAACTTCACAGCACCGGTCGGCACATCGCCGTCACTGCTCACCCATAACGAAGTCACCACGCTGTTTCATGAATTCGGTCATGGGTTGCATCACATGCTGACCCGCGTCGCCTATCCCAGCATCGCCGGCATCAACGGCGTGGCCTGGGACGCGGTCGAATTGCCGAGCCAGTTCATGGAAAATTTCGTGTGGCGCGCCGAAGTGCTGCCCTTGATCTCGGCGCACGTCAGCAGCGGTGAGCCGTTGCCGCTCGACATGCTGCAGCGGCTGTTGGGTACGCGTACGTTCAACGCCGCACTCGGCACGTTGCGGCAAATCGAGTTCGCGAGTTTCGATTTCGAGTTGCACGCGAGCTTCGATCCGGCGCTCGGCGCGCGGGTGGCGGAGACGCTCGACAGTGTTCGCAAGCGCGTTGCCGTCGTGCCGTTCGCGCCGTTCAATCGCATGCCTGCGAGCTTCGCCCATATTTTCTCGGGCGGTTATGCCGCAGGCTACTACAGCTACAAGTGGGCCGAAGTATTGGCGGCGGACGCCTTCGAGGCGTTCGAAGAAGCCGGCGTGTTCGATGCGAGTACCGCAATGCGGTTTCGCGACTCCATTCTCGCGCGCGGCGGCAGTGTCGATGCGATGGATGCCTTCGTGCGCTTTCGCGGACGGCAACCCGACGTGCGGCCGCTGCTCAAGCAGACAGGCATCGCGGCGTGAAATGCGGGTGGGCGGCCCTGGGCTTGGCTCTTCTGGCCAGGGCCGCGGCAGCCGATCCCGCCTACGTCAGTGATGAGATCGTCCTCAACGTCTACAGCCAGGAGAACGACAAGGGGCCACGCCTGGCGACCTTGCACTCCGGCGCCACACTCGAGACCATGAGCGTGAACGGCGAGTACACGCAGGTGCGCACCGTCGATGGCACGATCGGTTGGGTCAAATCCGCGTACCTCACGACTCATGAGCCTGCGACCGTTCGGCTCGCGCATCTCGAAGAGGAAATTTCTCGCACGCGTGCCATCACGCCTGCGCTCGCAGAGGCAGCGGCACGCAGTGAACTGCAGTCGCTGCGCCAACAGCTCGATGCACTGCGAAACGCGCCGCCCGATATTGTTGCGTCCGGTGATAAGGAGACTCCTGCGAGGCCCTGGCTGCTGCTGTGCGCGTGCGTCATCGGACTTATCATCGGGTTCTGCACAGGTTATGCAGTGCTTGCTCACCGCTTGAAACAAAAATTCGGCGGCCTCAAGGTTTACTAAATGCGCGCTCGGGAACACGCACCGAAATGGACCTTACTTAATTGAGAAAAACTGTTCGATAAGGTGAGGCAGATCCGTGGCAAAGCCAATACGAAGGGACTAAGATGCCGCGATGCACGACCTGCGCCGTAACGATTACGATGTTACGAACACTGTTCAAGTCAGTTCCACTGCCGCGGTCGCGGCCGCAGTGCAGGAGCTTTTTGCTGCTTGCTGGCCCGACGCAAGCTTCGAAAAAGTAGCGCAGGCATTCGACGATTTTGACCGGCTTTTCACGGGCCGGATGCCGGGTTATCACGGTGTCGACACCGTGTATCACGATCGCCAGCATTCCCTCGACATGACGCTTGCGATGGCACGCATGTTGGTTGGTTATGAGCGCAGCGTCGAGGCGCGACAACGTTTCGGTGCCGATCGCGCCACCATGGCGTTGGTCACCTCGTTGTTTCACGACGCGGGCTACATCCGCGAAATCGGTGACAGCCAATACACCAACGGCGCGGAATTTACTCTCTACCACGTCACACGTGGCGCACGTTTCCTGGCGCGCTATCTGCCGACGATTGGCATGGAGGAGTGGGTGCCGGTTTCGACCCGCGTGGTGCATTTCACGGGTTATGAAATCAAGCTGAACGAGATTCAGCTGGCCGACCCGCGCGACCGCAAACTGGGCCACCTGCTCGGTACTGCAGACCTTATCGCCCAGATGGCGGACCGGTGTTATCTCGAAAAATGCCGCGACCGCCTGTATCCTGAATTCGTGCTCGGCGGCGTCGCCGCGGCCACCGACGATGACGGCGCACTACAGGTGCGCTATAGCTCCGGGCTCGACTTGTTGCGCAAGACGCCGGCATTCGTTCGGCAGACGCGCCTTGAACGGCTCGAAGGTGAATTCGAACATGCGTATCGATATGTCGAAAAATTGTTCGACGGCAAGAACCCGTATCTCGAAGCCATCGATCGCAATCTGGTGTACTTGAGCCGCGTGTTGCGCAACGAGCGCTGGCCGATGCTGCGACGCAGTCCGCCGCTATTTACCTCGGACGACACGCAACTCGGTCACGTGCGCGGCCTGATGCTGGATCACCTGAAGCGGCTCTGGGCCTGAACGGTACCGTGGACCCTTCACGGTAGGTCGATCGTCTCGATATAGTGCGCGTGTAGCGCATCGAGATTGCGCAACACGGTTGCCTTGCCTGCCAGCGGCGCGCTCTCGATGACGCGGCGCAGCGCCGCGGCCGTCAAGCGCTGCCGTGCCGGCTCCGCCACCGGTGCGAAACTCCAGTGCCATTCCTCCGGCTGCACGCCCGACTTCAGGCCCTTGAACGGCCGGAAAAATCCATAATGCGATGCATGCGCCGCCAACCACGCCGCCAACCGTGCGAACGGGCCATCAGGCGAATACTCCGCACGGTTCAACTGCGGTCGGTATGCAGCTCCCACGGCGCTGCGATCGATCAGGTCGAGGTCGGTACCCCAGTGGTGCCGGCTGCCGCCGGGCAGCGCGGACCACAACAGGATCGCCGCGACGCGCGCCGGCTCCGGCAACAAAGCGCCCGCGAGCGGCGCGCCCGCTGCGTCCAGCATGGGCCGCGCACCATTGAATTTACCGTTCCAGATGCTGAGCTGACGCTCGAAATCACGAAAGGTGCTGACCGCTTCGATCTCGATGCCGGCCGTTCGCGCGGCGCGCTGCATTTGCAAGAACGGCATCAATGCATGGTGATGTAATGCACAGCCGGCTTCGGGCGACTCGACGATGTGGGTACGCACCTGCCCGGTGAGTTCGCCGATGTGCACTACGATGCTTCTTGCGGCACCGTCATGGCGGCCACCTGATCGAAGACCTGCGTCATGACTGCGACGTCCTGCGCACCCGAGATGGTGTACTGGCTGTTGAAAATGAAGGTCGGTACGCCGGTGATGCCGATCACGGCCGCATGCCGTTCCGCGGCGACGACGCCATCCTGACCTGCGCGCAGCACCAGGGCATTGCGTGACTCGCGCTCGGCCAGTCCCGCCTCGGCGCCCAACTGCACCAGTTGCTCCAGGTCACCAATATCGCGGCCTTCGGTGAAATACCCTTGCATGAGACGCTCCTTCACCGCGGCCTGGCGTCCATGACGCCCGGCGAGCGCGATCAGTAAATGCGCACGGCGCGTATTGGGCATCCGTTCAATGAGATCGAAGCGAAACCGGATCCCGATTGCCTCGCCGAGCTGTTGCAGCTCGCGCTGGCTCGCGGCGAGGCGCTCAGGATCGGACACGCGCGTCGCGACATAAGCGGCACGCTCCAACCCCTCCGTAGGCAGGTCCGGATTGAGCTCGTAGGGCCGCCAGAAAATCCGCGGCTCGTAATGCGGCCGTGCGGCAAGCGCCAGATCGAAACGCTTTTTGCCGAGGTAGCACCACGGACAGACGGGGTCTGAGAAAATATCGATTCGCATATGTCGCGTCATTCGCAAAGGATTGTACCTTTGCCCTTTATCGACGTGGGCGGTTACGCGTATCATGCTGATGTTTAAGCGGTAATCTCCCGGAGACGGTACGTAGATGGCGCGCAGCCTGAAGACCAACTATCTGCTCATTGCGCTGGCGGTTGCCGGCGTGCTGGCAGTATTGCTGGGTGGTCTCGCGTTCTACGAACACCGCGTCAACACCCGCGACGCCAATCAATTGACTTACGCGACGGTGGCGCAAACGCTCGAGGCGGATCTTGAAGCGCGTGCCGAGTCGCTGAGCAAGATCACCAGCACCTCGCTTGCGCCCGTCCTGAGCGCCGGTAACAAGACGGCCGTCAACGCCATCGCCGGCAAGCTCCTGGACGAACGCGACATCGAACGCGTCGAGGTCGTCGACGCACGCAACAACGTGCTGTTCAGTGCCGCCAACCCGGCATCTCGACCCACGGTCGATGGCCCCTACATGTTGCAGTCGAGCATCCATTCGAACCCGCCGAACGGAACCGGTGTGCGCGTCGGCAATCTGGAAATCTGGATGAGCCGCGCGGAGATGCAGGAGACGCTGGCCAGCATCCGCTCGCAGCTGCTGAATCACCAGGGCGTGCAGGTGAAGCGCATCCGCGGCGTCTTCACGATCGTAGCCCTGCCGCTGTTGCTGCTCGGCCTGCTCGGCGCGTGGTTCATCGCGCGACAGCTGTCAGGCCCCATCTCGGCGTTGATCTCGAGCGCCGACCGCATCGGCGCAGGCGACTACACGCGGCCGCTCGAAGTCGCGCGTCACGACGAACTCGGCGATCTGCAATTCGCTCTCGAGCGTATGCGACAGAAGCTCAACGAAACCACGATCACCCGGAATTATCTGAATACCGTGCTGAACTCGCTCGGCGACGCGGTGCTCGTAACCACACCGGACGGCACACTCAAGAGTGCCAATGAGGCCGCGCGGGAGCTGCTCGGACACTCGGACGAGGAATTGATCGGACAGCCGCTCGCCGCCTTCGTCGATGAGTCGCACCGGGACGCCTTCGAAGTCGGCCAGGTTCTGTCTGAGGCACGCGAAACGGTGATGCGCACGGCGAGCGGGCAGACGATACCCGTCTCGATGGCGTGCTCGACCATCGACAGCGAAGACCCGCAGCTGCAGGGCAACATCTACGTGGCGCGCAACATCACCGAGCGCAAACGCGCCGAACGGCGCATCCGCTATCTGGCGCGCTATGACACCCTGACGAAGATGCCGAACCGCATGCAGTTTCAGCATCTATTGCAGCAGGCGATCGCACGCACGCGGCGCGACAAGCGCGCGCTTGCGGTGTTGTATCTGGACCTCGATCGCTTCAAGGAAGTGAATGACACTTTCGGCCACGCTGCCGGCGATCGGACGCTGGAGATCTTGAGCGAACGCCTGACGCGCAACCTCAGCAAGGATGCGGTCATCGGGCGGCTCGCAGGCGACGAGTTCGCCATGTTCATCGACGACCTGCCGATGGAAACGGACAACCGTGCAAACCTGAGCCGGCTGGCGCGTACGCTGCTCGACGAGATCAGCCGCACCTTCTATGTGAACCAGCAGGAGGTGTACCTCACCGCCAGCTGCGGCGTCGCCATCTGCCCGTACGATGCGGAAAATGTGATCGATCTGATCCGCAATGCCGACGCGGCCATGTACCACTCCAAGCAGAACGGCGGCAATTCCTGCGTGTTCTACGTGCCCGACATGAATGCAGCGGCGGTCGAGCGGCTGATGCTCAAGGCCAAGCTGCGTCGTGCCCTGGAACGCGACGAGTTCGTGATGTTGTACCAGTCCAAGGTGGACCTGCGCACCGGCCAGGTGGTGGGTGCCGAAGCGTTGCTGCGCTGGCGGCTGCCCGGGCACGGCGATATTTCGCCGACCACCTTCATTCCCCTGGCTGAAGAATCGAGCCTCATCCTGGAAATCGGCGATTGGGTGTTGAACCGTGTCTGTTCGGACTACGCCGCCTGGCAGAAGATCGTGCCGTCACCGGGCCGCATCGCCGTCAACCTGTCGTTGCGCCAATTGAAGCAGTCGAGCTTCATCGCACGCTGCCGCGCCGCCTTTCGCCGCCACGACGTCTCGCCGACCCACTTCGAACTCGAGGTCACCGAGACCACCTTGATGACCGAACCGAAGCGAACCATCGGACTGCTGAACGAGTTGTATGCGATGGGCCTGAACCTGGCCATCGATGATTTCGGCACGGGCTATTCATCGCTTTCGGCCTTGCAACAGTTTCCCATCGGCACGCTGAAGATCGACCAGTCCTTCGTGCGCAACGTCGCCGTCGACTCCAACGACGCGGCGATCGTGCGTACCATCATCGACATGGGCAAGAGTCTCGATCTCGAGGTGATCGCGGAGGGCGTGGAGACACACGAGCAGCTCGAGTTCTTGCGCGACCACAGCTGTTTTTATGCACAAGGCCGGCTGTTCGGCGATCCCATGGAAGCGCACAAGCTGCTTGGCATCCTGCAGGAGCAGTCGACCGGGCGCGCGCATCACGCCGCGCTGTGCGATGCCGGCCCGCCGCGTTCCCTGCGCCGCACGTCCTGACGCCGCGTCATGTTGTCCGCCCGGGATCTCACGCTCAGGCGCGGCCCGGCGCCGCTGTTCGAGAATGCCTCTTTCAATGTGTACCGCGGCAGCAAGGTCGGCATCACGGGCGCGAACGGCGCAGGTAAGTCGAGCCTGTTCGCGGCGCTGCGTGGCGAACTCAGCCCCGATCGCGGCGAGATAGAGCTCCCGACTCAGATCAGGATTGCCTACGTCGAGCAGGAGATCGCCGCGAGCGCGCGGCCTGCCATCGAATTCGTGCTGGATGGCGATGCTGAGCTGCGGCGCATCGAGACCGCCATCGACGCCGCCCAGCTGCGCGACGCCGCCATGCAACTGGCGCACCTTTACGCAGAATTCGAGGCCATCGACGGCTATCGGGCTGCAGCACGCGCCGCCGCCGTCATGCACGGACTCGGCTTCAAGACTGCCGACCTTGCGCGCACGGTCGCAGAATTCTCGGGTGGTTGGCGGGTACGTCTGGCCATTGCGCGGGCGCTGTGCTCACGCGCCGACTTGTTGTTGCTCGACGAGCCCACCAATCATCTGGATCTCGATGCCATCGTCTGGCTCGAGCACTGGCTGACCGGCTACCCCGGTACACTGCTGATGATCTCGCACGATCGCGAATTTCTCGACGTCATCATCGATCAGGTGCTGCATATCGAAAATCGCGGCATCCGTGCCTATCGCGGCAATTATTCGCAATTCGAAAGCAAGCGCGCCGAGGAGCTTGCGCAACAGGCCACCTTGCACGCGCGCCAGACCCGGCGCATCGCCGAGATCACCGACTTCGTGACGCGCTTTGGTGCCAAAGCCACCAAGTCACGCCAGGCCCAAAGCCGGCTGAAAATGTTGCAGCGCATGCCGCGCGTCGATGCGGCCCATGTCGACAGTCCATTCGAGTTCAGCTTTGCGAAACCGCTCAAGCTGCCGCGGCCCTTGCTGACGCTCGAACAGGCCGCCTGCGGCTACGGTGCGACGGCAGTGGTCAGTCACGTCAATCGCTCGCTCGGTCCCTCGGATCGTATCGCCATCCTTGGTCCGAACGGCGCCGGCAAATCGACGCTCACCAAGATGCTCGGCGGCGAGCTGCCGCCTTTGCAGGGCCGGCGCATCGCCGCAGCCGATCTGGCCATCGGCTATTTCGCCCAGCAGCAACTCGACCATCTCAAAGCGGATTGCGACGCCTTCTGGCACGTGCGGCAACTCGGCGGACCGGACTTCGCCGGCGGCGACGATGCCCAGGTGCGCGATCACCTGGGCCGCTTCGGCTTCCAGGGCGACCGTGTATTCGAACCGGTGGCGAACTTTTCCGGCGGCGAAAAGGCGCGCCTCACGTTGAGTTTGCTGGTGGCGCGGCGTCCCAACCTGTTGTTGCTCGATGAACCGACCAATCATCTCGACATCGACATGCGGCATGCGCTGACCGTGGCGCTACAAAGCTTCGAAGGTGGGCTCGTGCTGGTTTCGCATGACCGGCATCTGATCAAGTCGGTGGCGGATACGTTGTGGCTGGTCGCGGACGGGCGGCTCACCGACTTCGACGGCGATCTCGACGACTATCAACGCTGGCTCAGGCAGCGTGCCGCGGAGTCGGGCGACCCGACGCCGGCGCGGCCGCTGCGCGCGAGGGCGGCCCGCGGGCGCGATCCAACACCGAAGCTCAGACAACGCCTCGAACAGACCGAAGCGCAACTCGCGTCACTCGTCGCGACGCGCGTCAGTCTCGAACTCGAGCTCGCCGCCGCGCCGCTCGACCCGGCGCTGCAGCGGCGCTGGGCGACGCTCGAACGCGACATGGCGGCACTCGAATCGCAGTGGCTGGAAATCGGCAGCGCCATCGAGACGGCCGAAGCGGCGCAGGCGTTACACGCCGCAGCCGGCACTTAAGGTCGCAGCACGCCGGCGACGTCGACCGCGATCGCGGCGAGCGCCTGGTCGGCAGCCTGTTCGTAGGCAGCCACGATCGCGCTCATGCGGTTGTCTGCCGCCGCTGTCACGGCGTCCGCCTCGAAGCGGCCGAGCACCTTGCGGTCGAGGGCATTGCCGAGACGCGCCACGAAATGCACGTGAACCCGCGGCGCGCGCGCAGCGTCGGCGTATTCGGCCTGGAAATCGGTCACATCCAATTCCAGCCACGCCGTGCTGGCAAACGCCGAGGTGTCCGCATCGACACTGCGAAACAGCGCTTGGCCACGCAGCACCTCGATCGCCAGATCCTGAACCACCTGTTCGAGCGGCCCGCCCCAGCGACTGCCGGCGTAATAATCCAGGTGACGGTCCGGATAGAGCACGGCAATGCGTTCCGACTCGAGGCCGGCA